>CAILDU010000158.1 GCA_903833055.1 uncultured Verrucomicrobia subdivision 3 bacterium | reverse complement strand
TGAATGATGTTGCGGTCGGCGGTCACGACGTAGCCGTCAATCTGCGGATTGAGCGACGGACCGGCGGGCGGTTCGGTGCCGGCGAGTTCCATTTCCGGCGTGGTGAGAAACCAGCCGACGGTGGAAGAAACTTTTTGGATTTCCGTGATGGGAATGCGAATGACTTCGTCAATCGGATACGGCAGCGACCAGTGCAAGCCCGCGCCAAGCAGCATTTTCTGACCTTCGCCCTGCGGCTTGCCGAAGCGAAGAATGACGGCCTTTTCCTGCGGCCCGACGGTGAAAAATCCCGCCGCAAAAATAATGACAATGAGCGCCGCCATCGCGATTTTGACGATGACGAAGCTGCTGCGCAACGCCTCGGCCAGCGCCTGCGAACCGGCGTCCATTTCTGGCGCGTGCGGATGTTGATGATCGTGGTCGCTCATCGAAATTATTTCGTTTGGGTATTCGCCGGCAAATTTTGGAACAAACTGAACGGCGGCGTGCGCTCGTCAAAAATCAAAGTGGATTTTTGGTTCAGCGAATTTTTCAACGCCTGCAATTGCAATTGAAAAATCGCGAGTTCCGGATTCTGCTGGAAAACACTCAATGTTTTTGCGGCTTCGGCCACGCCTGCGCCTTCGATGCGCGTCGCGTCCGCCTGCGCGTTGGCGATGACATCGGCAGCCTGACGTTCGGCGGCGGACTTGATTTTCGTCGCTTCGGCTTCGCCCTTGAACTGCGCCTCGCTGATCAAAACCGTCCGCTCGGATTTCATGCGGTCGAACACCGTTTGCGTCACGCTTTCCGGCAAACCCAGTTTTTTGATGCCGAGAAAATCAATGCTGATGCCGTAATTCTGCGACGCGAGTTCGCCCTGCACGGCAGCTTTAATTTCGTCCTCGATGCTCTCAAGTTTGAGCTGCTTCGGATTCGCGTTCACGAAGTCGGACAAATTATGTTTGCCGATGACCGCCGCCTTCGCACTGCGAAGCATGGTTTCCAATTGGCGCTGCGCGGCCTCAACAGAACCGCCGGCGAACTTCGGAAAAAATTCCTTCGCGTCCGAAATTTTCCAGCCGACATAAACGCTCGTTAGCAGCATCGTGTTGTCCGCCGTGAGATTCTCGCTGTATTTGTCCTCGAAATTTTGCACGCGCTGGTCGAAGCGATAAACCTGCTGGATCGGCCACGGCCATTTGAAGTAGAGATTCGGCTGGTCAAGATTGTTCGCAGCGGGCTTGCCGAACGTCGTCAGCACGGCGACTTCCGACTGGCGCACTTGGAAGGTAAAAAGCAGCAGCGCGAAAATCACCACCAGCACGGCGGCGATGACGATGGTTATCAGATTTTTTTTCATGGCGTATTCGTGATGGAAAGGTTCAAAAGGTCGTCGCGGATTTTGTCTTCGAGGTTGAAGATCACCACGTCCGACGTGTTCGTGACGAGCAAAACATATTTGCGCGCGTTCTTGGTCGCGTCGGCAAAACTCTGTTCGTAAAGCCGCTGGCGATAAACATCCGGCGCAGCTTCAAAAGCGGGAATCTGATTCGTGAACAATCCGGCTTCGGCAAATTTCGAGGAAACCAACTGGACGCGTTTGGCATCAGCAACATTCGTAATCGTGAATGCTGCCGAGCTGGAAATGGCGCTCAACCGAATCGCGCCCGCTTGCGCATCGAGAATTTTCGCGAGCTTGGTCTGTTGTGCACCGACGACTTTTTCATAAGTCGCGGCCACTTCGCCCGCCGTTGGCGGATGAATGTCCTGCAAGCCAACAAAAATAATTTTCGCGCCGAGCGAACGCGCATTCGCCGAGCTTTGAATCCTATCACGCAAAACTTCCGCCGCCTGCAACCGGCCTTGCGAGAGCACGTCATTCAGATCAATGCCGGCGAAATACTTGATGACTTCCTGCGTCGCCAAATCTTTCAGCAACGCGTCAGGCGCATTGTTTTTATATGCCCAGTCAGTGACGTTCGTGATCTGGAATTGAATCGGAATGCTGACCGTGATCAGGCCGACCGCTTGCGCTTTGGAAGTGTCATTGGTGTCGCCGCTCGCCGTCGCGGA
>CAILDU010000157.1 GCA_903833055.1 uncultured Verrucomicrobia subdivision 3 bacterium | reverse complement strand
GGCGCACGCGGCGGACCTGGCCAAGGGCCATCCCGGCGCGCAATACCGCGACAACGCCATCTCCAAGGCGCGCTTTGAATTCCGCTGGGAAGATCAATTTAACCTCGCGCTCGACCCCGTGACCGCGCGCGAGTTCCACGACGAAACCCTGCCGCAGGACGGCGCCAAAACCGCGCACTTCTGCTCCATGTGCGGCCCGCATTTCTGCTCGATGAAGATCACCGAGGACGTCCGCAAATACGCCGCCGAACAAGGCATCGCCGAGGAAGAGGCGCTGAAGAAGGGCATGGAAGAAAAGTCGAAGGAGTTCGTGGAAAAAGGCGCGGAGGTTTACGCGAAGGCGTGAGTCAATGCGATGGATACTCTCCGGGCATGCACAAAATGTAAACGGTTGCTCTCTCTTGAGAACTTCGGCAAAAGCAAGAACGGGCCGGGCGGGTTGAATTACTGGTGCAAGTCGTGTGTCTGTCAAAATGCGAAGGCGCATAAGGATCGTGTGCGCGTTGCACTTGGTGACAGTGCTTACCTCGAACAGCGACGTGAGTATTACAAAGCAAATCATCAGAGAATTCAAACTAAGCGGGCGATGCGACAAGTGCTTCGCCGCGAACATTTCACGGAAGAGGCGCTGAAGTGGCAACGTCTGAACTCGCCGAAGGTCAAGCAAGCCAAGCGCAAGTATCGCGCTGCGAATGTTGAAAAGGTTAAAGGGTATTCTCGGGACTATCACCGCACACACAAGCACGAGCGCAACGCTCACCTGAAGCGCCGCAAAGCATCTGACCCGATATTCAAACTTCGCGAGAGGCTTCGAAGCACTTTTGCTGACAAACTTCGAATGACTATTCAGGCCGCTGACAAAGAAACCAAAAATATCAAGGTTGCGGGTGTTTTGAAGCTCATCGGCTGTTCACTCAGTGACCTCATAATTCATCTTGAACGACAATTTCAGTCTGAAATGACGTGGAGCAATTGGGGGCGTGGGAGAGGAAAATGGCACATCGACCATATTCGACCAATTTCATCATTCGACCTCACAAATGCTGAGGAGCAATTGCTCTGCTGGCATTATACAAACCTCCGTCCTTTATGGGCGGAGGAGAATCTGAGCAAAGGACCAAAATGGCAGGGAATTGACCCTCGGCTCTCCAGTTTGCGAAAATCTAAGAACTAGATTTTGGCTGCTGCAGTTTTGGAAACACGTATTACTTATCGAATCCCAACGGGATTCCATCATTCAGCCCAGGGTTGGCCCGCCACGCGGGACTACCCTGGGTCATCCGCCAAAATAATCCCGCCGCCGGAGCGCGGCTGTGTCGTAGCGACCAGCCGCAGCAACGTCCAAACTTCAAGTCGTGTGAAATTTTCTAGCGCGTCCTTAGATGCGAAGCTGCTGCGACTGATCCCGCGCCGAGCGGGACACAGTCGCGCTCCGGCAGCAACATCCGTATGTCGAGCCGTGTTGAATTATTTCCATGCGCTACTCGTTGCGAAGCGGCTGCGGCTGGTCGCTGCGACACAGCCGCGCTCCGGGGGCGTTCCAAGACTTGCGGCACCCGCGGGTTTACGGCTCAATGTTTGGCGTGAGCCAGCCTTCCAAACCCCGTCGTCCCGGGCCGCCGCACAATCCCGGCGTGCGCGATTTGGTCGTAAGCAAGCGTCGTTGGTCTTCACCACCGAAACTGGAGGACACCAAGCAAGGTTTTCGCGGCTGGAATGAGCGTGGTTATCTGCCGCATCGCGATGAACCGGGCCTCACGCAGTTCGTCACATTCCGACTGGCCGATTCGTTTCCCGAAGCACTCCGTTCCGAGTGGGAACATCTCTTGAAGATCGAGGACGACCAACAACGTCGTGCGGAACTGGAAGCCTATCTCGACAAAGGCCGCGGCGAAAGTCATCTGCGACAGCCGGAAATTGCAAAGCTCGTTGAGGATGCCGTGTGGTTCTTTCACGGCGAGCGATACGATTTGCGCGCGTGGGTGGTGATACCGAATCACGTTCACGCTTTGTTCAAGGTGGCCGCTACCCCGATGGCAGAGATTCTTGAGAGTTGGAAGAAATACACGGCGCAAAAGGCGAACCGGCTGCTGAAACGGCGCGGTGAGTTCTGGCAGGCAGATTACTGGGACACGTTTATGCGCGATAGTGAGCATGAAACGGAGACGCTCAAATACATCGAGAACAATCCAGCGAAGGCGGGTTTGGTTCTCAATCCGAAAACATGGCCGTGGAGTAGTGCGCGGTTTCGGGATGAGCATGGCGTGCTGAAATTCTGACGGAGCGCGGCTGTGTGCGCCGCGCACCAGCCGCAGCAACGCCCGGACATCAAGCCGCGCCAGATTGCTCCCCGCGCTCGGTGAAGGCGAAGCTGCTGCGGCTGGTCTTCGACACAGCCGCGCTCCGGCGGAGGCTTGCCCCGGCTTGCGGCGAGTTCGCTGAATTGATTTACTTTGCCGACGATCGCCCAAGCTATGAAAACAAACGCCAGTGCCAAAAAAGAATTATCCCCCAAACAACGCGACGAGTTGCTGGCCGCGTTGAAAGCCCGGTTTGAAAAGAACATGGGCCGTCACCCAGGTTTGGTGTGGGCCAAGGTGCAGGCGCGGTTGGAGGCCAAGCCGGACAAGCTGTGGTCGCTCGCGGAAATGGAACGCACCGGTGGCGAACCGGATGTGGTCGGCGTAAAGTCGGGCGAGTTCGTCTTCATGGATTGTTCGGCGCAAAGTCCGAAGGGCCGCGTCAGTTTTTGCTACGACCGCGCGGCGCTGGATTCGCGCAAAGAACACAAACCGAAAAACAGCGTCGTGGACATGGCGGCGGAGCTGGGCGTGGAGCTGCTGACGGAGGAAGAATATTTCGCGCTGCAGAAGCTGGGCGAGTTCGACACCAAGTCGTCGAGCTGGCTGCGCACGCCGCCCGAGATCCGCGACCTCGGCGGTGCGATCTATGGGGATCGCCGTTACAACCGCGTCTTCATCGGTCACAACGGCGCGGAGTCTTACTACAGCGGGCGGGGATTTCGGGGTTCGTTGAAGGTCTGAACGCAGACACGGATTGCACAGATTAACACGGATTCAATCCGTGAAAATTCGTGGAATCCGTGTTCGTCTGTAACGCGGGCAGTGCCGCCACATTTTTTCAACCCCACGTGGCCAACAGCGCTTCGGCTTTCACCACTTGGTCGGGCGCGCCGGTGAAGTTGAATTTGTATTTTCCACACTGGCGCGTGACCAGGACTTTGATGGTGTCCAGACCGCTGGCGATCATGCGAAACCGGAGTTGTTTGTTGATTTCGCGGAATCCATGTTGTTGAAGGCTTTTGCTCATGTTGGAGCTTCAGTGCAGGTCGGTCGCATAGCAACGTAATAACTTTTTTATTTTCAAAACTGATTGTTAGCATTGCCGCTTGAAAGGCAACTAAATGGTTGCATATTATCGCGGTCAGATGGATGCAGTCTTCAAAGCGTTGGCGGACGAGAGTCGGCGCGCGTTGCTGGATCAGTTGCATAAGTGCAACGGCCAGACGCTCGGCGAATTGTGCGCGCACCTGGACATGACGCGGCAGGCGGTGACGAAACATCTTTTGTTGCTCGAAGCGGCGAATCTGGTGGTCGTCGTCTGGCGCGGACGCGAGAAACTGCATTATCTCAATCCGGTGCCGCTCCACGAGATCAGCGAGCGCTGGATTGGCAAATACGAACGCCATCGCCTGCAGGCGTTGAGCGGTTTGAAAGCCGGTCTCGAACAAAACCAACCGAAAAAGAAACAACCAAACAAGAAAGGATGAAGTTATGGCCAAGCCAATGTTAGTTTACACCACCTACATTCGTTCCACGCCGAAAAAGGTCTGGGACGCGATCACTCAACCGAAATTCACGCGCCAGTATTGGGGCGGACTCGCGCTCGTCTCCGACTGGAAGAAGGGTTCGACTTGGGACATGGCGACGGCGGGCGAAACTCCGGAAGTTTATACCACCGGCAAAGTTGTGGAGAGCACTCCGCCGAAACGCCTCGTGCTGTCTTGGATTGATCCGGAAAATCTCAAAGATGTATCGCGCGTCACTTATGAAATCGAAATCGTCAAGGACACGGTGTGTCTCACGGTGACGCACGACCAGTTCAAACCAAGTTCAACGATGCCCGGTCGGGTGAATGGCGGTTGGCCGCGTGTGCTCTCGAGCCTGAAATCCTTTTTGGAAACTGGCAAAGGTCTCGCGGCGGCGAAGTGCGGTTGAAGTCTAAATGCTGGAGCGCGGTGGCGTTTTGGCTAACCGCGCTCCAACTTTTTTTGGACGAACAAAGTGTTCTAAAATAAAACGCCCACTTCACGCCCACTTCACGCCCTCTTCACAAACATCGCTTTCAAACCGACAGCGATGTTATCTACCTTGCAGGAAATTTTGTGGTCGCCGTCTACCGGAACTTTACAATTTGCCTTGTGTCCCTTTTACTCCAGCTCATCTCAACATGAAAATTCGCTTTGCCTTTTTGTGTGCCAGCCTGATGTTTTCTGTATCCGTTCAGGCCGTGCTGCCATCGCTGCCACCCATGCCGGAAATTTCCGCGCCATTGCCGCAAGCTAGTGTGCCGATGGGTGATTCCAAATCGGCGGCGGAGGTGAAGCTGGATTTGCCCATTGCTCCCGGGCCGTTTGCGCCGACGTGGGCGTCCATCGAGAAAAATTATCCTGGCACACCGGACTGGTTGCGCGAGGCGAAGTTCGGCATCTGGGTTCATTTCGGTCCGCAGGCTTCCGGGCAGAGTGGCGATTGGTATGCGCGCAAGATGTATGTGCCGGGCACGACGGCGTATAACAATCACCTCAAGAATTTTGGGCATCCGTCCGAGGTCGGTTACAAGGAAGTGTTGCGCGACTGGAATCCCAGCAAGCTCGATCCCGCCGCGTTGACAAAAATTTATCACGATGCCGGCGCGCGCTTCCTGATGATCCAAGGCGTGCATCACGACAACTTTGATTTGTGGAACTCGCATTATCAGCCGTGGAATGCCGTCAACCTCGGACCGAAGCGTGATCTAATCGGCGAATGGGCCAAGGCCTGTCGCGTAGACGGGATGCGTTTCGGCGTCACGTTCCATCACGAATATTCCTGGTGGTGGTGGCAGACGGCGTTCGGCAGTGACAAGACCGGCGACAAGGCTGGTGTGTCTTACGACGGCAATCTGACGTTGGCCGACGGCAAGGGCAAATGGTGGGACGGCCTCGACCCGCGCCGGCTTTACGGCATTGACCTCCGCGAATATTCGGGTGTGACCAAGGCGGCGTATTCGCCGTGGAGTCCACCGCCCGCCGGCATCTTCACCAACCACATGGCTTATGATAAATGGTATGCTACGCAATGGGCGCTGCGCATGATGGATGTGGTGGATCAATATAATCCTGATTTCATCTACACCGACGGCACCGACCAACAACCCTTCAGTGGCAGCGGCACTGGCACTGGGCTTAAGGCTGATGCGATGCAAACCGTCATCGCCGATTTCTATAATCGGGCACTGGAACGGCGGGGCAAGGTGGACACGTTCAGCATTGTAAAGTTCCGCAAGAAAACCAATGGCACGGTGAATACCGAAGAGTTTGGCATCCCGAATGACATCAAAACCGATCAGGCGTGGATTGCCGAAGCGCCAGTGGGCGATTGGTTTTACGCGCCGGGCTTCACCTACGACGCGCGTGCGATGATTCGCTATATCATCGAAGCCTGTGCACGTGACGGCAATGCTTGCATCTGCATTTCGCTCCTGCCGGACGGTTCGCTTGATGATGGCAGCAAACAAATGCTTGCGGGCGTGGGCGACTGGATGCGCGTGAACGGCGAAGCCATTTACGGCAGTCGCGCCTGGAAAATCCCCGGCGAAGGTCAGGAAGACAAAGGCAAACTCCGCAAGATTCCCGGCGGCAAGCTGGGCAAGAGCCAAGCTGATTTTCAATACGCCCCGCAGGACTTCCGTTTCACCGTCGGCAAAGACGGCTCGCTTTACGCCTTTGGCATGACAGTGCCCGCACCCGGAGCGGAATTAAAAATTACTTCGCTCGGGACGGATTCAAAATATTTCGGCAAAGCAGTGAAATCCGTGAAACTGCTCGGTCACGAAGGCGTGCTGTCTTGGAAACAGGAAGCGGGCGCGCTTGTCATCACCTGCCCGGACGCGATGCCGTTCAAGACGGCGGTGACTTTCAAGATTGAGTAAAGCCGTTAACAACGACCACCTGCCACCTCACGCCTTCTTCACGAAGCACGCTTTCAAGCCGACAGCGATGTTGTCCACCTTGCAGGAAATTTCGTGGTCGCCGTCCACGAGCCGGATGGGTTTGGACTTGGAGCCGCCCTTGAGCACGGACGAGCCGCCGAGCTTCAAATCTTTAATGAGGATGACGCAATCGCCATCGGCGAGGACATTGCCGTGCGCGTCTTTCACCACGCGCGGGACGTCGGCGATTTCGGGCGCGGCGGCGCGCGGCCATTCGTGACCGCAGGTGACGCATTCCCACTTGTCGGGAAATTCCAAAACGTCATTCATCTCGCACATCGGGCAGGTGGGTTTGCTCATAAAAATTCAGCGAACAGTTTTTTGTGCCACGATTTTAGAGGCGGACTTTGATGACGGTCTTGCGGATTTCGCTGGCGGCGCCGGCTTCGACGCCGGGCGCGTGGCCGTCTTCGGGAAAGAAAATCGTGAATTGTCCGGCGCTCAAATGAATGGGCGTCCACTTCGGCGGGTTCGCGAAAAAGGCGATGTCGCGTTCGGCGACGTAAGGCTCGGTGACTTGCGTGAGCGCGGCGACCGGCGACCACAGAATGCTTTCGCGGCCGGCCTGAACGAACTGGATATCAATATATTTTTGGTGCGCCTCAAACTTCGCCTCCGCGAGCGGCTTGGTTTTGTAAGACTGCACGAGCGCAAAACAATTATCGCCGTCAATGTCGTAGCGGCCATTCGCCTTGTCGGCGGGCAGTTGCTTGAGAAATTCAAACGCGGCGGCGAAGCGCGGGGACAAACTTGTGTAACGGCGATATTGGGTCAGCGTGTCGAGAATCATTGAGGAGAGACTAACGTGCTGGACGCGGCGTGCCAAGCAGATGCTGCCGCGAAACATGGGCATAAAAAATCTGTCGCTCCTAAATTAAAATTCAGGAGCGACAGTAAATAACCGGCGGTTACTTTTTCTTGACGGAGGATTTCGCGGCAGCGGCGGCGCTTTTCTTGGCGTTGTTGCTGCTGACCTTCGCGTTTTTCTGGCCGGATTTTTTCTGCGTGGCTTTCGGGGATTTGTCGCCCATAACTTTATTTTCTTTCTACGAGTTGACTTGCCTGCGGCATGGAATTTTCTCCGGAAGGCAGGCCATCGTGCGCTGCTGTCTGACGATTGTAAATAACCGAGGCGAATTTATTTGCCGCCGCGTGTCACGCGAACTTCGACGCGATACATAATTCGCACCAGCAAATCGCCACGCCCGCCGCGCGTTTTCGGCAAACCTTCGTTCGCGATGCGAATAATTTCTCCGCGCGCAACACCGCGTGGAATCTGGACGCGCACCATTCCGCCAGTGAGTCCGCGAATCATTTCCATGCCGCCTTGCGCCGCGCGTTCAGCTTTGATTTTCAAATCACAGCGCAAATCCGAGCCGCGCACTTTGAAACGGAAGTTGGGTTGCGCCTTCACGCGCAGTTGCACGAAGCCGCCAAAAGTTTCGTCGCGCGAAATTTCGAAACGCGTTCCCGGCGCAGTTTCCGCCGGCACGATGAGTTCGTAAACTTCCGCGCCGTTGGGATTAGCGGGATCGTGGATGCGGACTTCGCGTTTTGCGCCGCGCAGAAAATCTTCCAGCGGCAAGTTTACATCTTGCGAAATGTTGCGCTGGATTTTTGTCCCGCGCGCGGGCGCGGAAGATTGTTTCGGCGCGTCGAGTTCTTGGTCGTAGGCGGCGCGTAAATCGGGGTCGCTTAAAATTTCGTGTGCCGCATTTAATTCCTGCGTGTGCGCGACGGCGGCGGGCGAATGCGGATTTACGTCGGGATGAAACTGCTTGGCCAGCGCGCGGTAGGCGGCGCGGATTTGTGCGAGCGTGCAACGCCGGTCAAGGCCGAGCGTGGCGTAGTGATTGGGAACGGAACGTTGCAAGCGGCCAGCTTACTGCGCGACGGCGTCCACGTCAGCTTCATTGATGGTCGGAGTGTTTTTGCCGGACGACAATAATTGCGCGCCTTTGAGCAGGCGGCAGAAATCTTTTTTGCTGGTGACGACTTTCGTGCCGGCCTTGCTGGTGAGGCTGGGATGGGATTTATATTCCACTTCCAATCGTTCGAGGCGGACGATGCGGATGAATTGTCCGTCTTTTTTCCAGACTTGAGCTTGGGAAAGTTTCATGGCGGTGACGGCGGCAAACGAAAAAGAATCCCGCATGGCGCTGGGCGCAGCGGGATGGAGTGGTAGTTTGTCTCTCCTGTTTTTTCAGGAGAGACAATAACCTGCAACCTTACTTCTTTTTCGCGCCTTTTTTGGCAGCGGCTTTTTTCGGGGCGGGTTTGGATGCTTTGGATTTAACGACTTTTTTAGCCATAATGTTTGTTTTGAGTTGTTGTTTGTCTGTGTGCGGAATGATTGGTTTCTCCGCAGCCAGCGGCATCATGTGCCGTGCCGATTGCATTGTAAATGACCGAAATAAAATTATTTTCGCGTCGCGCCGCAGCGGGATGGAGTGGTAGTTTGTCTCTCCTGTTTTTTCAGGAGAGACAATAACCTG
>CAILDU010000156.1 GCA_903833055.1 uncultured Verrucomicrobia subdivision 3 bacterium | reverse complement strand
GTGCTTGGACTAACACCCAACATGGTCCAGAAAGTCGAGCCCGGTCAGGGCTTCCTCGGCGAGCGTCTCGTTTAATCGCCGTCCAACGCGGCGCTGGAGTTCCGGCGAGTCGTCGCCCAAGCCGGGTTCATCGCTTTGGATGCTTTTCTTGATTGAAGCGCGCAGCCGCTCTTCGTGCTCTTGCTGGTCGCGTGGTGTCTGTCCAGTGAATTTGGCAAACGTAATATTCGGATGCGGCGCAAGCAGTTGTTCCCATTCGTCAAGCTGGTCATTCACGAGCGCATTGAGCGGATAGATAATCACCGCCCGAAGGCCGGGTGAAGGGTCGCGCAATAACTTATCGAGGATGGGTAATTGAAAGCATAGTGTCTTACCGCTGCTCGTGCCAGTGGCAACTACGACGTTTTGACCCGCCAACACTTGTCGCAACGCGTCCGTCTGATGACGGTAGAGACTGCGACCTTGGAGTTTTGTTTCAATGGCACGGAGCGCATCTGGCTGGAGTCCGAGTGAGTGAACATCTTCGCCCGGAGCGTAGAGTTGCGCGCGTTCTAGAAACGGTCCATTGGCGAGGCGCTCCATTGATAGCTCACGATCCCAGACTTCTCGGACAAATGAAAAAGTCGGATGGATTCTGAACTGGGCTTTCAGAAGATCTGTATACGTCCCGAAGACATCTTTTTCAAAGCGGGCGGCGAGTGAATCCATAGCAACAAATTACCAAAGGCGTTGGACGTTTTCGATTTTAAGCTTCGCACAAGCGTCACGAACGGCGTGACGCTTATCGTGGTGCCAGTCAATGTGAAGCTTGGCGGGATACCCGCGTTCTACCGGAGCAACGGCGATTTTCAACGGTTGAACAATTCGAGTCAGATCGTAGAGCTTCGATGAAAGGCCGCAGAATTCGCCCCGAAAAGAATTGTTTTGATAGTTAGTTAGGGTAATACGGCTGTGAAAATCTAGGTAACGATGACCACGAACAACAAGAAAACCATGCTGCTCCAATTTTTTGATCTGATAATAAACTGCATTAAGATTAATGTCGGTCCACATCGCCGTAGCTTCGCGTGCAAAGCGAACCTCCTCCCAAGTCGCCTCGTCTTGAACTTGGGCGAGAAGAACGCACGCCATATAATCACCCCAATTGTTTGGCCAAAGATGGTCGGGGGTCGGTTGAACTAATAAAAATTTACACTCTTGCTCTGCGCCAAAAAACAACCGACCAAGGCGACGTGACTCCACATGAAGAATATGTTCCCCCGTCCAGTTCAACTTTGCTGGCTGAATTGACCGAATATCGAGCGCGGAGAACGAGCGGTGAATTGTCTTTGGGGGTGGCGGGGGTGGGATTGGCTGTTCATCCCACTGCCAAAAATAGAATGCCCGTTCTGCCTTTTCGTCTTCAACATCTGGCGGATCGTATTCATAAAATTGCCATCTGCCCCTAGCACGCGTTCCGTCGAGCCAAACAGTGAATTCCAAAGGTATGTCGTCATCCCGAACAAGGCTCAACGGCACTTCAAGAAAAGGTCGAGGCCATGTTTCTGTGCAAATCATCCCTGTGGGTAAAATCGAAAAGCGGGCGGCGTTACGTGGCTTGTCGCCACAGAAGACTCGGAGCGCGACGTTCCGACGTTGCGCAAAATGTATCCACGGGCCGTCGCCGATTTGGAGTTTTGGTCGGCGCGATTCAGGAAATAATCGTGAAAGATAAATTCGCGTGCCATCTGCGAGTTCATGAGCTAGGTCAATTGCAGGATCTTCCGGGTCTTGGGACCAACCATGAGCGAGGTTTGGCTTTAGTGGCTGTAAGGAAATCAAGGTGTATGTTGAAACTGGCAACAGATCGCGACCTCGATTTACAAATCGCTTGCGCAATTCATCGTAGAGAGCCCATTCATCAATAGCAGCAATTCGTTGGCACGCAGAGCCGTTTTTAGATTGGAGTTCCAGCCGTAGGGTTGTAGTGAATGCGGTGCTGTTAATTGCGAGTTCGGTTGCTGTGTCGGTCGCAGGTTGCACGCGCTCATTGCAACACCACTTTGCCGGGAGTGATTTGCTATCAACGGGTGGCAGATGCAATGAAATTGTTTGCCGTTCTTCATTCCATGCGAGATTTGCCCTATCAGCAAATAACGATTCTGGATCATCTGGCCGCAAAAAATCGGCCGTCTCTGGCACTTCGTCGAAATACTCCACCCGAAGAATAAGCGCCTGCGCGATTCCACTCACTGTCAACGTCCTGTCCGCCGATAGAACGCGACGTGCGTCTAACATCTCTCTAACGAATTGGGTCGCTGTGTCGCGATTATCGACAAGAAATCTGATCAGTCGTGCCTGCCCACCCAGTCGGCGTGATATTGCATCACGCCATGTGTCGTCAGCACAGCCATCCCAATTATCTGTCCACAATGCCCACTCGCACACATGGAGAAATCCATCCCACATCGAAATCGGAATTCCTATATGAGCCACAGCGGAACCAACGAAATTTCCAGACGTGACATGCAACGCGAATCGTGTCGCAAAATCGGTATAGCTCCGATTAATTGCGGTTTGGACATTCACGGGAATTATTGGCACCCCGACGACTTCCGCAAATCCGTCCCAGAACGCCCCGCTTCGATAATTGTAAAATGCCACGCCATCGTAGAGAACAACCAGGCACCCCGGATTCAACGTAAATACCCATTCCCAATGCCACCATGCAGTCCTCACTTCAGCAACAAACTGCTCCCATTCATCCCGGCTAGGAATCACAGGCAACATCGCCCCGGCTTTGCCACGCTGATCTTCCAACATCTCGCGCAGCGACGAAGCAAATCTTTTCTCCCAATCCGCAAGAGGCATGTCATGAGATTATCGCTCCCCATTGATTACGGAAAGTGTGAATTTGACAAATGCCAACAGCAAAGTCGGTTTTGCAGTCGCCCGCTAGAGTATCAGCGCTATGCGTCAGAATGCGAACGTCATTGGACGGAACGTGGCCAGGCTTCGATACCAAAACGGCTGGTCGCAGGATTTGCTTGTCACCAAAATGCAAGTGCTGGGGTTTTATATCACTCGCGACATCTTGGCCAACATCGAAACTTTACGTTCTTCCGTGACCGACAAGCAAATCGTAATTTTCGCGGAGGTTTTCTGCGTGCCGGTGGGCGATCTGTTTCCACCAAACAGAAATCCAGCGAACGTGTTGTGAGATTAAAAATCTAAATCAACGGCCATGCGGTTTCCGACCAATTCGTTGAACCCAACGAAATGGTCGGCATCAGGTTGGGGACGCAACGCGAATTGGAGAATTGGATGTGCTGCCGTGTGACCATCGCTGACCAACGTTCAGGCCAGAATATATTGGCCCGTCTTTTTCGTGCCGATGCGCTTCACCAATCTGGCATTTATTAAAGGTCGTAACAAATCCAGCGTGCCTTGTTTAGAAACGCCGAGCGCGTCCCAGAGTTCACGCGGAGTCATGCTCCTGTGATCGCGAAGCAACTGTAAAAGCTGTTCCTGTTTGGGGCGCAGCACCAATTTTTCCTGGCCTGGCTGGGCGGAAAGTTTTTGCACGCGTGTCCAGACGCGCTCCAGTGTCAGCAACAAACCTTCAGCGCAGTATTCCAACCACTGCGTCAAATCTTCACCTTCGCGCCGCACGCCATCCAGCGCCTCGTAATAGCGCGGACGGTTCTCCCAATAAAATTCGTCCACGGAAAAAATGTGGTGCGTGTCAAAACCGCGTCGGTAAAGCTCCCACAAGGCCAGCGCGCGGCCTGTGCGCCCGTTGCCGTCGGCAAATGGGTGAATGGCTTCAAAACGATAATGCACGATGGCGGAACTTAAAACCGGCGACAATTCTGCCGCTTCCTTATTCCACCACGTCAGCAACTCGAACATCAGTCCCGACACGTCAGCGGGCGGCGGCGGCACATAACGGCCAACGCGCACGGCCATTGTGCGATAGCGTCCCGCCGTGCCCTGATCCATCACGTCATCCGCCATGATTTTATGCAGCCGCAAAATTTCCTCGTGCGAGATGATTTTCTTGGCAGTGTTCTTTTCCACGAACCGCAGCCCGGCAAAATAATTCACCACCTCGCGCTTGGCGCGGGCGGCGACGGCAGGAATTTCCCGGCCTTCCTCCACGGCGCGAACTTGTTCGAGCGTGAGCGGGTTACCTTCGATAGCGGTCGAGGAATGGGTGTTGCGCGTGCGGGTGTCTTTTTGCAAGGCGGGAATCCAGCGCACCTGCACCGTGCCGACCAGGATGCGCTCGCGCAACGCGGCGATCTGCTCCACGCGGGCGAGCAGCGCCGGGGTGATGGTGAATTGCGGCTGGTAACTCACGCGCGTAATCTGCCAGTAAGTCCAGTGTAAGTCAAGTTTTTAGTCAAGCGAGTTGGGGCTGCGGCTGCTCGCGGCTGTCGTGGTCAATTGTGGTGACGAATTCGGGCTCGTGGAACTTTGGCACATTCACGGAGATATTACGCCGCTTTGGGGAATTTTTCATCGGGGGTGAAACGGAGTGTTCAAGCAAAGGACAAATCCATTTCTCGGAACCGATTTGACCTGATTCGGTCAAAAGCTCGGCGATGGACCATACATGGTCGGTCAATCTCGCCGCCATTGCCGGCGTTTCACCTCGAAGCGAATGATGAACGCGGCAAAAGTTGTAGTGGGCGATGGAAAGCGCTACGGAATTCTTGAGATATTCAAGTTTTTTGGAAAACCCCAGCGTCAAGCGGGTCAGCCGCCGATTGAAGAGCCGCAGGTTCAAATGCGTCCGGTCAATATAGGACGTGCTAATTTTATCGAATCGAACCGGCCCGAACACCTGCCGTTTATAGATGGTTTTCACCCGGCTTGGCTCATATCGTCCTTCCGCCGTATTTGAATCCCTTGCCTTTGGGTGGATAAACTTTTTGCTCACCTGACCATAGGCGGCTTCGCCATAGAACGCCCACTTGACCTCATCCTCAAAAAGCTCGTAACCGTCCGTTGAGAGTTGAAATGGTCGCGCGACACGCAGTTTCAAGTCCTGCATATATTTTTCAATCGTGCAGGAGGTGCGTTTGCCGATCATCCAATTGATGATGAACTTACTGTCCGCGTCCACGCCAAGGAAAATGGATTGCCTTCCCCGTTCCGGGTCTTTGGTCACATTATTTTTTTCTTTGCATCCAACAAAACAGAACATTTCGTCAACCTGGACGAAAGGGAAATTGACCTCTCGCACCATCTTGTCGAGCAAGAAGGCGGATTTACTGCCCGCCACTTCCAACACTGCCTGAATGGTGTTCGGATGCGTTTTCGTGATCCGTGCCGTGGCGCGGACGCCCATGCCTTTGACCGGGTTCACTTTTCTGTGCCAGTGCATGAGTTAGTCTTGGGACTGGTTTGAGTTTATGTTTTTGTTGTTTCTTTGTCCATCTTCAGCGTAGGGAGGGCGAAGCCCGAACGGAGCAGGAGATGGACAGCTTCGTGCTG
>CAILDU010000155.1 GCA_903833055.1 uncultured Verrucomicrobia subdivision 3 bacterium | reverse complement strand
TTGTTAAATTCGTGGCCGATTTCTTTTCGTGTGTTTCGCGCGTTTCGTGGTTAAATTTTTCCCGCGATGATTCAATACCTCGATTTGCTCCGCCACGTCCAAGAACACGGAAAGTTCAAGGCCGACCGCACCGGCACCGGAACTTATTCCATGTTCGGCGCGCAAATCCGTTGTCCGCTGCGCGATTCATTTCCGCTGCTCACCACAAAAAAAGTTCACACGAAATCCATTTTTTACGAGCTGCTCTGGTTTTTGCGCGGCGACACGAACATCAAATGGCTCAATGATAACGGCGTTTCCATCTGGGACGAATGGGCGGACAAGGACGGCAATCTCGGTCGCGTTTATGGCGCGCAATGGACGGACTGGCGCACGGCGGACGGTCGCTCGCTCAACCAAATTGACGACGTCATCGCGCAGATCAAAAAAAATCCCGACAGTCGGCGGCTCATCGTCAGCGCGTGGAATCCGGGCGAGATTCAAGGCATGGCGCTGCCGCCGTGCCATTCGCTGTTTCAGTTTTACGTGAGCGAGGGCGAGTTGAGCTGCCAGCTTTACCAGCGCAGCGCGGATATTTTTCTCGGCGTGCCGTTCAACATCGCCAGCTACGCGCTGCTCACGTTGATGGTCGCGCAGGTGTGCGATTTAAAGCCGGGCGATTTCGTCCACACGTTCGGCGACTTGCATCTTTACGCAAACCACGTCGACCAGGCGAAGCTGCAACTCTCGCGCGAGCCGCGTCCGTTGCCGCAGGTGAAATTAAATCCGGCGGTGAAAAATATTCACGATTTCAAATACGAGGATATTGAAATCGTCGGTTACGATCCGCATCCAGCCATCAAAGCGCCGGTGGCGGTTTGAAAAATGTTCCGCAGGAACAATACATGGGTAGCCGCAGGTGAAACCTGCGGTTGGCGATAATGAGAATCACGACCCTGAAAGGGTCGAACAAAACACGAAAACATTTTGGCCACCTACACCCAAATCATTTATCACATCGTTTTCGCGACGAAAAACCGCGAGCGTGTGCTTGATAAACCGCGCCGCGAAGATTTGTTTCGCTACATCTGGGGGATTGTCAAAAACCACGATTGCCATTTGTTCCGGTTGAATGGCGTGGAAGACCACATTCACATTTTGACTTCGGTTCATTCGACGGTTGCGCTGGCGGATTTGGTCAAGACCGTAAAGACCGGCAGCGCAAAATGGATCAAGGAGAACAACGTGTTCCCGCAATTCGGTCATTGGCAGGAAGGTTATGGCGCGTTCACGCATTCCGTGCGCGAAAAAGATGCGTTGATTGAATACATCAAAAATCAGGAGGAACATCATCGGCGCGTGGATTTTCTGGATGAATACCGCAAATTGTTGAACGATGCAGATATTGAATTTGATGAAAAATATTTGCTGTGAATCAGAATTAATTGGCGGTTTGGTGCGACCCCGTTGGGGTCGTAATTTTATTTTGACGGTTTCCGTGGGTTACACCCACGGCTACCTGTGTTGCTGTCCTGCGGACAGCGAAGCCAGAAAATCTTCTCTGCGTCTCTGCGTCTCTGCGTTAAAATCTAATTTGTGAAACATTTCAAAGCCATTGCGGCGATGTCGCTGAACCGCGTGATTGGCGCGGGCAACGCGATTCCGTGGCATCTACCGGAAGATTTTAAGTGGTTCAAAAAGGCAACGATGGGCAATGTCGTGGTGATGGGGCGCAAGACGTTTGAGAGCATCGGCAAGCCGTTGCCAAACCGGAAAAACCTTGTATTGACGCGGCATCCGCAGCGGCTCATCAAAAGTCATCCGGAAATTTTTGGCGGCTATCACGAGTGGCGCGGCGGGAAATTTCTCAAGCGCGCGTATCAATTTCATTTCACCAAGCTGGAAGGCAAATCGGCGACGGACATTTTAATTTTCAAGTCGCTGGACAAGCTCGACCCGGCGGAATTTCCGAACGACATCTTCATCTGCGGCGGCGCGGAAATCTACGCACAGGCTTTGCCGCGCTGCTCGGATTTATATCTGACGCTCGTCAAACGCGAGATTGAAGGCGGCGATGCTTTTTTCCCGCCGTTCGAGGACAAGTTTGAGCTGGTGGAAGAATTGCGCGACGAACCGGAGTTCAAGATTCTGCATTACCGGCACAAAAATTTGCGGCAGTAAAATCTCACGCAAAGGCGCAAAGGCGCAGAGAAGAAATTCAGCGGTGAGCGGTTTTAGCTTCGCGGCTTTGCGGCTTTGCGTGAGAAAATTTTGAAAACAAAAAACCGGCGGACTGTTGCCAGTCCGCCGGTTTGAATTTCGTTAAAGGAATTATTCCTTGTCGCTGGTGTCGAGCGCGTCGAAGGCGTGTTGCAGGGCAACCAAATCTTCGCCGGGCTTGAGCGAGTCGAGAATCTTCTGCTCTTCCTTGATCTGCTCGTCGGTGTAGCTGGCGGCCTTGATGGACAGACCGATGCGGCGTTCGTTCTTGTCGATTTTCACGACGCGAGCCGAAACATCCTGACCGGCTTTGAGCACGTTCTTGATCTTGTCCACGCGTTCTTCGCTGATCTGCGAGATATGCACGAGACCGTCAATCTCGTGTTGCAGGCCGACGAACGCACCGAAGCTCGCGAGCTTGGTGACTTTGCCGGTGACGAGGTCGCCGACTTTGTAAAGCGTCTCGATGTTCGCCCACGGATCCACTTCGAGTTGCTTCATGCCGAGCGCGATGCGCTGGTTCGGACGATCCACTTCGAGCACGGTGGCTTCGACGACGTCGCCCTTCTTCATCATTTCGGAAGGATGATTGATCTTGCGCGTCCACGACATATCGGAAACGTGCACCATGCCGTCAATGCCTTCTTCGAGTTCGACAAACGCGCCGTAGCTCGTGAGGTTGCGCACCTGACCTTTGACCTTCGTGCCAACGGTGTATTTCGCTGCCGCGCCGTCCCACGGATTGGATTCCAATTGGCGCACGCCGAGGGAAATTTTCTGTTCCTCGCGGTTGATGCCGAGCACGATGGCTTCGACTTCTTGATCTTGCTTGAGCACATCGCTCGGTTTGGCGACGCGTTTCGTCCAGGAAAGTTCCGTGACGTGAATGAGACCTTCCACGCCGGGTTCGAGTTGAACAAATGCGCCATACGGCACGAGGCTGACGACCTTGCCTTTGACCTTGGTGCCGATCGGAAACTTCGTTTCGATCTGGTCCCACGGATTCGCGAGCTTCTGCTTGAGGCCGAGGCTGACGCGTTCTTTTTCCTTGTTCACGTCGAGAACGACAACGTCGAGTTCCTGACCGACCTTGAGAATTTCCGACGGATGACCGAGGCGACCCCAGCTCATGTCCGTGATGTGGAGCAAACCGTCGAGGCCGTTCAAATCAATGAACGCGCCGAAGTCCGTGATGTTTTTGACAATACCTTTACGGATGTCGCCCGGAACCATTTCCGCGAGCAACTTCGCGCGCTTGTCGCCGCGTTCGGCTTCAATCAATTCGCGGCGGGAGAGAACGATGTTCTGGCGCTCCTGATTGATTTTGACGACCTTAAATTCGTAAGTGTTGCCGACGAACGTCTGCAAATTTTTCGGCGTGATGACGTCCAACTGTGACGACGGCAAAAACGCTTCGACGCCGACGTTGACGATGAGACCACCTTTGACGACGGCGGTGACTTTGCCCATGACGCGACCACCTTCGTTGCAAATTGAGAGGATGCGATCCCAGTTTTTCTTGAACTCCGCCTTTTGGTGCGAGAGAACGACCGTGCCTTCTTTGTTTTCGAGTTTCTCGATCAGCACATCAATTTCCTGACCGACGACAATCGTGCCGGGTTCCAGAAATTCGTTGAGCGGGATGATACCTTCGCTTTTGTAGCCGATGTCCACGAGGACTTCTTTGGCGCGGACTTCGATGACTGTGCCCTTGACGATTTGGTTTTGGGCGACGACTTGCTTGCTGCTCTGTTTCAGAGCCTGTTCCATGGTGAGCATAACTTTACTATGAACTGAACTGCGGGAGGCTTTTCATTCCGCGACTGCGGAACTGGAAGACTCCATTGCCTAACTAACAAACGCTGCGGGGGCAACGGAGGTTAAAGGTTAGGTTATTGGTTAACGATTTTTTCTCAGCCTTAATGAACAATCCGCACACGCGGCGTTCAGGCAGGATGGAGAATACGGAAAACGCGAATAATGGCAAGAAAGAATGTCAGAATGAAAATGTCCGTGGCATCAACGTCACGACAAGCGGGAGAACTAAACCCCACAAGAAAAACCGCAACGTGGTCGCAGCACGCCCAGCGCGACAAAAAATTGCCTGCAACAATGCGCCCAATAAAAGTGCCAAAAGCGAGATTAGATAACATTCAAAAATCAAATCAAACGAGAGTCCAAATGTCCTGCCATAAGGTCGAAAGTAGGGAGAATAGGAAACAATCTTTTCAAAAATCCAAATCATCGGGAAGGCGACTACGATGCAAGTTTTGAACGGCAATACGCAACAAGTAATCCACTCATCAACCGTGGCTGGCATTGGTTTAAGCGATGTGACAAACCGCACCAACTTCATGACTGTGGCTGGACGAAACAGGCGGATAATCCAAAACATGGCGTCAACAAACAACGACCAAGAATCTCGCAGCAAGTCGCGCCACGCTTGACGCATTGAAGGATGAGTAAGCACGGCCAGATAAGCCAATGGCGAAACAAAAATCACTGAAACCACAATTGCCCGATTCAGCCACGACGGGAAAAAGTCATTCCAAACAAACAAACCGACAACCAGAGCCATTTGTCCCACAAACACCCAAAGCATTCGCCGCGTGAAGTTCGGCAGCTTCTTCGTTTGTTTGTCTGCGTTCACGTTTGCTACTTATTTGTATCCGTCACTGTCGGCATCACCGGCTTGGTCAGCGGCGGCAGTTGGTTCGGCGGTTTGACAATCGGCAGTTCCGTCGGCTTGGGACGGCGCGTGCCGCCCAGCACCACCACGTCGCCGTTCTCATTCACCGTCAGGCGCGGGCGCGAATAAAAATTGTCATAATAATCCGTCAACGCCACCGTGCCGTCCGGATTCACAATCGCGTAATTGAACGACTGCGCGCCGGCTTGCCACAACACGTTCAAGCGGCTCGACCGGTCCACCTGCGCCTCCGTGTGGCTGAATGAAACCATCGGCCCCAGCGCCGTCACCTTGTAAACTGTATCTTCCGCCGCGTCGCTCACCTGCACATACAGACGCAATTGTTGCTTCAAATAATTCGCCTGCTCCAAAGTATATTTGCGAACTTCCGGCGCGGCGTTCGTTCCATCTTTCACGCCAAAATCCTGCGACCACAATTTCGCGCCCGCAATCACATCAAAATGTTTCGGCTGGCTCGCCATCTGCGCGCTCCAATCCTTGATGTGCAACGTCGCAATCACATGGTAACGCCCCGGCTTGGTCATGGAAAAATACGGCTGCAAATCCACGCGCTTGATGGCGAGCTGCGACGTTTCGAGATCAAACGCGCCCGTCACCGGCACTTCGGCATTTTTGATGACGACAAAACCATCGTCCGCCTCGACATTGAACGTCAGCCAGTCGGCGTCCGCGCCCAAGTGCAATTGTTGACCAGAACGATTGGTGATTTTGACTGCGAGCGGAATGGTTTCGATCGGCAAAAAATAATCCTGATCCAAGGACAATTCCATATCCACCTGCGCCGACGCGCGGAAAAAAGCCATGAGTGCAAACGTGAACACCAGTAAAGTTTTCATGTGATGGTGGACAAGTTAAACCGCCCCGCGTTCGAGGCAACCTTAAATTCCCTCTTGTCATCCGGCAAAATCATGATAGTTTTTCCGTCCTTTTTATGAAAACGGACATTCATCCGAAATATGTGGACGCCGAGATTCGTTGCGCCTGTGGCAACATTATCAAGACGCGTTCCACCAAGCAGACCATCATCATCGGCATTTGCAACTCCTGCCATCCGTTTTACACGGGCACGCAGAAATTCGTGGATACCGCCGGCCGCGTGGACAAGTTCCAACAGCGCGCCGCGAAAACCCTCGCCGCCCAGGCCGAGCACGCGACGAAGAAAAAGAAAAAAGCCTAGCCGTCTTTCAAACACCGCCCGCCGTTCCGAATTTTCGGGACGCGGGCGGTTTTGTTTTTATTTATGACTGGCGATTTACGATTGATGATTTCTAAACGCGCCCGCCGCCAAATCATCAATCGTAAATCATAAATCAAAAATGGATCTGCGTCCGCACATCGAAAAATTCCGCAAGCGCTTTGCAGAGCTTGAATCCTTGTTGAGCGACTCCAAGGTTTTCGATAATCCGCAAGCCGCGCAGGAATTGTCGCGCGAATATGCGCGGCTCAAAGACCTCGTCGCGACTGGCGATGCGTATTTGAAAACCGTCGCCGACTTGGAAGAAAATCGCGCACTGCTCAAAACGGAATTGCCCGATTCAGAATTAGCAACGATGGCGAAGGAAGAAATTTTGCGCCTCGAAACCGACGAGAAAAAATTGGCGCAACAAATCCAATTTGGCCTCGTGCCGCCGGACGCGACGGACTCGCGAAACACGATTATTGAAATTCGCGCGGGCGCGGGCGGCTCGGAATCCGCTTTGTTTGCAGCCGATTTGTATCGGATGTATTGCCGTTACGCCGAAAATCGCGGCTGGAAAAACCAGACGCTTGATTCCAATTCGTCCGACCTCGGCGGCTTCAAAGAAATTATTTTCCAGATCAGCGGCACGGATGTTTTCAAAAGATTGAAATACGAGAGCGGCGTCCACCGCGTCCAGCGCGTGCCTGCGACCGAGGCGCAGGGGCGCATCCACACGAGCACTTGCACCGTCGCCGTTTTGCCCGAGGCGCAGGAAGTGGACATCGAAATCAAGCCCGACGAAATCGAAATCAATTGCTGCCGCGCGTCCGGCAAAGGCGGTCAAGGCGTGAACACGACGGATTCCGCCGTGCAAATCATTCACAAGCCGACCGGCCTGATTGTGCGTTGCGCCGATGAACGTTCGCAGCAAAAGAATCGCATCACGGCCATGACGGTTTTGCGTTCGCGTTTGTTGGAAGCGAAAATCGCCGAGGAAAATGCGAAATACGCCGCGCATCGCAAAGACCAAATCGGCACGGGCGACCGCAGCGAAAAAATTCGCACCTACAATTTTCCGCAGAACCGCGTCACGGATCATCGCATCGAAGTGACGCTTTATAATTTGTCCGTGTTCATTGAAGGTTATCTCGATGACTTGATTGACCCGCTGATGACGCATGACATGGAAGAAAAACTGGCGGCAATCGCACTATGAATCCAGAAGCCAGAATTCAGGAGCCAGAATCAAAACGCCTCGCGCCTGCGAAGAGTTTTGAGCAATTGATTGTCTGGCAAAAGGCGCATCAGTTCGTTCTCGGAATTTATCGGCTCACCGAAAATTTTCCACGCAACGAAACTTATGGGCTGACTTCCCAGCTTCGTCGCGCGGCGGTTTCCATTCCGGCAAACATTGCGGAAGGATTCAAGAAACGTGGCCGCGCGGACAAAGTTCGTTTCATGAACATCGCGCAAGGTTCGCTGAAAGAATGTCGCTATTACTTGATTCTCGCGAAAGATTTGAATTACGGCGACACGACAAAACTGCAACCCCAACTTGAAGAAACCAGCAAATTGCTTGAGGCATACTCGGCGAAAATTCTAGCTTCTGGATTCTGACTCCTGACTTCTATGCTCCCCTCACACATCAAAGGATTGGTTTTCGACTGCGACGGCACTTTGGCCGACACGATGCCGTTGCACTGGCACGCGTGGCAACTCATCACGCAACGCCACAATCTGCATTTTCCCGAAGACCGTTTTTATTCGCTCGGCGGCGTGCCATCACGCGACATTTTGAAGATGTTATCGGAGGAACAAGGCCGTCCGCTCGACCACATCGCCGTGGCGCACGAAAAAGAAAACGCCTACCTGCCGCTGATGTCGCAAGTCGGGCCGATTCATGAAGTCGTAGAAATTGCGAAGGCGAATTTTGGAAAAATTCCGATGGCGGTCGCATCCGGCGGCACGCAGCCAATCATCATTGACGTGCTGGAACACCTGAAAATACGGCATCTTTTCAACGCCGTCGTGACGAGCGAGATGGTGAAAAATCAAAAGCCCGCGCCGGACATTTTTCTGGAAGCCGCGCGGCGCATCGGTGTCGAACCACAATTTTGCCGCGGTTACGAAGACACGGATTTGGGAATGCAGGCGATCCGTTCCGCCGGCATGGATGCGGTGGACGTGCGCCACTTGCGCGCGTAAATCAGTTCACCAAAATTGCCACGCGCCGCGCGCGACAACCCAGATTCCGAGCAGAAAGTTCGTGATGGCGTGCGCGGTCATCGCGTCGCCGAGCTGGTTTTTGCGCAACACCAGCCATTGAAACGCCGCGCCGCATAAAATGCCAGCGAGCCATTCGTTGTGGGAAATCCCGAAGATGAAGGCTGTGACAAAAAATGGAATCGGCAAAAATTTATTCAGCGGCACGGACAGGAAATTCTGGCTGGCGAGGTAGCGATACAAAAAGGAGCGGTAAAAAACTTCTTCCAGCGGCGGGACGATAAAAGTTGAACCCAAAATTCTTGTGACGACGAACAGCCACGCCAGCGCGGAACCAAAGTGTTCATTGGGATTCCACGCGGCAGTAAATTTTTGCGGCGACGACGAAAAACCGAGTTTGACCCACAATGAATTTTGCGTGGCCCATTCGCCGCTGATGCCAACCCACAAAGCAAAAACGCCCACGCCAACAACAATGGCTTCCCACGAAATCACCCAGCGCATTTCGAAAACGAACGGACGCATTTCCCAAATCAACCAAAGTCCGACGAGCGTTTTGGCGAGATAAAACCAGTAGGCGGAATCAGCACCAAATTTTCCCTGCGCCGCCGTCAGTAACACGAAAATAAAAAACGGCGCGACGCGGACGGCGATAGGTGAGCTACGAATTTTTTCCACGAACCGCATGGTTCAGTTGCCCATGCCGAGCTTGATGGCTTTGCCGTCGACGTCCGTCAGCGTGACAGAGAACTTGGTGATTTCGGTCACGCGGTATTGTTGGTAATGGTCGCCAACGCCGACGGTTTTGCCATCTACGATGGCGCTGGGTGAAGTGGGCGAATAAAAAATCCCCTGCAATCTGGGCGCGGCCGGGGGATTGAGCACCACCGGCGGCGGCGGTGCTGGAACAATCGGCAGCACGTCTTCGGCGGCTTGTTTCGTCGCAACTTCCGGATCAGGCGGCGCGGTGACAATAGCGTGAACTGAGTGGTGCGCCACCGCCCAGCCGATGACAAAGATAACGGCAAAAATTAAAAAAATCACGACGGCTGGAGCCAGCCACTTGCTCACTTCTTTAGGCTGCTCGACGGGCGGCAAGGGCGGCAAGGAACCTTGCGGACGCGGCGTATGATTGTGCCGGGCGCGATTCAAAGCGTCGTTAATAAGGCTCATGCGTGAATATGTCCTTCCAGTTCGCGGATGGCGCGACCGACCATCCAATAATTAATGCGATTGCTGCGCGCCACATAACCGGCCAACAGCGCCTTGTCGCACAGGGCGTTCACCAAGCGCGGAATTCCTTTGCTGTAATTGAACACCCGCCACACTGCGGGCGTCGTAAAATTCGGCAGCCCGCGCGCGCCCGCCAACGCGAGCCGATGATGAATGTATTGCCCAACTTCGGCGCATGTCAATGCGTTCAAGTGATACCGCACCGTGATGCGCTGCCGCAATTGCTTCAAGCGCGGACTGTTCAAGCGATCGCGCAATTCCGGCTGGCCCATCAAAACGATTTGCAGCAGCTTACGATCGTCCGTTTCAATGTTGGAAATCAACCTCACTTGTTCCAGCAAATCTTCCGTCAAATTCTGTGCCTCGTCCACGATTAAAACCGGTTCCTTGCCCGCCAACGTCTGTCGCAGCAGAAAATCGCTAATGGTCGCAATGGTTTCCATGCGATCCTTGCCTTTGACGTCCAAGCCGTATTCCGTCGCAATGGCGCGCATCAATTCATCGCCGCTCAAAACCGGATTCAAAATCAGCGCCGTGGAATAACGCGCAACGAGACTTTCCAGCAACGCGCGGCACAAAGTTGTTTTGCCCGCGCCGACCTCGCCGGTGAGTTGCACGAAGCCTTTGCGTTCGCGAATTCCGTAGAGCAGATGGTTGAACGCCTCGCGATGTTTGTTGCTGTGGAAAAGAAAGCGCGGGTTCGGCG
>CAILDU010000154.1 GCA_903833055.1 uncultured Verrucomicrobia subdivision 3 bacterium | reverse complement strand
GGGGGGGGGGGAATTCTGTTTGGTGCCATCTGGAAGTTTGCCAAAGGACTGCATGGTATCTTTCGAGCTCAAATGTGTGTAATTCCCTCAAATCTGGTATCGTCTCTCCATGGACATCGATTTGACCGGTTTTACAACAGCCCAACAACACGCGCTTTTCGATCTGTTAATTTTGGCCATGTATGCGGACGGGCATTTATCGAGTATTGAAAATGAACAGTTGCAAAAGTTGTTGGCTGCGATGGGATTTGTTGACGAGATTGATAGGCAACGGGAATTCGATGCAGCTGTTACCAGAATTAGACCCTGGATTCAATCGATCTACAAAGCCAAGACGCAGGCTCTTTTGTTAGCTGATGAATTTACCGATCGCGCACAACAGACGAAAGTGTTGGCAGCGGTTCATCAAATCATGAGTTCTGATTTTAATGTCAGCACTTGGGAAAGCACGTTGCTATCAGAACTGCGGATGAAATTTATGATGTGAACGGCAAATCAGACGCACCGAAAGTTAGCTCACTACCGGCGCAAGCAATTCGAGGCGGAAGGCTTTGATGGCATTGAGCATGAACTGGATGGCGACCGCCGCCAGCAATAACCCCATAATTCGAATGGCAATGTTCATCATGATCGGGTTCAACCACCGAGTACCCCGGGCAGCGACCCGCAGGACGAGGTAGCTCACAAACGATACTGCTAGAATGCAACCGTAGAGCGCAATGTGCTGAGGAATGGTTTTAGCCTCGTTCTGTAGCAGAACAGTGGTGGAAATTGCGCCGGGACCAGCCAGCATTGGAATTGCCAGCGGGGTCACGGCGATGTCGGTCTTCTCCGTTCCGGCCTTGGTCTCCTCGTGCGTTTCTTGGACGCGCGAGCGTTGGGCCCGCACCATGTCCAGCGCCACGATCAATAGCAAGATGCTTGCAGCAATCTGGAATGCGGGCATGGTGATGCCCATGAACTTGAAAATAATTTGGCCAGCCAAGGAGAACACCAGCATGACGCCTGCCGTGACCCAACATGCCAGCCTTGCCGTGCGGATGCGCTGCTCCACCGTGTCGTTCGGTGTCATGGCCAAAAACGCCGGCACCACGGCTAGCGGATCCACAATTACGAAGAGCGAACTGGCTGCCAACACAATGTATTCAAGCAGATTGATAAAGTTGAATTAGACGATGATTGGGGGAGAAATCAATTTTAAGCGGTGCGGAAACCGAACGGTTAAGGAAATGGCTGGCGTGGGCGTATCTACCACTGACTGACTTCAAACAAACCATAACTGTTTCTGTCTGCAACCATCAACTGCACTTACGCTCACACCAGCCAATTGAACATCGTCCTGATTCTTTGGATGTCAAGCTCGCTACAATAGAAGTGCATTTTTCCTCAATAAAATCGACATTTTAATCTTGTTGAGTCAATTCTGCCCATATTTAATAGGGGTTCGGTAAACATCAAACAACAACACACAACTAAATCATGGCTAAAGCTCTGACCAAATCCCAAATCGTATCTGCAGTCGCTGAGAAAAGCAGTCTCACCAAAAAACAGGCCGCTGAAATTCTGGAGCAACTCGCGGCGCTCGCTTACAAACACGCCAAGGACTCGTTCACCATTCCCGGTCTCGGCAAATTGGTGCTCGTGAATCGCAAAGCGCGTGTCGGACGTAATCCTGCAACTGGGGAAACGATTCAGATCAAGGCCAAAAAAGTCGTGAAGTTTCGCGTAGCCAAAGCTGCTAAAGACGCGATCCTGGGCGTGAAGAAATAATTTTAGATTCTAATCGAAGGCGCTCTGATTAATTTCGGAGTGCCTTTTTTATTTTTTACCAGTGATTCGCCAAATGACGAAAGTTGTAAAAAAGCTGCTGGCGGAACTGAAAACAAAGAATTGCTGTTGCAGAACTGGTGGAAAGGCCGGCGAAAAACAGACTTGAACAACTTTAAAACAACTCAATTTGACTTGGACTTGTTGTTAGTTTTGTTGTTAGTTTTGACCCAAGAAACCAATTAAACACTGATAATAAAGGATGGTGCGCGGTGGAGGTTTCGAACCTCCGACCCCTACCGTGTCAAGGTAATGCTCTACCACTGAGCTAACCGCGCAACCTAATTAAAACAATGAACTTACAGCGCTTCCTGAAAATATTGTGCTAATTGCTAAAGCACAGTAAAGTGTGCTTAAGTTCGCTAACTTAGCACAAACCTTTAGCACAATTTTTTGTGAAAACACGTTCATCAGGAACCAAAAGACTATCTGGTGTTTATTTGCGTGGCAAGATTTTTTGGTATCGCTACTCGCTTGATGGCCGCCAGCACCGCCTCGGTCTTGATTGGCCATGTAGCGGGAGCCACCAAAGCCATTTGAGTGGGTCCGGCGGCGTGATGCTGCCGACTTTGGCAAGGTTAGGCAATTCGGTGCTTCAAGTCGCAGAATAAGCGGTTTTATTGGGAAAATCGGGGGCTGTTAAAAAATAAAATGTTAACAGCCTTTTTCTGTTAAGGGGTGTTAACATCTCAGATTTTAACAGTTTCGACCCTTTTGACGCTGTAGTTTTTTGCCCAGCGGGAACGCAAAGGGCTAAAACGTTCCCGGTTCAGCTCCTCTTGTTTTGAAAAATCGCACATCATAAATGGCTAACGGGAACGATATATCGTTACCGATTCCCGATTTTTAGCCAAGATTCCCTACATGTGACTTTTGTAAGTCGTTGATAATTAGTAAAACTACGCGGAACAATGTTCCACGTATCTGATATATGTCCAATGAAAGCGATGTTTTTGGCTTGTGGAACAATTGCCAACTGAGGGTTGCTATCTTCCCGCTATTCCCGAATGCGTCCGCTTCATCCAGCGCGATACCTTTTATCGAGATATCCGTGAGTCTAATTCACAGTGTGGATTGCGATAAGATAATATTAATAAAAATGCTTGCTTGAGCATTCAAATCTTTATGGCGATTTTTTCATCATGATCGTATCTCAAATGAATCACGCCGGAGGCTCGTGCCGACTTGTCAGCTTTTGAAATTTGTGCGATAACCAAGTCATGAATCAGGCAGGCTTTATCGCTTGGGCCTTGGATGACGCGCGCACCACGGAAGAGCGCTTCACCGTGGAAATTCTCGTGGAAGACATACTTGGCCGCTGGCATGTTGTTCACAAGACTGGTCACTACGAGGGATTCGAGGCCAAATATGAACGAGACCGGCAGCGTTACTTAAATCCTGCCTATGTGCCGGGTTATTCGGAAACCGACCTGCGCCGGGCCGTCGAAGTCTGGCCGGAACGAAAATTTTGGTGGGTTCACTTAGGTTTTGAAAAACGTCCTATCCGCGACTTATCCGCGCTGCGATTCTTCACGCATCTGGAAGAAATCAAAATCGGTTCCAGCGAAATCACGGACATCAGCCCACTCTGCGAGCTACCTAACCTTCGCACGCTGGAGTTTACCAGTCGCACCTGTGAAGATTACCGACCACTCGCGCGTTGCGCCCAATTGCGTTCACTCTCCCTCGGACTACAAGTGCATTGGCCGGAACTAGGTGGGTTAGAGAAGTTGGAACAATTGGAGTCGCTCACACTAAACGGCAATCTGATTGCCCTGCCATCCGGCCTGAGCTGTCCGCGCGTCCGGCGTGGCAGTTTGATTTGCTCACCACTGGCCGTTCGTTCGGTGCGCGACCTACCGCAATTACCCGCCTGCGAAATCCTTCACCTCGGCGGCGTGGAACGTCTGGACGGCGTCGAGGCTTTTCCCAAATTACGCAATTTAACTGTGACCGGTGTCGTGCGTGACTTTGAACCGTTGACGGTCTTAAAACAACTGACCTGCTTTACTCACAGCGGCGCGTTGCCGCTGGACGTAACACCATTAACCCGCCTACCAAAGCTTCAATATGCGGCCTTCACCACCCAGCATATTTACAACATAGATAAAGCTCGGCCTCGCGATTATATGCCGCTGCTAGATTCGCCCCAGTTGCGTGAACTCGTAGTCACCGGTTGTCCGCCTGTGACGGCGGAAGTGGCCAATCTCAACAACTTGTTTCCGACGTGGGACGACGTATTGCTCGCGCCAGAGTCACGAGCCGTGCCGCCCCTCCGGTTCATTGTGGCTCCACTGCAAAAACATCCACGCTTGCCCGAGGTGGCACTGGAGCCGGAAGATAATGGATTGGCTGATGAAGGCTTACGCCTGTGCGAAGGTCGCTGGGTTGAAAAATTTATCCATCGCACCGTCACCGCCAAAATCGGTGGTCATCCCGAGTGGGGCATAGTCACGGCGCGCGGTCTTGACCGCTGCTTTTTTGCCACCATTACCAGCTTTGCTTTGATCGAAAAATTTCCGCTGATGGTGGAAGGATTGCGCGAAGCGATTGCCTGCCTGCGACCGGATTATGCTGGGGGCTTCATGATTTCATTGAAAGCACCCACCATTGAGCCGACTCCGGCACAGATTGAACTGGAAAAACAATTTCAGGAGACGCGGGATAAAGAGGAATACGAACGTTACCAGCGGGAGCATCGGGAATATCTTGAACGCCTTTACCGGTTGGATTTGAAGCAACAAGCTGGCGAAAAAATTAATCCACAAGATTTCGCCGTGCCGCCGGCCGAGCCGATGTCTCCGCCACCTTGGGAAAGCGATGACGAGGAGGGCGACAATGAAACTGGCGAAGGCGGCGTGGTGGTAAAGGAAAAACCTGACCCGCCGCCGTCGTTTCTGGATGATGCCCACCCTTTGGCGCACGAATACCGGATGTTGGGGCACATCAACCGCTCGGAAATCTGGGTCATTAGCTATGCCCGCGACCTGGCCGCGTATTTGCTTGGTCGTCAACCTGACCTTGAAATCCCCGAAGACTCGAAGTGAGTTGGATTTTCATCCTTGGTTATTCAACCGACCATGGCGGTTAGGCTACCTGCGGCGAATTCACAATCACGCGCTCGGTATGGAATGGCTGCTCAAATCTGTAATCCCGCGTTTGCAATGGCCGAAGCCAGTGTTCAAAGAAAAACGGGCAATCACGGCGGAAGAACACGCGGCCATCCTCACGGCGGAGGTGAATGCGGAGCGGAAGGTTTTTATCAACTGTGCTGGCACTTGGGCGCGAGTCAGGGCGATATCGCCATGCTTAAAGGCGAGGACATGGATTGGGAAAACAACACAGTGAACTTCACGCGCAAAAAAACAAAGGTGCCGGTGATTGTGCGGTTGGGATCCGAGGCGCTCAATCTGTTGAGAGACTTGCCAGCCGAAGGCCCCCTGCTCCCTCAGTTGAATACTTCTTTGAGCCACCCGTCGTTGGCGCTGACGCAGGCCACTTTCAAATTTGTGAGGCGGCGGTGCGCTTGAGCAGGATGCTAATGACACGTGACACGTTGTCTTTGTATTGCGGATCGCCCTTCAACTGTTTCCAGGCGGGGGACGCGGAGAAGGCCTGCCAGTGTTGCTTGTGTGCGTCCAGCGTTTCGCCACTGGTCATATAAACTAGGCAGGGCATGTTCAGCCCGGCAATCGTCCGTCCGTAAAAAATTGGCGCCAGCCCAACTTCTTTCATCAACGGAATTTCACCGCTCTCGAACATTTTAATTTTATTCAAGCCCTTGCCCTCGCTGAAACTCAAATACGTGCGCAGCTCAAATACATCTGGCTTCCTGTCCGCCGCCGGTAATGACATCCGCTTCATGCCGTCGAAAGCGACCAGCAAGGAGCTTTCAAAACGGACATAGGCTGGATTTGATTTTGGTGCGTTCAAAAATTCAGCGGCCGTCTTCTGGTAATCAACGTCGGCGGCGAGCTTGGCCGGTATGGCGGCAAATTGTTCCGGCGAGTCGCACGGGATGAGCACATAAATGTGGTTGGTCGCGGAATCCTGTAACTCGGTGAATACCCCGACCGGGTGGATGCCGATACGGTTATAGGCGGGAACCGCCGCCTGCTGCCAATAGTTGTTGACTCGCTGCTGCTGCTCCACTGATTGGATGGTGTAGATCCGGACTTCGTAATACTGCGGTTTTTCAGCATCCGCTGCCATGGCGCGCGATGGATGGCCGATTAGGGTGACGACGGCGGCGAGCAGAATTAGAATTCGTGCGGTCATGGGGGTGTTAGCATACGGATTCAGACGCATTTTAGTTTTCAAGGTTATTCAACCGGAAATAATCTCTTTCGCAGCGTCATAGTCAGCGGGTGATATTTGAACCCGAACGTAGCCAACCGAGTTTAAATTAAACCCCATGGCCTGCACGACAGATTGGTCGGGAATGAACGTCTCAATCCCTGCCGCGCGAAGTCGGGTGCTAATCAGGTCTGCCGAAAGCAGCGTGCCGCACCTGACCAATGTGACCAAATCCATCTGCTTCTGTTCTTCCGTGAGCGGAGCAAATTCAAATTCGGCGGGTGGTAGTGATTCCGTAACCGGATGGGAAGTGGGATGCGGTGTTGGTTGCGGAGGTGATAGAGGCGTTTGGTCAATCACACAACAAGGTGTGCCGTCAGGATATTTAGCACCACAATAGGGACAGGTTTTCATGGTGTAAATTCATCCCCGGTGACGCGGGAAATGTTCCGCGAGCAGTTCGCCGGCCTTTTGCAATCCGTGGATAATGCCGGGCGTAAATTCGGATTTGCGAAAATATCCGGCCATTGCGTCTGCAAGCTGTCGCCAAAATTCGTCGCCGCATTTGGCGTGCACGGCTTCATCGCCGATGACGGCAAATTTGTGTGCGCGCGGGGCTACAAAAATTAGCACGCTGTTCCGTTCGGGAGATTTGTTCAAACCAAGGCGGAGAAATTCCTTTTGCGCTTCGGCCACGGCATCGTCGGTGTGTTTGGAACTAATGATGACGCGGATCTGGCCAGTGGTCTTGTGTTCGGCGTCATGGATGGCCGCGACGATGCCGTCGTGTTCCAGGTGCTTGGCAAAAGTTTTCGGGTGCATAAGTTACCAGCTCCCTCCCGCGCCGCCGCCACCAAAACTTCCCCCACCACCCGAAAATCCCCCCCCGCCTCCGCCTCCACTAAATCCGCCTCCAGAAGAAAAGCCTCCTCCACTAGAAAATCCACCGCCATAGGAACGACCGCTGGAATACCCGCCGCCCCAATACTGGAGGCCGCCAGACAACAATGACCGAGTGCGAATGAGGAAAAAAAGAACCACCACAATTACCAAAATGATGAGCGGAATCGCCGCCTGCGCATTATCACGGAGATGAACCACCTGCCGTTGCTCTCCCACGGTCGCCCCAGTGCCCTTATATTCGCCTTTTGTCGCTGCAAGAATTGCCTGCACACCAGCCGTCAATCCACCGTCAAAATCACCGGCCTTGAAACGAGGCGTAATCTGCTCGTCAATGATCCGCTTGCAAAGCGCATCCGGCAGGACACCTTCAAGGCCATAGCCGACCTGCAAAAATAGTTTGTGATTCTGCACGAAGACGAACAGCACCGCGCCGTTGTTTTTAGCCTTTTGTCCCACTTGCCACGCCCGCGCTACGCGCACTGTGTAATCTTCCACCGACGAATCCGATTGCATCGTGGGATAAACGGCCACCACAATCTGGTCGGAACTTTGCCGCTCAAAATTTTCCAGTGTCTGATTCAATTGCGCCGCCGTCCCGGTCGAAACGACGTGGGCATAGTCATTGAAATAAGCCGCTGGCGCGGGCGGAATCACTTCTTCCGCGCATAGCCGAAAACTAGCCAGCAAAATCAGGATGGCGAAGAGATTGCGCACGGTTCAAGGTTTGGCAGCAGGTGCCGGTTGATTGAAATCGAATGAAACTTTCGGCGGCGTCTCAGCTCCGGCACTGGCGGCAAAATAAGGTTTTGCGGTGAAACCAAAGAACCCGGCATAGAACACCGCCGGAAAGGATTTAACGGCGGTATTATAATTTTGCACGGCAGCATTAAAATCCCGGCGTTCAACGCTGATACGGTTTTCCGTTCCTTCCAACGACGCCTGCAAATCGCGGAAACCTTCCGTCGCCTTAAGGTCAGGATATTTTTCCACCACTACTAGCAGGCGGGACAAAGCGGAGCCAAGTTGGCCCTGCGCTTGTTCAAATGCGGCCAGTTTGGCGGGGTCGGTCGGCGCAGCGTTGGGGTCAATTTTTACCTGTCCCACCGAGGCTCGCGCAGTGGTGATTTCCGTCAGTGTGGATTTCTCGAAATTGGCCGCGCCGGAAACCGTCGCCACCAGATTGGGGACGAGGTCGGCTCGTCGTTGATAGACATTCTGCACCTGCGCCCATTGACTATCCACTCCTTGTGAAAGTTTCACGAGGCGGTTATAGCTGCCGCCCGCAACTCCGATTAGGATTAAAACGAATAGTCCCAGCACGGCTAGAACGCCAACAACAATGGCTAGTTTTTTCATGATTACAATTGGAGTCTAGCTTCCGTCCGCCGAGTCACAATTATAAAATCGGACAAAAATTGGAATCGCATTTCCATTCGGCTTATTGCGCCAATCCGAAGGCTCGTTTGAAGAATTAGTTCCACGAAGTCTGTCGGTTCAAACATCTGGCGTTGCGGTCGGTTGAGTTGTCTCGATCGATTTATGAGCGCAGATTTTAATACGAAAGGCCGCTGGTCAAGGCGTCGTTGGCACGGCATAGATTTCAATTTGGTTGGTGGCATCCACTGTCACAATTCCTGCAATGCTCGAGTTGTTAATCAGCATACCCTCCAATTGACCAATCGCCGCTGATTGCAACTCGCCACGCGCATTGGAATTATTTCCCGGTGGAGTTTGTTGCGCGTTTGAGGTTGTCGCGGCGGCCAGTGGAATCAAATTGCCGGTGAACACCACGTTTTGTTTCGACGTGCGATTCTGGCCGGAGACGCGGAAGTAAAAATTGTTGCCCGCCCCATTTTCATTTTTCGCCACGTTGGAAATTTGATTTTGCACAGCGGACGGTGTGACCGCCGGCAATAAGTTTTGCGAAACCGGGCTGTTGGTCTGGAGCGAACCTTGATAGACCGAGCCGTCGGCGTCCACCACGGCCAGGTCGTTGCCATTCTGCTGCAACTCAAACGACACCAGCACCGGCGCGGTAGTGGCGACAGCGTTCCGAAACCGTTGCGAATTATTGTTCACGCCCAGCGCTTCGGACTTGGCGCGCTCTGCGTCTTTGAAAAGCTGTTTCGCTTGAGCCGCGGCCGGTGCTGCTGTGGCCACCAAACGGTCTTTATTTTCCAAGCCAAAATCTTTTCCACCACCACCGCCACCGAAGTTGTTCACACCATTCAACGCGAAGGTTCCACTGGAAGTCATGGGCGCGGCCGCCGGAACCGGACGGTCAAAAGATAACTTGTCGCTCGACTGACTTTGTTCGACTACCTCGCGCCGCGTGCTCGTAACTTCCATCGGCACAGCGGGCGCCCTCAACGCGCGCTGATCCAAATCGTCGAATTGTTTCCGGCTCATCAGTTGCACCGAACCGTCGGCCAGCAGCACCGCGCGGTTCTTTTTGTCCGTTGGCGAATACGCCAGCACCGTGTTGTTTGACAGCGCATCCAATCTTTCACCGCCAACGACAAACACAAACTGCTTACCACTCATTGGGTCGGTCAAAACTTTTTCAGAAAGCAAATGATTATTCGTCAATTCATCCAGCGTAGCCGGCAGCCGACCGTTGTTGTCTCCAGCGACGATTTGTGCCGCTACGCCGATTTGCCTGAGGTTGGACATCGCGGAAGCGCTTTGCGCTTTCATCTTGGCCTTGCTCAAGTTCGGCAAAAACATCGTTGCCACAAAGAAAATCACCAGCGCGAAACCCGCCAGCACCGCCCATTGCTGCCGGAACAACTGCCACAGCGAAACTGATTCTTCCTCCGGCGATTCGGCAAATTGCTTTTCAATTTCACTTTGTAATCGCCGGCGCGTGGTCGGATGCAGCGTGAACGCATCGCCGGCATTCGCGCGGCGTTTCTTCGCATAAGCGCGCAGCAGTTTTTCGATGTTGCGTTCCGGTTCCATTCGTTCGTCAATCTGTTGGACGGGAAAAATCCGAATTTTCCCGCGAAAATATTTTTCGCGCAATTTCCTCCAGCCGATCAAGGCATTTGCTCAGGCGCGAACTGACGGTCTTCGGATTCAGTTTCAACGTCGCGCTCAACTCGTCGTAACTCAAGTCGCCAAAATAGCGCAGCTCCACGATTTCGCGGCACGGTTCACCAAGCTGGCCGAGCGATTCACGCACCAGTCCGGTGGATTCCGCGTTCATCAGAAATTCATCCGGGCCGGGCGCGGTGCTCGGCGGATCAGGCGTCAGGCCAGTTTCCGGATTTTCTGCGTGCAGCGAAATTGTCGCCTGTCCGCCGCCGCGCTTGGCGGCGTTGCGTTTCTCGCGATAATCGCGCGCCTTGTTGGCGGCGATGCGGAAAATCCACGTCTGCAACTGGCTTTCGCCCTGAAATGAATTGAGGTTCTTGATGACCGACAGAAAAACTTCCTGGCAGATTTCCTCGGCGTCTTCGACCGTGAAATCGGACGAAAGCTGGAAGATGAAGCGTCCCGCCGCCGCGTAGTGCGCGTCGAACAGAATGTCCCACGCCGTCGCGTCGCCGTGCTGACAGCGCGCCAGCAGTTCACCTTCCGGGTTCATGCGGCTCTGACTTTATTTCGCGGCGGGTCGTTTGAAAAGATTCTTTGCGGGAGCATTTTTCACAGCCTTCCGTCTGACTGAATATGAAAACGATCATCGCCGCCCTGCTAACCGGATTGGTTTTGAACTTCAACGCCACCGCCAAAACCGTCGTCACGCCGGCGGCGACGCTCACGGTCGGTGAAATCCGCTACGTCGCGCAGTTCGCGGACGACGAGGCGCGATTCACGCTGGAAGTCACCGCCGACGCCACCGGCGCGGGCGAATGTTCCGTAAAAATTCTGGATGGCGACGTCGCTGTGCTGCCGCCGAAATTGCCGGACGCGCTAAAAATCGTCCGTAACGGCAATCGCTATTTTCTAGTCGCGTCGCGCGCCGGACATTTCAAGTTCGGTCTTGAGGTCATCGCCAAAATCCAGCACGACGAACCGTGGAACCAAGTTACGTTCACCGGCCCGGCGGCGACCATCGCATCCATCACCGCGCAGGCCAACGGCACAAACACGGAAGTCCAGTTGCTCAACGGCACGCTGCTGGAAAATTTCAAAACCGGCGGCGTCTCTGGCGTGAAAGGTTTTCTCGGCGCGGATCAGACCGTCGCGTTGCGCTGGCAGGGCAAGGTCGCGGCGGTTGCGCGTAAGGCGCTGCTCACAGCGGATTCCACCCTCACCGCGCTCGTCACGCCGACGGTCATCAAATACACCGGCAAGTTTCACTACGACATTGTCCAAGGCAACGCCGCGCAGCTTACGCTCACGTTGCCCGCGTCGCAGGCGCTGACCAAACTTGACGGTGAACAAATTCGCGACTGGCACACGACCGTCGAGGGCGACCGTCAGACATTAACGGTGGAATTTATCAAGCCGGTGGAAAATTCTTACGACCTCACGATCTATTCCGAGCAGGCAGTGGAAAGTGCGGCGGAAAATTCGGCGTTGAATCCGCCGCAGCCACTCGGTGTCGAACGCGAATCCGGATCGCTCACGATTTCCGCCGAAGACACGCTGGTGGAAGTCGCCTCGCTCAACGGTCTGCGGCAGGTCAACGCGCCGGACAAAGCCGTCGTCGCGTATCGTTTTAACGCGCAGCCGTTCACGCTGGCGCTGAAATTGAAACACATTGAACCGGTCATCGCCGTCACCGATCGCGTGAACACGCGGCTCGAAGAAACGCGACTGGTCGTCGCACACACACTTTCGCTGAACGTAGAAAAGGCTGGTGTTTACTCGCTGGAATTACTGCCGCAAACCGGTTTCGCCGTCGCCGACGTGCGCGGTGACGGCATTGAAGATTGGAAAGTTACCGCCGGCAAACTGACCGTGAATTTTTCACAGCGCGCTCTCGGCCAGCGGCAAATCGAAGTTCAATTGGAGCAAGCGCAGAAAACATTTCCCGAACAGATTAGCATCGCGCCGCTGCGCGTGACCGGCGCGGCGAAGGAAAGTTCGCAGATCGGCGCGGCGGCGGTTCCCGGCATCCGCTTGAAGACCGGCGCCATTTCCGGTCTGCGCGAAATGCCCGTCAACCAATTGCCGAACCGCGCAGACGAAATTCTCGCTTACACCGCCGAGCAGCCGGACTGGCAGCTCGCTATCGGCACGGAAAAACTGGCCGCGCGCGTCGTGGCGGATGTTTTCAATCTCGTCACCATCGGCGACGGACTGGTCGGCGGCAGTGCGACGATTCGTTATGGTCTCGTCAGTCAAGGCGTGCAGGAATTCAAGGTGCGCGTGCCGGCGAATTGCAAGAATGTCGAGTTCACCGGCCCGAACATCCGCCGCAAAGAGCAAAGCGGCGACGTGTGGACGATTGGTTTGCAAGACAAGGTTTGGGGCGGCTACACGCTCGTCGTCACTTACGATTATCAATTCGACGCGAAGGGCACGACGCTGCCGGTCGGCGGCATTCATGCGGTGGATGTGGAGCGCGAGACCGGTTCCATCGCCGTGACGACCGCCGCGAGCTTGCAGCTCGCCGCACAAAACGTCGGCGACACGTTGCGGCGCGTGGACGAGAGCGAACTTTCCGCCGCCGACCGTTCGCTCGTGACGCGCGCCGTCGTGCTCGCGTGGCAATACAGCGGTGACCAATACAACTTGAACGTGGCTGTGAAACGCTTTGCCGAGGCGCGCGTGCTCGAAGCCGTGGCCGACCGCACGCAAATTACTTCCGTGCTGACCGAAGCGGGCGAGATGCTCACGCAGGCGTCGTTCATGGTGAAAAATAATGAGAAACAGTTTCAGCGTTTTCAATTGCCGCGCGACGCGAAGCTCTGGGGCTGCTACGTCAACGGCCAGCCGACCAAGCCGGCGCAGGACGGCGACTGGGTGCTCGTCTCGCTGCCGCGCGATGTGAATCGCGACCAGGCATTCGCCGTGGACATCATGTATGCCCAGACCAACGGCGCGCTGGCCGGGACGTTTGGAAAAAATCTGGAGCTCAATGCGCCGCGCACCGACGTGCCGAACACTTACGCCGAGTGGCAAATCTTCGTGCCGCCCACGCTGCGGCTTTCGGATTTCGGCGGCAGCATGAGCGTCACGCAGGGCACGACTTACGAACTGCTCGACGCGTGGGGAAAATTTCTCGCGTTCTATTGCGCAGTGTTGCGCGAAGCCGGCGGCGCGATTTTTTTCATCGGCTTTCTGGCGCTGCTGGTGTTCGCGCTGGTCATTTCGGCGGCGCGACGTGGCTGGAATGGCATCATCACGTTGTTTGCGGTCTTCGCCATCATTGCCGTGCTCGGCGCAATGCTGTTACCGGCGCTTTCGGCGGCCAAATCCAAGGCGCAAAAAATAAATTCCGTCAACAACCTGAAACAAATCGGCCTCGCGGTGCGGATTTTTTCCGGCGACAACAGCGATCGTTTGCCCGCGTCGTTCGAGGAAATGAAAAGTGAACTCGGCACCGACAAGGTCACTTACGATCCGGCCACGGGACAGCGTTATGTTTATCTCGGCGGCGGCATGTCGGAAAATAATTTGAAGCCCGATTCGGTGCTGGCTTACAGCGCACCCGACCAAAATGGCCGCAGTGCCGTGCTGTTCGCCGATGGCAGCGTGGAGACGACCAGCGCGCAACGGTTCGCCGAACTGTCGCAACGTGGATTGGTGCAGGTCGCCGCGCCGCAGGAACTCGCCGAGAAGCAGCGCGAAGTCGTGGCGCAAAGCCAGTTGGCCGACAACCGCCCCGGATTTGACCGGCCAGTCGCGGTGGCTGCGCCCGTGGCTGCCAGCGGAACCTTTGCGTTGAATGGCGTGAACAACTTTGGCGGTGGTGGCGGAAATTTTAGCGGCAACATCGGTGGCACCGCTGGCACTCCCGCCGCGCTGGCAGTTCCGCCGCCGGTCGTCGCTGGCATTCGTTCCATCCGCATCGAATTGCCGCAGACCGGCCAGCCGTTTTTGTTCACGAAAGTTTTGAACGTTCACGGCGAACCGCTTTCCATCCGCGCCCACGTCATCCGCTTGAGCACGTTCCAAACAATGCAAATGCTCTGGCAGTCGGCGGCATTTTTGCTCGGCCTCGGCGTGTGGTGGACGCAATGGCGGCGAGCGCAGCGCAACAGTTTCATTCTCACGCTCGCACTCGCGCTCATGGTCGGCTCGGTGGGCAGCCTGCTCATCCAATGGCGCGCGCTGCACGACGCGCTGATCATCGGGTTTCCGATGGTCGTCGTCGCGGTCATCGCGCTGCTCGTCTGGAAATACTGGCCGCGTGGCCGCAAAATAAAATCGGAAGAAAAACCGGCGGAACCCATCACGCCCGCTGCGCCGGATTCCGGTCTGCCGCCGGTGATGGCGTCCATTGCCATCGCCATTTTGTTCGCGGCCAATTCTGCGACCGCCGCTGATTCACGATCCACAACTTACAATTCACAAGCTTCCATTGTGTCGGCAAATTATTCCGGCACCGTGAACGACCGCGTCGCCGCGCTCGACGCCACGCTGCAATTTTCCGCCGCGAAATCCGGCGAAACCGTTCCGCTGTTCGGCGATGACGTGGCGGTGCAGCAGTTCACGGTCAAAAGCGGCAGCGCCTCACTCGTGCGCAATGGTGGAATTATTTCCGTTCGTTTTGATCGCAATGGCAACACGACTTTGCAAATCAAAATGCTCGTGAAAATTTCCGGCGACGTGACAAAACGCAAACTGGCTTTTGCCATTCCACCGGCGTTGACCAGCCAGATTTCACTCGTGCTGAATCAGCCGGAGGCGGACGTGGATTTTCCCGGCGCGATTTCATTTAAGCGCAGTTTGAACAAGGATACGACGGGTGTTGACGCCGTAATGGGTTCCGCCAACCGGATCGAACTGCTCTGGACGCCGCGCGTGAAGCGCGCCGAAGAAGTGGCCGCGACAGTTTTTTGTCGCAACGCCGCGCTCGCCACGTTTGGCGGCGGCGTGATGAACCTGCGCGCAACTTTAGACTACCAAATCACGCAGGGCGAATTGCGTCAGGCGCGTGTGCAACTGCCCGCCGGTCAAAAATTACTACGTGTCGAAGGCCGCGACATCCGCACTTGGGAAATCAAGGATGCCGGCGGCGGGCAAATCCTAATCGTGGATTTGATGAAGGGAATTCCGCTCGGCTGGCGGCTCACGGTGGAGACGGAAAAATCGTTCGACGCGTTGCCGACGAGCGCCGTCGTGGAACTGCCGCACGCACTGGATGTGAAACGTGAGAACGGCCTGATCGCCTTGCGCGGCGCGGAAGAACTCGGACTGTCCATCGAGTCCGCCGCTGGTTTGGAGCGCGTGGATGCTGAGGAATTTGCGCGCACCGGCGCAGAAAACTCCGGCGCACTCGTGAGCGTATTCCGTTTTGCCAGCCCGCAATTTTCGCTGCGCGTCCGCGCCGAGGCGGTTCAGCCGCAGATTGAAGTCGTGGTGCAAAATCAATTTCGCGTGAGCGCTGAACAGATTTCACTTTCGGCGATAATCAATTACACCATCAAGCGCGCGGGCGTGTTCAGTTTGAAAGTTGCCTTGCCGGACGGTTATCGCGTCGAGCATGTCACCGGCGAAAATATCCAGCAGCAGGTCGAGCGCAATGACGCCGACGGACGCGTGCTGGAAGTGACGTTGAAAGATCGCACGAGCGGCAGCTACGCGCTGACCGTCGCGCTCGTAAAAAATATCAAGCAACTGCCGAAATCATTGTCCATCGCGGGCGTGCATCCGCTCGGCACGGCGAAGCTCACCGGCTTCGTCGCGGTTTCCGCCGAGCCGGGCGTGGCGGTGAAAACGGAATCGTTCGACGGGCTGACGGAAATTCCGGCGGCGGCACTCGCTAGTGATATGCCCGCTGCCAGTTCGGGAAATTTACTTGCTTACAAATTTATTTCTTCCGAACCGAAAGCGTTGCCGGATTGGAAATTGTCGGTGGCGACCGAGGCGGTAGCCGCGTGGGTGCGGACGGAAATCGTCAACACGTTTACGCTCACGGAAACGCTCGTGAGCGGACGCGCGCTGGTGCGCTACGACATCGCCAATTCGCCGGTGAAGGAATTGCGCGTGACCGTGCCGCCAGAATTCCAAAACGTCGAGATCAGCGGCGCCAACATCCGCAGCCGCGCGCAGGACGGAAACATCTGGCGCGTGGAATTGCAAAGTCCGGTGCGCGGCAATTACACGCTGACCGTGACGTGGGACGAACCGCGTTCGGCGAAAACCAATTCGCTGGAGCTGGCCGGTGTGTCCGCCGAAAACGTGGAACGTGAAACCGGATATTATGTCGTGTCAGCCAAAGCGCCGCTGCAAGTCAACGAAGCCAGCGCGCCGGATTTACAACGCGTAGACGCAGCGGATTTGCCGGACTGGGCGAACGTCTCCGGCAACACGACCACGCTCGCGTATCGCTACGCCAAAGCGGGCGCGCGGCTGACGCTCGACGTGCGGCGGTTCGACGATGCGGCGGTGCTGGAAGCCTTGGTGGACAGCGCAAATTTCACCAGCGTAGTCGCAGACGACGGTCAAATGATGACCGAGATGTCGCTGTCCGTGCGTAACAATGGCCGGCAATTTCTCGAAGTCGAATTACCGGCGAACGCGCAGGTCTGGTCGGCATTTGTCGCCGGCCAACCGGTGCGGCCCAGCGTGCGCGACGGAAAATTGCTACTGCCAATTCAATCGTCGGACGATGAGGCGATGGCCGTGGAGTTGACTTATGTCGGCACCAATGTTTTTCCGAAGGCGCGCGGCGAAGTTGGTTTTACTTCACCGAAATTCGACGTACCGTTGAAGAACGCACACTGGGAAGTTTATCTGCCGCCGGATTATAACTATCTGGATTTGCAGAAAGGCACGATGACGCGTGAACTCGCGCCGATGGCGCAGCCGCTGTCGTCGAGCTTTTCCATTCTGGATTATTCGCGCATGGAGCAGGTGAATAAAGCTTCCGCAAAAACCGAAGTGCGTCGCGATGTGTCGGTGGCACGGCAGCAACTGGCCGGCGGCAATGTGCGCGAGGCCACGGCGAATTTCAGCCGCGCGAAGGCGAAATTTTATTCCGGCAAGGACGAAGACGCGGAAGTAAAAAAACTTGGTGACGATTTGAAGACCGCGCAGGCGAGCAATTTGATCAACGCGCAAAACGATTTTTATTTTCGCAATGCCGGGACGCTCGCGGCGGATGGCGGCAAGTCCAGCGAGTCGCGGCTGAATTACAATCTTGGTATCAACGACAACAACGCCGCCGGCGAGCAATGGACGAAATTACAGCAGGCGCAGGAAATCGTGACGGCCAAAATCCAGCCGCTGCGCGTGAATTTGCCGGTGCGCGGCGAGCGGTTCGCGTTCACGCAGGTGTTGCAAACAGAAGGCGGCAAGCCGATGACGTTTTTGCTCGCGGCGGAAAACACCAAGATAATTCATTGGCCGACACGGCTCGGCGCGGGACTCGCGGTGTTTCTGATGTTGTGGGTGATGGTTTCGGTTTTGTCGCGCACGACGCAAAACCGAAATGCCCGGCGCGCTTGAAAATTTAACTGCCGAGACGTGTAAGCGATTCCAGACATTCGCGAACTTTTTGTGCGAGTAATTTTCGACCGGCCTCGTCCAAGCCGTTTGGGTCGAAGCGGTGGCGGTAATGCAGCCGCAACAATTCCTGCAACGGCGCGCGGAGTTGGGCGAGCGCGGGTTCGGCCAGTGCATGCTCCAGCCAGTCGGCGAGCGGTTCGCTGGGCTGGCGCGGCACGCCCCGCGCGGCGAGCATTTTTTCCAGCCGGTAAAATTCGGAATCAAGTCCCGGCCAGAAAAATTTCTCCACCGAATTTTTATTTCCCGCCGCCGTTTTTCGTTTGCGGCGCCGGAAGATGATTTGAAACAGCAGCGCGGTCAGCACCGGCACCATGCCCCACAATACATATTGGCGCAGATGAGTCTGGCCCCAGCGAAACTTGGCGAATTGAAACCTCAGCCAAGACCAGCCATCCGAAACCCATTGCCACATCGAAGCGCGCTGTTCTTCGGTGGCAATCCAAGAGCTGGGCGTGGTGTCGAAATCTTCCCAGATTTTTTTGCGGCTGTTCCAGGCGAGACACCACGCGTGGGCGTCGCGCCCGCGGACGACATAGCCTTGGCCACTAGCTTCGTGCACGGAATAGCCGACCGCATAACGCGCTGGGATTCCGAGTTCGCGTAACAGCAAAACCGTGGCGGTGGCGAAGTATTCGCAATGTCCGCTGCGGCTGCTCAACAGGAAGCGCGCCAGCGGTGTTGCGTTTATCGTTGCCAGTTTATCGGAGCCCTGCCAAGTGCTGTAAGTGAATTTATCGGCAAAGAAATTTTGGACGGCTTGAAATTTTTGTTCCTCGTTTGTGCCGGAAATTTTCATTTCCAAAATCACTTTATCAAGCGCGGCGGCTTCGTTGGTGGGCACGGACAAATCCCACAAATTTGTGCTGGCGTCCGGCGGCGAATCAAATGTGGCGTCGCCGCCGAAGCGCGCATTAAAAATTACCAAGCCCGGTCCGCTGGCCATCACCGCGCCGGTGTGGTTCATTTTGATGGCGACGATATTCAATGGAACATTTTCCAGCCGGCTGCTGCCCGTTGGCAATGGTAGCAAGCCTTCCGGCACTTTCAAATCCGCCGACCAGCCGTTGAGATAACAGGCGATGCGCGCGACGGAATGGTTCGTCACGCTGGGAAGTAAATTCCAATTTAGTCCGCCAGCTTCGGCGGGCACATCCACGAATTCATTTCCCGCCGCGCCGGACTGCCAGGTTTGACTCGGTGAATGATAGGAATGATAAGTGGCTTCGCGCAGGTAGGCTGGAGCGGGACTGCCATTGATCGGTTCGAGCCGGATGACGATGCGCGGAGAAAGTTTGAGTCTTCCGATGCGACCCATGGAAGTCATGCTTTGCTTCGAATCGGTTTTGGGCTGGAGCATCCACGAAAGCAATCGCGCATCGAAACCCTGACTGACCTGTGCCAGCAAACCGATGCTGCGCGTGCCGCCATAGCCAATCGCGACGGCCAGCGTCAAGGCGGCTAGCCAGATGAAAATTCCGGAACGCCGTGAACGCGCCGGCCAAATTGCCCACGCCAGCAAAATGCATTGTCCCCAAAAATAGGTGGGCGCGCCTTGATTGGGATGAAAGCCCGCCGCGAACAGGCACGCCATAAAATAGGGATACGAAATATCCACCTCGCGTTCCGGCGCGGCGTCACCGGTTTTGTGCCGACGACGGCGAAAGGTCAGGGAAATGGCCGACAAAGGAATACCGCCGCGTTCGCTAAATTTTTGCGCGGCGACGAACAGAAACAACGTCATTGGCAGCCAGCGCAACAGCGTGGTGGCAGTGTGAACGGTGGCGTTGCTGGCATTATTGACGGTTGGATTGCTGATTAATCCGCCGCCACCTTCGTCATTCGTCGTGAAGACAATTGCCGCCACGGCCAACGTGAGCACGACACACAAATTCCAGATGCGACGGAAATCTTCGTCCGCCAAATCGAAGCGCGCTTTGATGAAGCGTGGGCTTTCAATCACGACCCCCAGCGCGACACCAATCCACAAAAGTCCCGACTGCCAGCCCCAGAAGGCCAGTGTCGCGAGCAACAGGAATGGCGGAATCTTCATTTTAGTTTCACCAATTCTTCCGCGATTTTTCCGATCTCCAAAACGCGGATGGTTCCCGGTGCGTCCACCAGTTCACCGCCCGCACCGGAAATCCCGCCGCCCGGTGGCACGATGATCAACACCAGCAGCGGCACGCCGAGCACCTTGAGTTTCTCGACAAATTTGCGGCGCGGTTCATCCCAGCGCTGCAAAACACAAATGCAGCCGCTGACCAATGAAACGTGGTTCAACACGAGTTGCTCCAACATTTCAAAATTTTTGTCCGCGCAATTTTTCACGGACGCCAGAATCTCCAGCATCTGGTCGGCGTGCCCGAGGCCGCGACCGACGGTGAAGCAATACGAATGGTTGCCGACGAAAAGTAAATCAAGCAGCGATTCCTGCGTCAGCACGGTGCAGGCGAACGACGCGGCGACGGACACCGCCTCTTCCAAAATTTCGCTATTCGGCTCGTCGTCGAACGTGTCGAGCACGAGCGCGTGCCGCACGAAAAATTCGTCCTCGAATTCCTTCACGATGGGCTTGCCGGTTTTCGCCCAACTCCGCCAGTGAATATTCCGCAACGGGTCGCCGTGCCGGTAATCGCGCAGCGCGACAAACTCCTCGCTGCGCCCGACGTTCGCCGCCAGTGCCACGCCACCTTCCTGATAACGCAGCGCGCCCGGCAGCGCAATCGGCGGCAACGGATAACGTTTCGGCAAAATTAAAACGGTCTGCGGCGCGGAAATTTTCTGGAGCGCGCGACACAAGCCGAGCGGATCTGGTTGCGCGAGTGAAACGCCGGTGAGGTGCAAAATGCCACGGCGCAGCGGCAGCAATTCTACGTTCGTTTCAACTTCACCGCGCGGCGGCAGCGACGGGATTTCGGCGTTTTTTACGTTCGCAATGCGGAACGGATTTTTCCGGCGACGCTGGGACACGCGGAACGGACGGACGCGCCGACTTTCGGCCAATTGAAATGCAAGCCAGTCGTCGAAAGCCGGACGCGGGTCGGCGAGTTCTTCCAGCAGCGTCAAGCCGATCTGCGGTTTCGCCGTCAGATTTTTTACGCTGATGCGATAGCTCAACGGCTGGCCGGCGGTGCCGAAGCGCGGCAGCAAACGCGTCACGGAAAATTTGGCGCGGAAGAAAAAACTGCCGGCGAACGCGAGGAGCAAAAGTGCCAACAGCAATGTGAACGACTGGTAAATTACGGTGTTCTCAATGTCGATGCCCGTCGCGCCCGCGAGCACGAAACCGCCGGCCACACACATGCCCGCGAGCGTGAAGCGCCGCCGCGCCCAATACCATACGCCGGAGGTCGCGTGGTAATTCCAGTAAATCAGTTTGTAGAGCAGCTTCACGCTGGCACAGGCAATTTTTTAAGAACATCTTCCACCACGCCGCGCGCGGTTATGCCGGAAAAGCGCGACTGCGGATCCAGCACGAGCCGGTGCGCAATGACAGCCACGGCCAGTTTTTGGATATGCTCCGGCGTGACAAATTCTAGATTGTCGAACAACGCCTCGGCCTGCGCGATTTTCATCAACGCGATGGACGCGCGTGGGCTGGCACCCAGTTGCACGCCGGCGGCGGTGCGCGTCGCCGCGACGAGATCAACGGCGTAGCGTTTCAATTCAGCGCTGATGCGGACATTTTCCACCGCGTGTTTCAAAGCCACCACGTCAGCGAGCGATACGGCTGGGTTCAATTCGTCAATCGGATGATTGTGTTCCTGCGCGGTGAGGATGGCGACTTCCTCGGCGGGCGAAACGTAGCCAAGCGTGAATTGCATTGCGAACCGGTCCATCTGCGCCTCCGGCAACGGATAAGTGCCGCGAAACTCGACCGGATTTTGCGTGGCAATGACAAAGAAAAGTGCCGGCAAATTTCGGCGCTCACCTTCGACGCTCACCTGGGCTTCGCCCATCGCTTCGAGCAACGCGGATTGGGTGCGCGGCGAGGCGCGGTTAATTTCATCCGCGAGCAGAATGTTCGTGAACACCGGGCCTTCGTGAAAATGAAATTGCTGGTCTCGCTGACTGAAAATAGAAACGCCAAGAATATCCGACGGCAGTAAATCCGGCGTAAACTGCAATCGTTTAAATTGCGCGTCAATAGATTTGGCGAGCGCCTTGGCAAGCGTCGTCTTGCCGGTGCCGGGAAAATCTTCCAGCAAGACGTGACCACCTGCCGCCATCGCCGCCAGCAGCTGTCGTGTGGCGACATCCTGCCCCCGCATGATCAGCGCGATGTTGCTGGCAATTTTTCGGTAAGTTTCCCTAGCGGTTTCAAAATGGTGCATTGGCATGGAATAATTTTAATGGTTAAACAGCCAAATCACAAAATGGTTTCGCATTAATCAATCAGTCGACTTGAATTTTTTTTGGTGATATGTCCATGGTTGCGCCATGGCGGGGAAACAAATTGGATAAAATAAAGATGACAATATGGAACTTGGACGACTGCGTTCGGCAAAAAAATCCGGGACGCCATTCACTTGATTTAATTTCTATCATCCCATGCTCGGCATAGATATTTTTGGAAAACTTCTCACCATGTTAAATCAATGCCAGAGATTCGCTTTGGGCGCACTATTCAAGCGATTGGTCGGACGCCTAGATATTGCCTATGGCGAAGAAGGTGCCGCCGTTCAGATGATGATTGGCCAGTCTTTCTAGCTATGAAATAAACAAAGTATCCGTCTGATCCGCTACAGTCGGCAACTTCTATCTTGCCAGCGATGCCAGCAGCCGGACGGTGAAGAGCGGGATGATGAACCATTGAGTTGACATATTTTTGCGAATTATCACGAACACGTTTTGCAATGAAACAGGTTTATCCTGCTTGAGCAAGAAGCCATTTATTCGCGCAGCTTCTTCTCCGCCGCGTAAAGCTGTCCAATTTGGCCCACAAACCACGCCGCCAATTTGGTCTCCGCCAACGCTTCGTGAAAGCCTCGCCGCGCATGTGCCAAACATCCAACCAAAGTCAAATCAGCACGCTGTGTTTTGCCAGAGATTCGTATGCCCCATACTCGGTCTAGTCGCAACCAGCACAAATGGCTTTGATCAGAAATGGGAAGAATAGTTAAGCCTGCTTATGCTTAATGTGGTTTCACAAGGTTAAAAACAAAGCGGGATTCCAACAATGAAATGCCTGACCTCTGAAAAATAGGGGAATTGCTACAATTGAAATTTGGCGAACAGAGAATTGCTACAATAAGATTGTAAATAGCTAAATATAATCACTTATAAGCGCCAGAAACCGTGTCAAGGTAATGCTCCACCACTGTGCTAACCGCGCATCCGAAAATTAATTTTGCTGGCTGCTACCGACAATTAAACCCAGAACGACGTCCGCCGTGATGGCGACCGAAGCCAGACCAAACTCGCAACTTAACCAGCCACTTTTATGACGGGCAGGAAGATAAAGAGTATCTCCGTCCGTAGAAAAATTTTTTGGCTGACTGGCAGAATGGAATACGGCAATTACTTTTGCGGTGAACCGGAATAAAACTATTGATCATATTGTCCAGGCAGCAAACTTCCGATTGCAGTGGTCGTGACTTTTCGATTGCCCGCGTGACCGTCAAAATAAGCAAAGTTGCGAACGGTTTTGTGAACGGGTGTGATCGCTAGATCAAACTTGGAGGTGTCGTTCACGGCCAGGCAATCATAGTCGCCTATTTCCCAAAAATCCGACAGCGGAACTCCGGCACCCGAAATTTGATTTAACTTCATCGGCTCATAGGCGTGTTCTTTGCAAAAGGCAGCCAGCCCACAGTGCCATTGACTGCATTGGCTCCATTCGGATAAGCCGTCTTTAACATGGCCATATAAACCGTTGAACTCGAAGGCTGGGTTACAGTGTAAGAACCAACACCACCTTTGGCGTAATTCACACTGTAATTATTTCCCGTCGGGTCATCACCACTCTTACCACCTGCACCATCAGATAAATTGCCAGCCGCGCTGCCATAACCTGCACAGCAAAAAACTTTGGTCACTTCATATGTCGTGTTGGGAATCGTTGATGGATCCTTCATGCCCAAATAACTTGCCAAATAATATGGAAGCCATTTGCGAGTATTTGCGTTGGAGCTGTAGGTGGGCAACTGCCCTTGCGTCAAACCATAGTCGTCGTTTGGAGTTCTCGAACCTGCACCCGGCGGCAACCAGTCGGTGAAATCATTGAAATACATCTGCATAGCCAAGCCGGACTGCTTTAAGTTAGAAATGCAATTCGCCTGATAGGCTTTGCTTTTTGCAGTCGCGAGTGCCGGCAACAGCATCGCCGCCAAAATCGCAATGATAGCAATCACCACCAGCAACTCGATGAGCGTGAATCCCCGGCGGCGCGAAAAAGTTAAAGTCTGCGCGCGGGAAAAATAGATTGCATGGCTGGTCGCGAGTTCGTAAGGCTGCTTCATTGGTGTGTCTAAAACCTAACCGAAGCGCCCCAATTATTCCTCGTGCGTTTCTTCAAAGAAGTATGAAAATTCTCCAGCACACAAAAATACTGACCATCACCGTCATTCCGATTTTCCCAATCACCGGTCCGGCATTAGTTGCAAAAACGTTTCTGAAACTGCTTGGGCGAAATACCTGTCGTATGCTTGAACGCCAGCCAGAAGCTGTTCGCGCTTTGGTAGCCGCATGCTTCCGCCACCGCTTCTAGTTTCAAGTTTGATTGCGCCAGAATTCTTTTGGCATTTTCGATGCGGATGCGATGAAGCTCTTTGCCCGGCGGCCGCCCGATGTGTTCCAAAAAAGCCTGATGCAGTGCGCTCCGCGACATTGCCGCGACCGTCACCAAATCTTCCACGCCAATCGGACGGTGAAAGTTTTTCCACAAAAACTGCAAACTGCGCGCCACGCCCGGATGATTCACCGCAAGCAAATCGCTGCTCTTGCGTTCGATTAAACCTTTCGGCGGAATGCGCGTCGGCTTACTCGGAGGCGATTTGCCATGCATCAAACGGTCGAGTAATTCCGCGCCGCGATAACCCAGCGCTTCCAGATTCCGATCCACACTGGAAATCGGCGTGTGCATCGCCTCGACCGCCAGCAAAGAATTATCCATGCCGATAATGCTCACCTGTTCCGGCACGGCCAAACCGATGTTCTCGCAGGTTTCAATCACCTCCAACGCGTGATCATCCGACGCCGCAAATAAGGCCAGCGGTTTCGGGGCCGCTTTTAATTGCGACGCCAGCCAGCGCATTCTGTCCTTCCACTGAAAATGTCCCGTCGCGAACGCCGATGATTTATGCCAGCGAATCCACTGACAATCGTGACCCGCCGTTTTCACCGTCTGCACAAACGCACTGCCAACTTCGTCAAACGACCAATTTTCCGCCGCGCTATAAAACATGAAATTCTTCATGCCGCGCACCAAAAAATGTTCCGCCGCCAGTCGCGCCGCCAGCGCGTGATCCGTCAGCACGCGCGGAAACGGCAGTTGCGGACGACGAAAACTGAAATCCACCGTCGGCAATTTTGCCGACACCACAAAATCCGCCAAGTCATCGCCCGCGCCCAGCCACGCCAGAATTCCATCGCCCGACCAGCCCCACGGAATCACTTTTTCCTTCGTCACATCCGCGCACAGATGCCAGCCGACCTCCTCCGCATATTTGGCGATGCCCTGACACACGCGATGGTCATACCAGCCCATCGCTAGTAAAATTCGTTTTTGCCTTTTTCGCATTTGTGAAATTTCTCCAAACGTGGAATGCGCCCGCAAATTTTTCAAGTCTTTGTTTTGAACCTGAATTTTTCACCGCAACCAAAAACGGCTCGACCAAACATCCGATGGAGAAATTTCAAGGCTTAATGTAGAAAGGTATGATTCAATCACGGCCAAATCCCGTTAAACTTGGCGCATCAATATCATGGGTTTTTTCATCGCACGCCTGAATCGTCTTCATCTGACGCTGGCCGCCGCATTTTTACTGTCGCTTTTCCCCGGCAAAATTCTGGCGCAGACTGACGCCGCGCGCGCGTGGGCGGGCGTGCCGGAAATTCTCGCCCGCATCGTCCCGCCGACTTTTCCCGACCGCGAATTCGACACCACAAAATTCGGCGCGCTGGGCGACGGCACGAACGATTGCACCGCCGCCTTTGCGAACGCGATTGCCGCGTGCAACAAATCCGGCGGCGGAAAAGTCATCGTGCCAACGGGAAAATTTCTGACCGGCGCAATTCATTTGTTGAGCAACGTGAATCTGCATTTGGAAAAAGGCGCGACAATTTTGTTCAGCACTGATCCGAAAAAATTTCTGCCCGTCGTTTTTTCGCGCGACGTGGCCGAGATGATGAACTACTCGCCGTTCATTTACGCGTTTGAACAAACGAACATTGCCGTCACCGGCGAAGGCACGCTCGACGGACAAACTTCAAAATCCGTCTGGATGAGCTGGGTGAAAAAATCGGGAGCCGACGGCGAGCGGCTGACCAAAATGGGCGATGAAGAAATCCCCGTCGCGCAAAGAATTTTTGGCGACGGCCATTTCATCCGCCCGAATTTTATCGAGTCGGTGCGTTGCCAAAATGTTTTGCTTGAAGGCGTCCGCGTCATTGATTCGCCGATGTGGGAATTGCATCCGCTCTACTGCACCAACGTCACCGTGCGCGGCGTTAGCATTTCGTCGCACGGCCACAACAATGACGGCTGCGATCCCGATTCCTGCACGGACGTTCTCATCACGAATTGCACTTTCGACACCGGCGACGATTGCATTTCCGTCAAAGCCGGTCGCGACCGCGATGGTCGCCGCGTCAATATTCCTTGTCAAAATGTCGTGATTCAAAATTGTATTTTCAAGGACGGTCACGGCGGCGTGACGCTCGGCAGCGAAACGGCGGGCGGTTTGAAAAATGTTTTCGCCGAGAACTGCGAGTTTGACAGTCCGAATCTCGATCAAGCAATGCGCTTCAAAACCAATCCGGCGCGCGGCGGTTTTATTGAAAATATTTACATCCGCAATTGCCGCGTGAAATCGGCGCGTTACGGAATTTATATGACGATGAAATACGCATCGTCCGGCCTGTCGCAAGGCGCTAGCATTCCTGTCGTCCGCAATATTGACATTCGCAATTGCACTTTTGGCACACTGTCGAAACAGCCTATTTTCATCGAAGGATTATCACCCGCTGCGCAAATTACGGATGTGACGATTGCGAATTGTGAATTTCCGGCGAAGGCAAACGCCAACACCATCACTAACGCGGCACGCATCAATATTTTTAACGACGCCAAATGAATTCTAAAATCGGAAAATTCCGCTGGGTGATTTGCGCGCTGCTGTTCGCCGCGTGCGTGGTGAATTACATGGACCGACAAGTGCTCGGTTTGCTCAAGCCGGATTTGTCGCGCACTTACGGCTGGTCGGAAACCGATTACGCCCGCATGGCGATTTTTTTCCAATTCGCCTATGCCATCGGTCAGGCTGGCTTCGGCTCTTTCATGAATTGGATTGGCATCAAAAAGGCGTATGCCATATCCGTTTTATTTTGGAGCCTTTCGGCCATGTCGCACGCGCTGTGCCGCACCGTGCCAGGTTTTAGCGCAGCGCGCCTGGCACTCGGTCTAGGCGAATCAGGAAATTTTCCCGCCGCAATTCGCGTCGTGACCGAATGGTTTCCGCCCAAGGAACGTTCCGTGGCGACAGGCATCTTCAATACCGGCTCCAACATGGGCGCGATTTTTGCGCCCCTGCTCGTGCCGCTCATCGTTGGCGCGTTTGGCGGCTGGCAGGCGGCGTTCATCACTTTGGGCTGCGTGGATTTGGTCTGGCTGATGTTCTGGCTGAAACTTTATGACGCACCGGAAAAATCCCAGCACGTCAGCGCAACTGAACTGGCGCACATCCATGAAGGCGTCACGCCGACGGCGGAGAAAAAATTGCCGTGGCTGAAAATCATGGGCTACCGCGAGGCGTGGGCGTATTTTAGCACCTGCATCCTCGGCCCGGTCTGGTGGTTTTACGGCTTCTGGCTGCCGGATTTTTTCAACAAACAATTTCACCTCGACCTGAAACATTTTGGTCTGCCGCTCGCGTTCGTCGCGTTGTCAGCAGCATTGGGCAGCATTGGCGGCGGCAGTTTGAGCGCATATTTTCTGAAACGCGGCTGGCCGTTGAACCGCGCACGCAAGACCGCTTCGTTCATTTGCGCCTGTTGCACATTGCCGGTAATTATGACGCCATATCTCAGCAGTCCGTGGCTGGCGGCGGCCTGTTTCGGACTGGCCGGCGCGGCACATCAAGGTTGGTCCGCCACAATGTATACGGTCGCATCCGATATTTTTCCGAAACGCGCCGTGGCGTCGGTCGTCGGGTTTGGTGGCATGTTGGCGGCGTTTTTATCCATGGGCTTTTTCTATCTCGTCGGTCATGTGCTACAAGGCGAAGGCACTTACAAAACCATCATGCTCGTCTGCGGCAGCGCGTATCTCGTCGCGTGGCTGATGTTCCACATCGGCGTGCCTAAAATTAAACCGGTGAAAGTAGAATGAACAACGTAAAGCCAGAAAATTTCAACTGCGCCTTTCCGTGGCAGCCCGATTGCGGCGATGGAACTTTTCGCAATCCGATTATTTGCGCCGATTATTCGGACCCAGATGTGATCCGCGTCGGTGAGGATTTTTTCCTCGTCGCCTCGAGTTTCAACTGCACGCCGGGACTGCCGATTCTGCATTCCAAAGATTTGGTCAACTGGACGCTCATCAATCACGCCGTAAAAAATCTGCCGCATCCGCGTTACGCCGAGGTGCAACCCGGCTGCGGCGTGTGGGCGCCCGCCATCCGTTTTCACGCCGGTAAATTCTGGATTTTTTTTCCGATGCCGGACGAAGGCATCTACGTCACGACCGCCAATCATCCCGCCGAGAAATGGTCGGAACCGCATTTGGTGCAGGCGGGCAAAGGTTTAATTGATCCCTGCCCGCTGTGGGACGACGACGGCAAAGCCTATCTCGTTCACGCCTACGCTGGCTCACGCGCTGGCATTAAACACCAATTGCGCGTGCGCCCGATGTCGCCAGATGGCAAAAAACTTTTGGGCGAAGGCGAAATTGTTTTTCACAATCCGAAAAAACATCACACGCTCGAAGGCCCGAAATTTTTGAAGCGCGACGGCTGGTATTACATTCTCGCGCCGGCTGGCGGCGTGGCGACCGGCTGGCAAGTCGTGCTGCGCTCCAAAAAAATTTACGGCCCTTACGAAGATAAAATCGTGCTGGCGCAAGGTCGCACCGTCGTCAACGGCCCGCATCAGGGTGCGCTCGTGGACACCGCGAACGGCGACTGGTGGTTCGTGCATTTTCAGGACGCCAATGTTTACGGGCGCATCCTTCATCTGCAACCGGTTCACTGGCACGACGGCTGGCCGTTGATGGGCGAACACGGCGAACCGGTTTCGCATCACGCAAAACCGCGCGTGGCCGCAGCGCAAAAAATTTCCGAACCGGCCACGAGTGACGAATTCAATTCGCCGCAACTTGGATTGCAATGGCAATGGCACGCCAATCACAGCGACGACTGGCATTCGCTCACCGCGTGTCCGGGCTGGCTGCGACTGTTCCCGCAATTTGTCCGCGACGGAAACTTGCTTCAAGCGCCAAACTTATTGCTGCAAAAATTTCCGGCGCGCAGTTTCGTGGCGGAAACCATTTTGGAATTTGCTGCGGAAAAATCCGGCGTCGAAGCTGGCTTGGTAATCGCGGGCAGAACGTGCGCGGCGCTGGCGATGCGACGCGCGGGAGATAAAAATCAAATCGTCTTCCGCCACGGCGAAAAGGACGAAGTGCTACGGGAAATTTCCGGCGGACAAATCACTTTGCGCGTGACCGTGGCCGACGGCGGCCTCTGCGAATTTAGTTTCGCAGAGCTGAATCATTTTGTTTCCGTGCCACAAAAATTTCAGGCGACGGCGGGCACTTGGATCGGCGCAAAGACCGGTATTTACACGCTTAAACGCGATTCGGAAAATTCCGCCGACCACGCTGACTTCAAATGTTTCCGCTTCCGGCCAACGACGGCTGGCTGAAATTTTATTGTGCGGACGCAGTCGGATTCCAATTATCACTGCCGCCCAAAACGGTTTCGATGGTAATTTTTTCCGCTTCGTCTTTCGTGAGTTGCTTCGCCCATTTCACGCGCTTGTCGGGATTTGCGCCCGGCCCAGTGCTGTTGTATTCGGCGTAGCGCGCGGTCAATTCGTTCGTCGGATTGCGCCAATTGTTCCAACCGGCGGGCGCGATGTGACTGCCGATTTCGCAATTCAAATACGTCACGCTCGCGTAAGGCCGCCACGGACGACCAAGATCGCCCAGCACTTTTTTTGATGCGGCGGCAGCGTTGGTCGGCGCAACCCACGGCGTCGGGTCGCCGGTAAGTTTGCAATTCATGAAAACAAAACCAAACGGCTTGTCCTTCGGCGTGTTCGCAGCGGTGACGTGGCCGCCATTCTTGCTGTGAATTTCGCAGCGGTCAAAAACCACCGCCGCCGATCCGTAAATAAAATCCACACGACCTTCAATGTAACAATTCGTGAAATAATACCGGCCATTTTGCACGAGCAAAGTGTCCTGCCAGCCGAGCAGTCGGCAATTGTTAAAAATCTCGCGGTCGCCATCCGCACGCAACGCAAGCGCCTGACCGTGATCGCCGGACGTGTTTTGGAACGTAATATTTTCCGCGCTAAAATCATCGCCGAGAATCACCGTGCTGGCGTTGTTGTAAAACGGACGGTCAGGAAATTGTTGCGGGTCTTGCTGGTTGAGCGAGCCGGTGAAAATCGTATTCGCCATTTCTTCGCCGACCAAATGAATGTGCGATTTCGTTTTTGGCACAAGGAACTGGCCTTGATAGGTTCCGGCTTTGATCAAAATTGAAAATGGATTTGTGCCGTTGTCGGGCGCAGAATTAATGGCGTTCTGCAAATTGGTTTGCGTGCCAGAACCGTCGGCGGAAACGACGGCGTCATATTTTGAATCCACCGACTTGGGATTCTTGTTGCGCGGTTCGTCGCGCAAATAGGGCGCAAGTTCCGGCACATTTTTGCAAAGTTCGGCGACGACCAAGCGCGCAAAAATTACGCTACCATTAGGTTTTAAGTGTGTGCCGTCATAAACGTTTGTGCCGTTGACTTTCTTGACCGGACTGAACGACTCACATTTTTTCGGGCCAAGTTTTTCGTCCAACTCGATGCTGCGCGCGTGCAAATCCACGAGCGAAATTTTTTCCAGCGCGGCAATGGCGCGCACGTCGGCGGCGTAAGGTTCGAGCGTGGAATTTATTTTTGTCGGATTATTTTTATCCCATTGGCGGCGCGTGAGCGGCGTGACGAGAATTGGCTTTGCGCCGATGGCGAGCGTGTCGGTCACATATTGCGTCATGTTGGAAATGAACGTCGGCATGTCGGTCTCGCGGCCCGGATGTCCGGGCTGGTTGTTGTGGCCGAATTGAATGAGATAATAATCGCCGTGCAACGCGAGCGCATTCGTCCAGCGACCTTCCTTAATAAAACTCAAAGAACTGCGACCGCCGCGCGCGGTGTTGATGAGTTCGACTTTGTTAGTGTCAATAAATTCCCGAAAACCAAGCCCCCAACCAGAGCTGTCTTGCACGGTGGAATCACCGACGAGAACGATTTTAATTTTAGGTTCGGGAGTGGAAACTTCCGCGGCGCGCAGTAAATAAAAATTGGCAAGCAGCGACGCGATGGTGATGGCAATAATTTTTTGCTTCATAAATTTTTACGGATAAATCAGGCGCAGGAACACGGAACCATTGGTAGGACTGATGATTATGTTGGTGGCGATGACGTTGGTGGAATACGCGACCGTCGCCCAGTTCGTCGAAATGCCGCGACTCAAATTGTTCGTTTGGATTTGTAGCCGCCAGCCGAGGTGATCTTGCGGCCACGAAAGTTGCAAGCGGTTGCTCACGACTTGCAAAACAAGGTTTGTCGGTTGGCTGGACGGCAACGGCGCAGTCGTGACTTGCAGTGAGTTGGAACTTTCAATGCCTGCGCTGGATGCCGACACGATGTAAAAATAATTCACGGCGTTGGTCACGTTCGCATCGGTGTAATTTGTCGCCGACAATCCGTTAAAAGTTGTCGGATAAATTCCGCTCGTCGTGCCGCGTTTCAAGTTGTAACTCGTCGCGCCGGCGAGGGAATTCCATTTCAAGTTAATTTGTAAATTCGTCGCCGTGGCCACGAGGTTGGTCGGCGCGGCGGTGAGCGACACCACCAGATTCACCTGTCCCGCCGTGGCGGTGTTAAAGACGTAATTGTAACCGGACGGCACGGAGCCGAGTGCGGGCGCGCTGCCGCTCAAAGTTCCAGTGTAAGTCATCACGGTGTAAGTGCCGTTGGTAAATCCGCTGCCGCCGGAAAAATTATTTGTGCCGCCAAGCGCAAGGTTGCCGACGACGGCGACTTTGGCCGCATTCGTGCCGAGAAAATAATTCAGCGTCGTGGTCGAACGTAACGCGAGATTGTTGCTGACGGAGAACGTGCTGGCGGATAGCACGAGTGGGCCGTCATCAAAGGCGTTGGTGGTTTTAAGCGAACCCGCTGCATTGTAAAACGAAAGTGAATTGCCGTAGCCATTAGTCGTCAGACCGTCGAACAAAAATAGCGTGTCCGTCGGCGTGCTGTTGGTGATGATGGCTTGCGCGTCAAAAAGCAGGAAGGTGGTTTTGCCGGACGAAGGCTTGAGGTTGCAGTCAATGAACTGTGCGCCGACAACATTGTAGAGATCAAAACTTTCGTCGCCGGTGAGGTTAACTTTATTGAAGACGATGTTGGTTGCGGGCATTTCTGTGCGCGCCCAAATGATGCCGATGGGATAACTGCTCACGGAGGTGGCGGTGATGTTGCTGAAGGTGATGTTGCGGAATGCCGGCGTGTTGGCGGCGATGGGCGACACGGCGTTGGTGCCGGCGGCCATGGCTGGCGTGACGCTGCTGGGAGTGTAGGCTCCGCCGTTAAACAAATAATACCCGTAAACCTGAATGGGCATATGCACGTTGGTCATGCCGAGGTTGAAATAGTTGATGTTCTGCACCAACCCGCCGCGACCGATGTCGGATTTAATTCGAATGCCATTGTCCGTCCCATTGAAAGTGCAATTCATCACCGTAATGTTCGACACGCCGCCGTCGGTGTAACTGCCGATTGAAACGCCGTGGCCGCTGCCATAAGTATTATTCGTCAGCAACACATCATGCGTGCCGCCGCCGCAGGTGTAATCGTCATCGCCCACACTGATATTGCAATTTTGCACGAGGATGTTCGTCCCGCTGACATCGCACGCGTCGGTGTTATGCGAAGATGCTGGCGCACTGACCGTGACGCCCGACACAGTAATGTTGCCGCCGTTGAGCGCGAGGTGAAACATCGGCGAGTTGGACAAGGTCACATTTTGGAACAGTGCGCGGTAACAGGAAGAAGGCGAAATCATCCGTGGCCGGACGGCGTTGTTGGTGTTGGCCCAGGGCCACCACGGCGCGCCCTGCCCGTCAATCGCACCCGCGCCGCTGATCTCGATGTTCGTCAGGCTGGAGCCGGAAATAAAATTGCCCGTCACCACAAAATAAACATTGGTAACATTGTTCGTGAACCAGCTCATGGGATATTGGTTGAACGGCAGCATCCGCAAAATCGCACCGCTGTCAATTTGCAGATTGACCGAACTTTTCAGTAGCAGCGGGCCGCTCAAAAAAATTCCCGGCGGAATTTTCACCGTGCCGCCGACCAAGCCATTTGTCACACCGCCACTGGCCGCTTTGGTGATGGCGTTGGAGATGGCCACCGCGTTGTCGGTCACACCATCGCCCACCGCGCCGTAAGCTGCATTGGTGATAACGACAATGTTGTTCGTGTTGATAATCGGCAACGGCGGCGACGCCAAAACCGGACGAACGGACAAAAAAACTCCAACTGCCAGCAGCAAAAAACGCGCGCAAAAAAAACTATTTTTTGTGTGCGCGGAAAATTTCATGGCATTGGAAAATAAAAAACGGTGTCACTAAAACGGTGTCACTTTTTCGCCGCGGCCAAACCGGTTACCGTGGCGTTTTCTGCCGTGAATGCAGCGCCGTTCTGCACCGTGACGGTGGAATTTTTGAATTGGATTCCCTGCGCGTTGCGGATAGTCAGGCCGGTTTTGGTCGCCAGCGTGACGTTTTCAAAGACGACATTGGAGATACACATTTCCGGCAAGCCGACGATGAAGCCCGCGCTTTTCTGACCGGACGCCGTAAGATTTTTGATTAAAATGTCGCGGTAAATTGGCGTGTTTTCCGTTACCGGCTGCGCGGTGTCGGTCACGGGAACTTTCGGATAATAACAAGTGATGTTGATGGGCACGTCCACGTTCGTCATGGTGAGGCCGGTATAAACCGCGCCCTCAATGAGACCGCCGCGGTCGCGCGAAGTCTTGATGCGAATGCCGCTGGTCGTGCCGTTGAAAGTGCAATTCGTCACCAGCAAATTTTTCACGCCGCCGCGCGTCTCGCTACCGATGGACATGCCGTGGCCGTGCAAAAAGGTGCAGCCAATCACAGTAATATTTTCGTCCTGAAATTCGCCGGCCGCCGTGGCGTGGCCGGCTTTGATGGCGATGTTGTCGTCGCCCACATCGAACGTGCAGTTCGTAACGAGCAGATTTTTACAACTCGGATCCATCGCGTCGGTGTTTGGAGAATCTGCGGGCGCATGAATCGTCACTCCGGAAATAACCACGTCCGTGCAATCCGACGGCACAAGGTGAAAGCTCGGCGAATTTTGCAACGTCACGCCTTCCACGCGGACATTTTTGCAGTTCGATAAAATAATCAGCCGCGGACGACGGGTGGTTTCCTTCGCGCCGGTCTTTTTGGCCGCGCGCACGGGTGCCCACCAGCGCGCGCCCGCGCCGTCAATGATTCCAGAACCGGTGATGGCGACGTGCGACAACTGTTTTCCATTCAAGAACGCAATCGTCGCGCCTTTGGCATCCAGAAAATCCGCCGGTTCATCGCGCGCCTGCAAGACAGCTCCGGCATCGAGTTGCAAGGTCGTCTGGCTCCGCAGAAAAAGCGGGCGGCTCAAATAAGTTCCAGCGGGTAGCTCCACGATACCGCCGCCAGATTTTTCGCAATCGTCCAAAGCCTTTTGAATGGCCGTCGTGTCGAGCGTTTTGCCATCACCGGTCGCACCGGACTGGCGAACGTCAAAAGTTTTCGCCGTCGTTAAACTGATGGCGAGGGTAAATAAAAACGCAATGGTGGCGGACAGTTTGAGTTTTGGATTCATAAACATAGTTTGCCTTTGGTTAGGTGATAATTCCATTTCTCATTTCGGTTTCGGAAAAAAATTCGCGGCGGGCGACTTGCCCACCGCGAATTTTCCGATTCAACTTGCCTCAAAATCACGGCAGCGGCGGGCCGGTGACGACGCGGTAAAATTGCATCGGCTGCGCGCTGGCGTTCGGGTCGGTGAGGATGACGGGCATGGTTGCGGGCGAATTCGTCGAGGCCACGGTCGTCCATGTGCCACCCGCGAGATTCGTCGTGGCTTGCAGCGCGTAGTCGGGGCCGACTTGGCCGCTGACGCCGACGCTGAATTGTCCGGCGCTGTAATTCGGCGTGGTCGCGGTCGGTTGCGTCAGCGCATTCACGGTGACGGTGAAAGTGTTCGTCGCGCTCAAGTTCGGCGTGCCGTTGTCGGTGACGGAAACTTTGACG
>CAILDU010000153.1 GCA_903833055.1 uncultured Verrucomicrobia subdivision 3 bacterium | reverse complement strand
CGCCAACCGCACGGCAACTTCCGCCAACCGCACGGTTGGAACTCGTGACCGCATGGCGGGTTGCCTCTGCCGCATGGTCGCCCGCTCCGACCACACCGAAAAATTTCCTGACCGCACGGCCATACTATTTCACCGCACGGCAGGTTTCGCCAGCCATGCCGGAAAGCCATTCTGCCACGCCGGAAAATCATTCCACCGCACGGCAGAATCATTCTACCGCACGGTTTTTCGCCAAAAACACGCCTAAACTGCCAAAAATCACACGTTTTAACCTCTCAACCACAACCACGGTATAAAAAACAACACCTATGGCTAAATCAGACTACATCGCTACCAATGACGACGCATTTAACGTCCAACAACAAACCTTCAAGAATGGCATCGGCGGTTATTCCGCACTGCTCGGACTGACAGCGGCGCAGATTGCCGCACAGGCCGGGGACGCTGCCTACTTTGATTTCACCGTTAAAAGTCTTGCCGTCATGGTCAATGGCGCGCAGCAATGGACGGCTTGGAAAAACATTGAACGCGGCGGCGGCACGGCTCCCGCCAGCGGTGCGCCGGTCGCGCCCGTTTTTCCGGCGGCTGTTCCCGCCGTGGCTCCGGGCATCGAAGCCCGTTTCCGCGCACTCGTGCAATCCATCAAGGCCAACGCCAATTACAACGAAGCCATCGGCCAGGCGCTCGGCATTGAAGGCAGCCAGCAGACCGGCCCGGATTTGACCACCATCCAGCCGACCATTGACGCCATTATTTCCGGCAACCATGTGAATGTGAAATGGGGCTGGGGCGGCAACAGCGCGTATCTGGACATCTGCGAATTGCAGGTGGATCGCAACGACGGCAAAGGTTTTGGGCTGCTGGCCTTTGACACCACGCCCGGTTATACCGACACGCAAGCTTTTCCCGCCACGCCCGCCATCTGGACTTATCGCGCGATTTATCGCGTGGGCGACGCGCAAGTAGGCGTGTGGAGTTTGCCCGTGAGCGTCACCGTGCCAGCGTGAAATAAAATTGATTAACATCAACCTTATAACCATATGCCAAAACCAGTGACAGATGTAGCAGTCCTCCAAGAATATCTTCAAGGAGTCCTTTCTAGAGCCGCCCATCATGCAAACAATGTCAACGAGATTGCTGTGGCAATTATCGGAGGTATCGTCTGGCGCAAAGACCCAGCTCCGATTGAGGTTTTAGAGCGTAATGGCCAGATGAAGAATGTCTTGTGGGTTTTCATCAGCGGCAAGCGTTATGCGTTTACCTACGACCATGCAACGCAGGCCATACTAATTATGGACGGAACGACTCACGGCACAGTTCTCCACTCCTTGACCAACGCAACCACACTTTCGCAGATACACACAATATTCAGGAGTTTATAGGCACGACACTCCTACCAGCCAATGAAAACATACATTAAAAATCTATTCATCCTGCCTGCGCTGCTCATAGGTTTCGGTTTCACAGCCGCGACCACGGATTGCCTTCACGCAGCAACTTTTAACGTGACGACTGCAAACATTTCAGGTCCCGGTTCTTTGCCGGTAGCAATCGCCCAAGCAAATGCCACACCGGGAAAGAATCGGATAAATATTTCCGTGACAAGTATCACGCTGGGATTGCAGTTGCCCACAATCACAAACAGCGTGGCAATCACTGGAACGGCATCTGCTCCCTCAATTATCAGCGGCGGCGGAACCCTGCCGCTTTTCACTTTCGCAACGGGAACGACCAACAGTCTTTCAAATCTCGCGCTGGCAAATTGCTATACGACGAACAGCGGAGCGGCCATCAGCAATGCGAGCACCCTCTCTGTTAGTAGTTGCGTTATCACGAATGACATTGCTGCCAATAGTTTATTCGGCGGGGCAATCATCAACAGCGGTGTCATGATTATTTCCTCGTCTGTAATTTCTGGTAATCAGGCTGGAATTGGTGCTTCGTTCTACAATTCAGTGGGTGGTGCAATCTATAACTCGGGGACGATGATTTTGAATAATTCCACATTGTCAGGTAATCGGGCCGGCAATGCAGGAGCAATTTTCAATGCCGGAGCGTTGACTGTTAACGGCTTGATTGTTTCAAATAATTTTGCAGATGCAGGATTTGGAGGTGGCATTTACAACACGGGGTCTTTGACGATTTCGAAGTCTGCTTTCATAGGAAATGCTGCCGTGGGTGCGAATGGCCAAAACTCAAGCGCTGGAGGTGGAGGCGGCGGTGCTGGCTTTGGTGGAGCATTATTTAGTTCTTCCGGCAATGTTGGAATCACTAATTCTACATTTTTTCTAAACACGGCAAACGGAGGCGGCCATGGTCTTTCAGGCAACTATAATAATAACAATGGTGGAAATGGCGGCGGCAGCGCAGGCGGTAGTGGTGGCATTGGAACTTCTGGCTCACCAGGGGGATTTGGCAGCGGCGGCGGCGGCGGCGGATCTTTATTTGCTTTTGTGGGTGGCTCTGGTGGGTTCGGTGGTGGAGCAGGTGGGGCAAATGGTATCTCTGGTGATCCAGGTGACGGCATAGGCGCAGCAATTTTTATCCAAACCGGAACCACTTTTATAGTTAATTGCACAATAGTGTCAAATTTGTGCTGGCAAGGCCCCTGCTATGCGGGTGGTATCTGCAATTATGGTGCAAGTGTAACTCTTCTGAACACGATTGCAGCGGGAAACAGTGCGACAACTAGCAGTCCAGATTTAATGGGAACTTACATTAGTTCTGGCTCAAATCTAATCGGCAACAACCAAGGGGCGACGAATTTGAGCATTTTTGATTTTCAGAATGTGAGTGCCAATCTCGGCACGTTGCAAAACAACGGTGGCTCTACTCTGACTTGCGCCCCGCTTGCGGGCAGTTTTGCCATCGGTTACGGAACCAGCGCCGGTGCGCCCAAAACTGACCAGCGCGGTGTGCCGCGTCCGCAAAACGGAGCCTATGACATCGGAGCCGTGCAAGTGGTCACCGGCTCTCCCTTTGTCAACGGAGCAGCAATGGTCAAAGGCTCTGGATTCAGCCTGAACACGATTTTCGATACGACCAACAGCTATCGGATTCAAGCCTCAACTAATCTGACGACTTGGATTGATATTTCCACCAATGCCAGCGGCGGCGGAATAAAATTTACTGACTCGGCAGCAACGAACTTGAATCGCCGCTTCTACCGCACGGCCACGCCGTAAAATAATTCTTCCGTAATTCATCAGCCGCCCCGCGCAACCGTGGCGGCGGTTTTATTTTCGGCTAAAACTTCTTTTGAACGCAAACCGCATTTTCCTGCTCCATTTCGTTGCCCAAGCTGATTAACCGTTTGCAAACGTGCGCGCGGTTTGTAAGCTAATCGGAAGTTCATGCGTCAATTTAGAAACATTGCGGTCAACGCCTTCATGGAACTCATCCGGCAGCCGATTTTTCTGCTGCTGATGACGGGCTCCGTGCTGTTCGAGATTTTTCTCGCCGTGCCTTATTACTTCGCGTTCGGCGACGAGATGAAGCTCGTCAAAACGAGCGCGCTCGCCGTGATGCTCCTGTCCGGTTTGTTCGGCGCGGTGTTAAGTGCGTCGGCCTCGCTCGCGCGGGAAATCCGCAGCGGCACGGCGCTCGCCGTTTTGTCCAAGCCGGTCGGGCGCGCGCAATTCCTGCTGGCAAAATTCGCCGGACTCGCAGTCGCACTGGCGCTGCTGGCCTACGTCAACATGGTCGGCGTGATGCTCGCCAGCTGGATGGCGTTTGACGCTTACGGTTCAACAAATCTGCTCGCGATTGGCATTTTTGGCGGCGGCATTCTGCTGGCCTACGCGCTGGCAGGTTTCAGCAACTTCTTCCTGCGCCGCCCGTTCGTGAGCGATGCAGTAATCGCGTTGGTCGTAATGGTCACGCTGGCAACCTTCATTATTTTCCAATTCACCCACCAGATGCAAAGCCTCGGCGAACAGGCAAAAGTAGATTGGCGCCTGGTTCCCGCTGGAATTTTAATTTTATTCGCGCTCTGGATTCTCGCCGCCGTCGCGCTGGCGTGTTCCACGCGGCTCGACATGATTGCGACGTTGGCGATCTGCTCGGCGATTTTTCTGGTCGGCCTGATGTCAGATTATTTCTTCGGATTGCCCGCCGCCAAAGGCAGTTGGTGGGCTTCAACACTTTACACGGTCGTTCCGAACTGGCAGCTTTTCTGGCTCGCCGATGCGCTCGAAACTGGAAAAAATACTTTCCAGTGGGCTTACGTCGGCAAGGCGCTCGGCTATGCAATTTGTTATGCCGGCGCGGCGCTGGCCGTGGGCGTGGCGCTGTTTGATGACCGTGAATTGAGTTGAACTAAAATGGAACGCAACATCCAAAAAAACGGGCTGGTGAACCTCGCGGTCGCGGTGCTGATTTTTCTCGCCGGCTTTGGCGTGACAGTTTTCGCCGGTTCGCTCGCGGGACAGGTCGCCTCGATTTTTCTCGGCCTCGGCGTCATCGTGGCGGGCATCAGTTGGTTTCAGATGCGGCTCGAAGAAAACGAGCGGTTGGAAAAATTGGAGTTGGACGAACTCGCGCGCAGCCGTGGGCAATCGCTGTTTGAAAGCAAAGACGGCGGCAGTTTTCCGGCGCAAAACGCGCGGCTGCAATTTGAAAAATATTTCGTGCCCGGCTTCGCGGTTTTGATTTTGCTGCTCGAAGCCGGTGGCGCGTGGCTGCTCTGGAATTGGAGTGGCAAAGCCACCGCCGGACTCAATGGAGCGAATGCCACTGCGGCGCTGTCGTTATTCGCTATTTTCGCACTCCTGCTGTTTTTGATCGGCCGTTTTTCCGTGACGATTGCGCGGCTGGAAAATCACCGACTGCTGCGCCCTGGCGCAAGTTTTCTGCTGGCGGGCGCTTACGTTTGCGCGCTCACCGCGCTCGCCATCGCGGGCGTTGAATTGAAATCTCCGCGCGCAGATTTTTGGATCGCGCGCGGCCTGTGTGTGCTGCTCGGTTTGATGGCGGTGGAAAATTTGCTGACGCTGCTGCTGGAAATTTATCGTCCACGCATCAAAGGCAAAATCGCCCGCCCGCTTTACGAAAGCCGCGTCGTCGGCATTTTCGCGCAGCCGGAAAGTCTGTTCACCACGGCGGCGCAAACTTTGGATTACCAATTTGGCTTCAAAGTTTCCGAAACGTGGTTTTTTCAGGCGGCGCAAAAAAATCTCGCCGCGCTGCTGCTCATCCAATTTGCCGCGCTGATTTTGTCCACGACGATTGTGTTCGTGGATGTCGGCGAACAGGCCGTGCTGGAACATTTCGGCAAGCCGGTTGCGACGCTAAATCCCGGTGCGCATTTCAAGCTGCCGTGGCCGGCGGACAAAATTTATCGCTTTCGCACCGAGCAGATTCAGTCCTTCGCCGTCGGCTACACGCCCGACCCGCAAAGCGAAGCGGTGAACACGATTCTTTGGACGGTCAGCCACAACAAAGAAGAAAATTTCCTAGTCGCCAACCGCGCCACTGTCACCTCCGCGACGGCGAGCGGCGACACCAATGACACTTCCAAAGCGCAAGCGGTCGGCCTGATCACGGTCAGCATTCCGATTCAATTCCAGATCACGAACGTCACTGACTGGGCATATAAAAACACTGCGCCTGACGCGGTTCTGACAGCGTTGGCGCCGCAGGAAGTCATCACGTATTTCGCCGGCATTGATCAGAATGACGTGCTCTCGCAAGGCCGGGTGCAGGCGG
>CAILDU010000152.1 GCA_903833055.1 uncultured Verrucomicrobia subdivision 3 bacterium | reverse complement strand
GCCAAACCAATTGACTGTGGGAGCATCTGGCATGTTCATAAGTGCATGAAAGCTGACCTGTAAATCTCTATCAAGCAAAAGCTATTTCAATTTCGTCCGCATGTAATGAAAAAGCTATTGCTGCGCGTAACCGGTGGGCGATGACAACCGTGAAAGAAAAACGGCGCGAACTTTTGGTTCGCGCCGTCCCCGGTTCCTCCGTTGGTCGGGATTGGGAATTACTTCTTGGATGACTTCTTGGTCGGCACAGTCGCAATGGTCTGGAGGATGCGGCTGGCGATCTGGTAAGGGTCGCCCTGAGAATTCGGGCGGCGGTCTTCGAGATAACCTTTGTATCCATTGTTCACAAAGCTGTGCGGGACGCGGATGGACGCGCCACGGTTCGCGACACCGTAGTTGAACTTGTCAATGGACTGCGTTTCATGCAGGCCGGTCAGGCGCAGGTGATTGTCCGGGCCGTAAACGGCGATGTGTTCGTTCTTGTATTTATCGAACGCGGCCATGAGCGCTTCGAAATAATCTTTGCCGCCGACTTCGCGCATGTGGTCAGTTGAGAAGTTGGCGTGCATACCGGAACCGTTCCAGTCCACGTCTATGCCAAGCGGTTTGCAATGGAAGTTCACATCCACGCCGTAGCTTTCGCACAAGCGCATGAGGAGGTAACGCGCGACCCACATCTGGTCGGCGGCAATCTTCGAGCCTTTGCCGAAGATCTGGAATTCCCACTGGCCTTTCGCCACTTCGGCATTGATGCCTTCGTGGTTGATGCCGGCGTCGAGGCAAAGGTCGAGGTGCTTCTCAACAATTTCACGAGCGATGCAGCCAACGGCGTCGTAGCCGACACCGGTGTAGTATTTGCCCTGCGGATACGGATAACCGTTGCTCGGAAAGCCGAGGGGCCGTCCGTCTTTGTAGAGAAAATATTCCTGCTCGAAACCGAACCATGCGCCGGGGTCGTCGAGAATGGTCGCGCGGCCGTTGCTCGGATGCGGCGTCTTGCCGTCCGGCATCATGACTTCGCACATGACGAGCACGCCGTTCTTGCGAGTGGTGTCGGGATAGACAGCCACCGGCTTGAGCATGCAATCCGACGTGCGGCCTTCCGCCTGACGCGTCGAGCTGCCGTCAAAACCCCACATCGGGAGTTCGGACAACTTGGGAAAAGTTTTGAATTCCTTGATTTGCGTTTTGCCGCGAAGGTTGGGAACCGGTGTATAACCGTCCAGCCAGAGGTATTCTAATTTGTATTTTGCCATGTGCGTGGTTGTGTTTTTGATTTTGTTTTTGCGATTCAACTCATGCGAAAGCATCAGCCAATCAACGGTGGGAAAGTTTGAGCAGGGACGATGCCAGACCGCAAGAATTTTGTTTAATCACCGCTGGAAAAAATTATTTCGCAACGTCTGCCAATGGATTCAATGGTTTTAATTGCGTGAATAAATTTGTCCACCGCTGACGCCGTTGATTCGCCGACAAAAATTCTGCGCGCTTTTAATCAGCGTGAATAAAAAAATTCTTTTTCGCGCAATGCCGCTTTGCATCGCCGCCGGGATGCGCCATATTCGCCGCACGGATGTTGAAGGTCAAAGACACATTGCGCGCGACGGTTCACCTGAGCTTTGATGGCCGCGTCTTTAAAGTTTATCACGCCGCAAATGCGCTCGAACGCTTCGACAACGAAGTGCGGGTGCTGCGGCATTTGGAGGCGCGCGGCTGCCCGTTCGTGCCGCGTCTGTTGGAAGCGGACCGCGAAAAACTTCGCATCGTCACCACCAACTGCGGCGCGCGCGTCAATCATCTGGACGAAAAACGGCGGCAGGAACTTTTTGCGGAACTCGAAAAATTCGGCGTGCGTCACGACGACCCGGACATCCGCAACGTAACGTATCGTTTTTCCGACGGACGTTTTTGTCTGATTGATTTCGAGTTCGCCACCATTTTACCGGATGACAAAAATAAATCCGCATGAAGGCTCCCGCTAAAAACAAAACAACAGGTTTAAAATGGTCCGGTTGCTCGGACATCGGCAAGGTGCGCAAAAATAACGAGGATTCCTTTCTCGGTTTGCGTTTCGACGCACAGGAAGTTCACCGGCTCGGTAAATTTGGTGAAGCGCCGACCGCGAAACATGATTTCACTTTCGCGGTGTGCGACGGTATGGGCGGAGCCAAGGCGGGCGAATACGCCAGCAACATCGCCGTCGAAAAAATCACCACGTTGCTGCCGCGCGCCTTTCAAAATACGGCTCGCGGGCTGGACGCCGGTTTTGCCGATGTGCTCGCGGAGTTGTTCGCGCAAATCCATCGCGCGCTGGTTTTTGTCGGCGGCAGTTACGAGGAAACCAGCGGGATGCAAACCACTTTGAGCCTGGCTTGGTTCACGCCGGACTGGATGTATTTCGGCCATATCGGCGACAGCCGGATTTACCATCTGCCCGCGAAAGCCAAAGAAATTCGGCAGGTCACGCAGGACGATACTTATGTGAACTGGTTGTTTCGCAACGGGAAAATCAGCGCGCACGAGGCGCGCACGCATCCGCGTCGGAACGTGCTACAAAAAGCACTCGGGGGCACAAATCAGTTTGTGGATCCGCAGGTTGGCGCAGTGGCATACGCACGCGGCGATATTTTTCTGCTCTGTTCCGACGGTTTGAACGAGGGCCTTTTTGAACATTCGCTCGTAGACATTTTGCGCGCAGCGGCGAAGGACAAAAATAATTCCGCCGCACAACTGCTCGTAAATGAATCCGTAAAAAACGATGGCCGCGACAACACGACGGCGCTGGTGGTTCAGGTAGTTTGAATAATTTTTTCCTCACGCAAAGACGCCAAGGCGCAAAGTGAATTTTCTTCGCGACTTGGCGTCTTTGCGTGAAATCGAATTTTGATTTTCCGATTAAAAAAGAAAAACGGCGGGCAACTTGCGTTGCCCGCCGTCTGGAATTCCCCACTCCTCCTGACGATTGGTTTTAGCCGTGGTAGCCGACTTCGCCATGTTCGGATTCGTCGAGACCAGTCATTTCGACTTCTTCCGTCGGGCGCAGACCCACCAGCAACTTCGTGATGTAGGCGATGACCACGGTGGCCACGACGCTCAACACGATGGTGATGACCACGGCCTTGAGCTGTTCCTTAACTAGCGGTTGAAACCAGCTATCCGTGACGTAAGCTGAGAGGTTGCCCTTCAGGTTGCCGTTGGCGACATTGCGCGCCAGCATGCCGGTCATGATGGCACCCGTCGTGCCGCCGATGGCGTGCACGCCGAACGTGTCCAGCGCGTCGTCATAACCGAACCAAGCTTTGACTTTGTAGCACATGAACCAGCAGATCGTGCCCGCCGCGAGACCGATGTAAATCGAACCCGTGCTCGTCACGAAACCGCAAGCGGGCGTGATGACGACGAGGCCAGCGACAGCGCCGGAGCAGAAACCGAGCACGCTCGGCTTGCCTTTGACGATCCATTCCCACATCGGCCAGACGAAGGACGCAATCGCCGTCGCAATGGTCGTGGTGGTGAAGGCATTCGCCGCAACCACGTCGGCCGCGCAGGCGGAACCGGAGTTGAAACCATACCAGCCGACCCACAGCATACCCGTGCCGATGTAGGTCAAGACCAAGCTGTGCGGCGCGAAGTTTTCTTTGCCGAAACCTTTGCGCTTGCCGAGAATCAACGCGAGCACGAGGGCGGAATAACCAGAGGTCATGTGCACCACCGTGCCACCGGCGAAGTCAATTGCATGAATGCCCGCCTTGGCGTTCCACACACCGTTCATGTAACCATTGATGCCCCAGATCGCGTGACCTTGGGTGAAATACACAATGAACATCCACAGCGTCATGAATACGAGAATCGCTTTGAACTTCATGCGTTCCGCGATGGAACCGATGATGAGCGCCGGCGTAATGATGGCGAACATCAATTGGAACATGGCGAACACGTTTTCGGAAACCCAGTAGGAGTAATTGCTGTTCGGCGCCGAAGTCACAGCACCCAACATCAAATCCGCTCCCGGCTTACCGACCCAGCCCGGAATCAAGTCTTCCGTGGCCGCCGCGCCGCTGCCGCCGAAGATCATGCCGTAACCCACGAACACCCAAAGGATGGTCACGAGGCCGGTGATCAGGAAGCATTGCGCGAGAACGGACAACACGTTTTTCTTGCGGACCATGCCGCCGTAGAACAGCGCGAGGCCGGGCAGCGTCATGAACAACACGAACGCCGTGCTGGTCAGCAACCACGCATTATGGCCGGGTCCCGGATTGCCAATGATGACATCCGTCGCCGCCACGCCATTCGTATCTTTCAACGGCGCGGTCGGGTCGGTGTTGGCGATGTAAGCTTCGAGTGCGCCAACGCGTTGATCAATCGTGGCGGCGGGCGGTGCCGGAGCAACCGCCGCGACAGCATTCGTAGCTGCAGCCATGACGTTCGTATCATCGGCGCGCACGGACAAAGTTCCCAGCGCAGTGACGGCCAGCAAACCAAGAGTAAGAAAATATTTTTTCATGTTCGTTTTAATAAATGAGTTCGTTGATTGGTTTAGAGGGCGGAATCACCTTTTTCTTCGGTGCGAATCCGGACGGATTCTTCCACGGTGGAGACGAACACCTTGCCGTCGCCGATTTTGCCGGTCTTCGCCGACTTCACAATCGCCGCAATCGCCGCGTCTTTCTGCGCGTCGGCAATGACGAGTTCGATTTTGATTTTCGGGAGAAAATCCACGGTGTATTCGCTGCCGCGATAGATTTCCGTGTGACCTTTTTGGCGGCCGAATCCTTTGACTTCACTCACGGTCATACCTTCGATGCCGATTTCGCTGAGCGCGTCCTTCACTTCTTCAAGCTTGAACGGTTTGATGATTGCTTC
>CAILDU010000151.1 GCA_903833055.1 uncultured Verrucomicrobia subdivision 3 bacterium | reverse complement strand
TGACCGCGTTGGGCCGTTTCCCGAAACGCCCGAAGGCCAGCGCGATTTTCTGGATGAACTGACGCGCGTGGCTTTGCAAACGCCTGATCAGCGCTGCAAAGGAATTTTTTGGTGGGAACCAGCCGTGGGCAATCGCGGCAGCCTCGGCTCGCGCAGTTTTTTTGACGAAGATGGAAACTCGCTGCCGGTGCTTTCCGTCTTTGATAAATATACGCGGCCAACACCCAAAACCGACAAATAATGATTTTCATCTTATGTTAAAAACTATTTCAATCGGTCTATTCGCGCTGCTGCTGACCGCCAACCCGTTGCTGGCAGAAGTGAAGCTCGCCAGCCCGTTCACCAGTCACATGGTTTTACAGCGCGACATGTCAGTGCCGGTTTGGGGCACGGCGGACGCCGGTGAAAAAATGACCGTGGAATTTGCCGGACAAAAAATTTCCACGACGGCGGACGCAGATGGCAAATGGCGCGTGGATTTGAAACCCATGCCCGCCAGCGCCGAACCGCGCGAACTGCTCGTGAGCGGCAATCGTAAATCGCAAATCGAAAATCTGAAATGCAACGATGTTCTCGTCGGCGAAGTGTGGCTCGCGTCCGGCCAATCGAACATGGATTTTTCCATGTCGAAAAAGGTGAAGTATTTCGCGGGTATTGCGAACGAGGAAAAAGAAATTGCCGCCGCCAATTATCCACTCATCCGCATGTTCATTGGCGATGCGCAAAAAACCTACGCCCCAACCAATCGCATCGGTGGCGAATGGAAAATCTGCACGCCGGAAAACGCGTCGGCCTTTTCCGCTGTTGGATATATTTTCGCGCGCGATTTGCAGCGTGAAATCAAAGTGCCGGTGGGCATCATCGCGGAAGCGTTTGGTGCGAGCACGGCGGAAGCGTGGATTGACCGCGCGACGATGGCGGCAGATCCAAAATTAAAACCGTTGCTCAATCGCTTTGACGCCGCCGTGGAAAAATTTCGCACCAACCCGCCGCCGGTGATTGCTGCGCCGCGTTCCGAGGATGTTTCCGCGACCAACGCCGCACCGAAAAACCGTAAGCGCGGCGGTGGCGCGCGCGATCCGATTCAAGATCAACACAACGCCACCGTGCTGTTCAACGGCATGATTGCGCCGGTCATTCCCTACGCGATTCGCGGTGCGATTTGGTATCAGGGCGAATCCATCGTGGACGCGAACACTGGCGGCATCGAACTTTATCCGCACGTTCAGGCCGCGCTCATTCGCGACTGGCGCAAGCTTTGGGGCGAAGGCGATTTTCCGTTTTACATCGTGCAACTCGCCGGCCAGGACGCGGCGAGCAATAGTCCGCTCGTCCGTGAAGCGCAGGCAACTGTTCTGCAATTGCCAAACACCGGCATGGCCGTCGCCACCGACATCGGCGAACGTAAAAACGTCCATCCGAAAAATAAACAGGATGTAGGCGACCGGCTCGCACGCATCGCACTCGCCAATGTTTACGGCTATAAAATAGAGTTTGCTGGACCGACGTTTCAATCCATGAAAGTCGAAGGTGATTCCATCCGCGTGAATTTTTCGCACGCGGACGGACTCGTGGCGCGCGACGGAAATTTGAAATGGTTCAGCATCGCGGGCGCGGATGGAAAATTTATTCCCGCCGAAACGAAGATTGATGGCAGCACCGTTCTCGTCAGCAGCCCGGAAATTTCCGCGCCAGTCGCCGTGCGTTATGCGTGGGTGAATTTTCCGGATGGCGGCCATCTTTACAATTCCGCTGGCTTGCCCACCGCGCAATTCCGCACGGACGCGCCCAAACTTTCGGTTGAATAAATTTTATGAACAAAAAAACTTTTTCCATCGGTCTGCCGGTTTTGACACTCGCGCTGGCGGCAGCGGCGCAGACCAGTTTCAAATTTGATTTCGGCAGCGGCCAATCAGAATCCGGTTGGACGCACGTTGCGACTACGAATCTTTATTCTGCCGAAGCCGGTTATGGTTTTGAGCCGGGCGCAGAAGTTGGCGGCGCGGATTATTTCACCAGTGAAAAACCATTTCTATTTTCCGTGAAATTACCGGAAGGAAATTACGCCGTGACCGCGCTGCTCAATGACAAAACCGGCGAGGCTGTGACAACCGTGAAATCCGAGCAGCGGCGGTTGATGCTGGAAAAAATCCGGATTCATCCAGGCACACTCGCGACGCGGACGTTCATCGTGAATGTGCGGACGCCGCGTATTTCCGACACTGAGCATGTAAAGCTCAAGCAACGCGAACTACAAGACGAGACGGTGGATTGGGACGAAAAGTTGACGCTGGAATTTAACGGCACGCATCCGACATTGCGCGCACTCGTCATCGCGCCGACGAATGTGCCGACGATTTTTATCACCGGCGATTCCACTGTGTGCGACCAATATGCCGAGCCGTGGAATAGTTGGGGCCAGATGTTGCCGCGTTTTTTCAAACCAGAAATTGCCGTGGCGAATTACGCGGAATCCGGCGAGAGCATTAAAAGTTCGCTCGGCGCAAAACGGTTCGACAAGGTTTTTAGCCTTATGAAATCAGGTGATTATCTGTTCGTGCAATTTGGCCACAACGACCAAAAAGACAAAGCCACGAACGCGCTGGCGGTTTACAAAGCCAATCTGAAAAACCTTGTCACCCGCACGCGCGCGCACGGCGGCACGCCGGTTTTAGTGACTTCGATGGAGCGCAAAGGTGGCGTGGAGCACGACACGCTCGCCGGTTATCCGCAAACCGTGCGCGACGTGGCGCAGGAAGAAAATTGCGCGCTGATTGATTTGAATGCGATGAGCCGGATTTTTTACAAGGCGCTTGGCGCGGATTTGGACAAGGCGTTTCAGGACGGCACACATCATAATAACTACGGCAGTTACGAATTGGCGAAGTGCGTGGTGTTCGGAATTCAAAAAGATAATTTGCCGCTCGAAAAATTTATCGTGGACGACTTCGGTGATTTTGATCCGGCCAAACCAGACACTGTCGCCACATTCCAAATGGCCGTGAGTCCGACGGTTTCCAAAGAGAAGCCGCTGGGGAATTAGTCGAGGCTTGGCAATTTGAAGCGCCGAAGGTGCGAATGAAAATAGCCCGCAGTTAAAACTGCGGGCTATTTTCGGTCGCTGCGTTGCAGCTTTAATTCATTCCGGCGTCACTGGCGTCAGCGTGACGGGGCCGAGCAGACCGCAATCGGTCAGCGGCCAGTTGGAGGCGTCGAAGGGTTTGTAATTGATGTCCACGATGTTGATGTCACGGAAGGTTTTCCATTTCACGCCGCGCCGGTCGAGGTCGCGGATGCGGTTGGCGGCGACGCTGGTGACTTCCACTTCGAGCGTGTTGCCGGTGGGTTTCAGGTTGTCCACGACCACGCGGAAAGGCGGCGTGATGAGCGTGCCGTAATCCTTGCCGTTCACGCGCACCCGCGCGCTCTGGCGCACGTCGCCGAGATTGAGAAAGAATTGCGAATTGCGAATTGCGAATTGCGAATTGGGCGCGTCGAACGTGGTTGAGTAACTTGCTGTGCCGGCAAAGTTTTGTGCGTTCGTGTCGCCATTGTCCGTCCACGAACCGAGTTTGGTCGTTAGGAACGGCGCGGGAATTGTCGGTCCGCCTTCGAGAAATTTCACGTTCCACTGGCCGGTGATTTCAACCGGCTGGCCGTTGGTTTGAAAATAATTCCATAATGGTGGCGTGGCAAATACCAGCGGCACATGGTCGAAGGCGCGCACAATTAAGGATTCACCAGCGGCAAGTTGCAAATGAATTTGTCCGTTTTGATTTTGCGCGGAAACTCCGGAATTTCCAGTCATCGGGTCGAGAATTTCAATAGATTTTGCCGGACGCGCGAGCGTAATCCAGCCGTCAAAATCCGCGCCGCTGCGATTGGCTATGAAATAATTCCAGCCGCAATCGAAGGAACGACGAACAAAAGAGAGTCCGACAGCAACCATTTGTTCGTGCTGTAATTTTATCACTTCCGACACATCACTTCCGCTACCAGTTAATATTTCTCCAGCACCAATTGTGGTTCGATTTACGAAATGGTGTGAAAAACCGAGCGTTATATTTGAAATAAGATTCTTCATCTTTAAGCGCCGCTCTTCAAAATCATTTCCACCTGAAACATCTTGAGGCAACTGTTTTTCAAAAATTACCGTCGCGCCATTTTCCGCCAGCGCGAGCAGTTGTTTGAATGTTTCCAGCGGAATATATTTACATTCCGGCACGACGATGACTTTGTAATTTCCGCCGGGCATCTGGATTTTTCCATCCGCGACTTTCGCCGTTTTCAATTGCGCATCGGAAACGTAGTCGAAGGCGTAGCCGCGATCCCACAGTTCGTGCGCGGTCTTGCCGATGCCTTGCTGCTCGAACCAGCCCTGCGCCTCGACGCGGAGTTGCGGGAGCATTTCGCTGCCGGGCTGCATCCAGAAATCCTCAATCGGCCAGTAGAGCAAAATGTCGTTGTCGGATTTGCCGGATTGCAAAACGGATTGCACGCGCGCGATGTAGGCGTTGACGGCGGGCGCGTCGCGCCAGATGGAATTGCGCGGGTTCATTTCCGTGGAGGCGTAAAAATGCCAGCCCGGCCAGCCGGCTTCGTCGGGCGAATAACAGCAGCCGTGATAAAAAACGTGGTTGATGCCGGCGAGAAAAAGATCGTCCATGAGATATTTCACGTCGGAAAGTTTTTCGGTGAAATGTTCCTCCAGCCAGGTGCCGCTTTCGGAAGAAACGAGATTGCCGCCCTTGGTGTGCGCGGCGGACGACGCGAATTTCGACACCAGAATGTTGCGGTGTTTGCTGAAAAATTCTGTTTCGGGAATGTCGGCGGTGGCGTAAAGGTCGAGCCAATTGCCGGGTGAACCGTGCGCCTGGTCGCGCGTGATGAAACCTTCCAAGTGCGCCCACGCCGTCCACTTCGGCAAAGATTCCTCGGCCATGATTTCGCTGACGGTCTGGCGATAATCGCACTTCACACGATTGGCGTGGTCGTTGTCGTCCTTGCTGAACAACGCGGGCAACTCGGTCTGCAATTTGTAGCCGCGCCGTTTTTCAAATTCGGCGAAAAAATTCGGCGACCAGTCGGATTTGTATTCGTAGGAATCATGATACTGGGCGCGCGGTTTCGGGCCGTGGTAATTGGCGAAGGCGGCGGTGAACGGTTTTAGAAAATCGTCCATCGCGGGCGGATAAATCAGGTTGAGCATCCAGCCTTCGCCGCCGGGCGCGGGGCGTTTGACTTTCTGGCCGGAAGGTTTTTGCGAGATGGCGTAAATAGTTACAATCTTTGGCGGTTTAGAATTTGTGCTGGTGCTAATCCAGTTTCCGCCCGGAGAAAATCCCACTTCGCCGTTGGTAGAAATGGCATCTGTAAGGTCCGTTAAAAATTTTCCGTCCAGTGTGAACGCAACCAACGCTTGAATGGATTTGCGGTTAATTTTTTCTTTAATTGTTTCACCAACACCAAGTTCATAAGTTTTTACAACGACACTGGCGTTCGCATCTTCATCCGTGATTTGCGGGCCGCCGAAACACCAGCCGGTTCCAGTCGTCATGTCCACGCCCATGCCGAGACGATTTGCCTCGCTGACCGTCCAGCCCATCATGTCCATCCATTCGGGCGAAAGGTAGTTGAGGTATTTGGATTCAAAACCTTTCGCGCCGTAAATCGGGATGATGTGAATGCCGCCCAGTCCGCCGGCGGCGTAGCGTTCGAGTTCGTGCGTGAGATTGGTTTTGTCCACGGCACTGCCCATCCACCAGTTGAACGCCCACGGCTTGGTCTGCGATGTGATGGGCGGCCACGCGAGCGGATCATCGGCGGCGCGGACGGAAAAATTTACAGTCAGCAAAATGGCCGCGCCCAGAGCGCAAGCGAAGCGACAGCGAGATTTCATGGGCTGATTAGACACCAGTTCCAATTTTTCGGGCAAGTGCAGAGTGTAACAATTTCTGGCGAGGCGGCGGCGACAACGCACATTTTTCGGAAGCGCGAATTGCAATTGAAACTTGACCTGCGCGGCTATTTATTAAAACTGCCACGGTATTCCACACCAAATCATGAGCACACCAAATCAATCGTCCACTTCCACCGGCACCAAACTCGGGATGTTTCAGTTGCCGGACGGAAAAAATATGCTGTTCACCTTCTGTCTTGTGTCGTCGCTATTCCTGCTGTGGGGATTTTGCAACGGCATGATTGATGTGATGGACAAACACTTTCAGACCGAACTGAATTTGTCGCAGTCGCAATCGGCCAATGTGCAATTCGCGCATTATCTCGGTTACTTTTTGATGGCGTTGCCCGCGGGCTGGCTCGCGCGGCGCTGGGGTTGGAAAGGCGGCATCATCGCTGGTCTGTTGCTCGTGGCGGTCGGCGGATTCTGGTTTATTCCCGCCACGCACATTCAGGCGGCGGCGCACGCGGGCAGCGTTTCGGCCACGACTGCTTTCATCGGCTATTTGATTGGCGTTTGTGCAATTGCCGCCGGTTTGACATTTCTGGAAACGGTCGCCAATCCTTACACGACGGTGCTGGGGCCGACGCGTTTTGCGGCCACGCGCATCAACCTCGCGCAATCCTGCAACGGCATCGGCTGGATTTTCGGACCGATTGTCGGCGCGCAATATTTTTATTCCAAGAATCCGCAAATCTACGTTCCTTACGTCGCCGTCGCGTTTGTCGTCATTGCGCTCGCGGTGGTTTTCAAACTGTCTTATGTGCCGGACATCAAGAACGAAGACGACTATCAGCTCGATGAAGCCAAGCCGGATGTGGCGCACTCGCTGATGGCGCGGCCGCATTTTTTAATGGCCGTCGCCGCGCAATTTTTCTACGTCGCCGCGCAGGCGAGCATCTTTGGTTTCTTTGTCAACTGCATGACGGTTTACAAAAAAACCGGTTTCACGATGGTGCCGACGATTCCTGACTCCTGGAGTTCCGGCTGGCTGAAAAGCTTGCTGGAAACTGGCGCGGACGGACATTTGCACATCAGCGATCAAGGCGCAGCCACACTGGCCTCGGCGGCGTTCATTTGCTTTTTGGTTGGCCGAATTTCGGGCGCGGGTTTGCTTAAGAAATTTTCCGCGCACAAAGTCCTTGGCCTTTACGCCATCCTGAATGTTGTCATCTGCCTGCTGATTTTTTCGAATCTCGGTTGGGTGTCGGTGGCGGCGGTGTTCGCGAGTTATTTCTTTATGTCCATCATGTTCCCGACGATTTTTGCGCTGGGCATTTACGGACTCGGTGCGAAGACGAAGAAAGCCTCGGCGTTCATCGTCATGGCGATTATGGGCGGCGCGGTGCTGCCGAAACTGACCGGCTACATCGCCGACGAATATGATATGTGCCGCGGATTCATTGTGCCGGCGTGCTGTTTTGCGTTCGTGGCGTTTTATGCGATCTGCTGGCCGAAGCTGGCGAAGGCGGATTCGCTGCACGGCGTGGGCGGGGCGAAGAGTCATTAAACTGGCGTTCAATAAATTCCCATTAAGCACGGCAGCGTGAATTCAATTCACGCTGCCGTTTTGCTTGAACTTGAAAGGAGCGGCAACAATAAAAAACCCAGCCAGCTTCTCGCTGACCGGGTGCGGTTAAAAGATTCGCCTCTTAATGGGCTTCATCCAAAGCCGTAAGAAGATTTGTCATTCCTGTGAGATAATAAATTGATTGCTGACCTCCAGAAGAAGCCGCCGCCCATATGGCTGGGGTTATTTTGATCGCCTTGACGCTATTATCAGAATACATCATCACTTCGACCTTGGCGCGGTCATGAGCGACTGTAGTCGGATCCATCGTCATGTCGGTCGGACTGGCATTCCGATTGACCAAATGTTCATAGGCAAGAGTTACAACGCCAGCCGCAGCAAAATCGCTGTATTTCTGATACTTGCGCTTATAAGATTTTCCAGAAATGGTGTCCACGACCCAAGGATTCCAAGCATACGATGACGACGCATACCACGATGTTCCACTCGAGTAAGCTGTGGGTGTTATCAATGGATTATACGTGGACATCGAGTATATGCCAGATTGCGGCTTTACTGCGAAACTAGGACAATAAAATGTTTCCCCGTTCCCCGCACATTTCATGGGAAGCAAATATCCCAAATTATGCCAATAGTCACCAGACGCTAAAGTTGTGGATTGAGTTATCTGGCTAGCACTTCCTCCAGTCCAGATATTGTGTAAGGTTTCTGATTGGGCGATTTGGTTATACCCGGACACTCCCAAAGGATTGACAGGCATTAGCCAATCACCGTTATCGCCGGAGTAAAGAGCGGAACCAATACTAATTTGTTTTACGTTATTCAAACACGAAGCGACATAGGCTTTTTGTTTGGCTGCAGATAATGCCGGCAACAGCATCGCAGCGAGAATAGCGATGATGGCGATGACTACCAGCAATTCAATCAAGGTGAAGCCGCCGGTCTGCGGGCGCAGGGTGGTGGCAACTTGGCGATTGGTCTGATTTTCTGATTTCATAAAATAATTTCCACGCGGTTAAAATACTCAAGTGGCTGTTAGGAAGAGTAACACATTTTTGTCCGCAAGCCATCACCAGTTATGGGGATAACTGGCATGGCTGTAAAATAAAAGCGGGGATGCCCGTGGCCGGACATCCCCGCGAGATAATTTCAGACCGCGCTTACGGATAGACGAGTTCGTAGAACACCGTCGGCTGGCTCGGATTCACCGTGATGGTGGCGCTGTTGCCGCTCACGCCCGGCACGGTATACCAGGTGGTGCCCAGACCGGTGCTCAAGCTATTGGTCTGGCTCACCAGACGCCAGCCCTGACCTGCCGGCCAACTCAAACTCAAAGTCGAACCGCTGATGCTATTGGTGATGGTCGCCGGGCCCGTGGGACCAGAAGAAGCCACCTGCAAATAACCCGAGCCGGTGATCAGACCACCAGAATTTCCGTTACCATAAACGCCCGCCGGCTCGCTCGTGCTGCCCAAAACCAGCGTCTTCACGAGGTTGGTGGTGCTGAAGTCCAGTTGCAGGAAGGCGCCGCCGGCCACGGTGACGGTAGAATTCGTGGCGATGTCAGCATTCGCGATTTCCAACGTGCCGGCGTTGACCGTGGTGTTGCCGGTGTAAGTGTTCGCGCCGGAAAGGGTCAACTGGCCGCTGCCGTTTTGCACCAACGCGCCGGTGCCGGAGACAATGCCCGACAAGGTCTGCCCCGCCGAGCTGCTGTAATTGAAGGTGCCGTAGTTGGTAACATTGCCAGCATACGTTCCACCGCCCAATTGTCCGGAGCCGCTGACAAGGATAGTGCCATTGCTGATGGTGGTATTGCCGGTGTAAGTGTTGACACCTCCCAAGGTCAAAGTGCCGCCACCGACCTTGATGATGGCAGCTGCAGAACTGGGGCCATTAGAAACCACCCCTTCAATGTCACTGGCCGTGCCCAGCGCACCAATGACATACGTCACGGTGCCGCCGCCAGCTACATAGCCGCCGGTCAGGGCGGAAGTCGAATCCACATTCACCGCGCCCAACTGCCAGATGCTGCCGGCGGAATAAGGCAGGGCCCCCAGTCTGACACCGTTGTAAAGGTTGACCGTGGCACCGTCCAGACGGCCGTCACCGGTGAACCCACCGGTGTTGTTATAATCCAAAACCAGTGTGGCATTCGCCACCGTGCCCGTGGCATTCAAGATGCCGGTGAAGTTGACGCAGTTGCCAAGGGCAAGGCCGTAACTGCCGCTGCCGCCGCCGATGGTTGCACTACCCACAGCCAATCCCAGCGTGCCAGGACCATAAAGATTGGGCATCTTGCAGTTACCAATCATGCTGAAGACACCGGTCTGGCTGGCCGGCACGGTAAGATTGGCCACATTATACAGGTTCAGGCTGGCCGTGTTGCTCAACGTCCCGCCGCCCATCAGGGTAATCATGCCGGTGCCAACGCTGGCCGCCTGGCTGATGGCGAGGATTTCCGTGGAGGAATTGACAGTCACGCCGCCGCTAAACGCATTGGATCCACTTAGGGATTGTGTGCCGTTGCCATTTAAGACCAAGGCAATCTTGGTGCCCGTGCTATTTTCCGCAATGTTTCCGGCAAACCTGACGTTTTCACCTAACACGGAAGTGATGGTCAACACATTAGTGCCGGTGGCCGTCGCAGAGTTGGTAATCTTACCCAGAGCCGTGCCGGTCAAACCTGACAAAGCATTGACCGTTTGGTTAAAGCCATTCAAGTCTAGCGTGCCCGCCGTGGTGCCGCCGTCCATAATCAACCAGCCAAGCGAACCCGACACCGTCGCCGCGCTAGGAATAGCGTTGGCCGTCTGCAACTTCACGAGACCATTGTAGATGTAAGTGCTGTCCGTATAGGTATGCACGCCGCCGAAAATATTGGTAGAAGACCCGGCAAAACCCACATTGCCAGCGCCTGTGATGGTATTAGTCACCGTGTAATTGCCGGCGACGTCAAAGGTAACCGTGCCGTGATCGGCAAGCGTAAAGCTATTGGTGGGAATGGCTGTTGACCCGCCATTGCCCAATTGCAGAGTGCTGTAATCAATCAGGTTGGTGCCGCTATAAGTGGCATTGCCATTGATAATCAGCTTACCCGTGCCTACTGCCGACGTGTTCACGATTTGGAGGTTGCCGGTGCCGGTCAGACTGGCAATGCTCGAACTATCCGGCTGGTTGAATACGAGTAAGGCATTGTTGGTCACATTGCCGGCGCTCAACGCCGTGCCCGTTGTAGTTCCGTCACCTACCTGAACCACACCGCCGCTAATGGTGGTCGGTCCGGTATAATTATTCCCGGTCAGAATGGTCAAAGTGCTCGCACCGGTCTTGACCAATCCATTGGTCATCGCACCGGAAATCTTACCGCCGGAAGTTGTAGCAAAGGTGTAGTTGGCCGTCCCAGCGACATTCACGCCGGTAGGCAAAAGGCTGCCACTCAAACTCACACTGGTGTTATCTGAACCCACGTTGTTAAAAGTGACCGTGTCACCATTTATGAATTTTTCCAAGTCATTCGCGGCGGAATTCGTCCAATTGATGTCTGAAGTATTCCAGATGCTGCTGGCTGCGTTTGCCAACGATTCCCAAGTCAAACTGGCGTTGCCGACGGTGGCAACCACCAACTGAATCTGGCCAGCACCACCAGTGCCGGTGTCAATCAAGGTAAAAGTCCTGGAACCGGAGATAAGCGGCGTCAAAGTCAGATTACCCACCGATCCGCTGATGGAGTCGTAAGCGATCAGCGTATAATTTCCATCGCTCGGCAGGCTGGAGATGTTCAACTGAACCGTGCCGCCATTCAAAGTCAGGCCACCCGTGACCGTGACGGAATCCACGCCGCTGCTGGTGACATCCATCAAATTAGTGCAACCCACCTGTAGCACAAGGCCACCGGTGCAAGCCAAAGCGCCAACCCCACCGACGCCGGGCGACAGCGTGCTGCCGGACTCCATGTCAACCGAATACAAGCTGCCATTGCCGGCCAAAGTGGTGCCGGAATAATTCGTCGTGGCACTGGCCGTGATGTCGCCATTCACCGTCAGCGTGCCGGCATTTACCAAGGTTTTGCCGGTGTAGGTGTCGCCGCTGTTGCCTAGGATCAAATTGCCGATGCCGACTTTTATAAGAGCACCATTGCCGGTGACGCCACCTTCAATGTCGCTATTGCCGCCCAGCGCGCCGATTTGGTATGTCAGTGTGCCCGCGACAACCGATCCGCCCAGCGTTGCATCCGACGCCACGTTCAAGGCACCGAACTGCGCCGTGTTGCCGGCAGTATTATCAATGCCCACCAAAGTCAAGGTGTTCAGATTGACGGTGGCATTTTGCAATTGTCCATCAAACGACCCACCGTTGAAGAAGCAGCTCATGCCCGCACTGGCTACGATACCAGTGACATTAAGCATGCCGGTAAAATTGGCGCAAGCACTCAAGGCATTGCCCTCATGATTGGCCGCGTTAATGGAGGCTGCGGTGGATTGAACATCCACTCCCAACGCGCCACCGCCATAAAGATTGGGCAGTTTGGCGTTGCCGGCGCCCATGACCAGCAAGCCATTGGTTCCGGAGGGAACGGTCAAATTGTGATCGTTGATGCTGAAGGCTGCAGTGTTGCTCAAGGTGCCGCCCGACAAGATAATTGCGCTGGTGCCGAGTGCGGCATCCTGACTGATGGCAACCACACCGTTACTGATAGTGATGCCGCCGCTGAAGGTGTTCGCCCCGCTCAAGGTCAAGGTGCCAGCCCCGTTTTTAAGCACGGCAATTTTGCTGCCGGCGAGATTGCCTCCGATGGTTCCGGCATAAGACGAATCTACCGATGAATTAACGGTCAGGAGATTAGTGGTTACAGTTGCCCCACTGTTAGTAATAGCTCCCCCCGTCGCACCCGACCCGAGAGTCAAACCGGTGACATTAACATTCTTGCCACTCATGTCCAGCGTGCCTGATGTGCTCGAGCCTCCCAATGTCAAAGATCCCAGCGTGCTGTTGCCGCCGATAGCCAAGGTGCCGACATCAATCGTAGTATTACCCGTGCCGGTGATGGGTCCCGTCGTCACCGTCGTGGGCGAATTCATGACCAGCGTCGCATTGTTGGTGATATTGCCCGTGCCGATGGTGCCAGCATTGACACCGTCACCGAGTTGCAACGTTCCGCCCTGAATCACAATCGGTCCCGGCAGTGAGTTGGTGGTAGTGATAATCAGATTATCAGTGTTACTCTTGGTCAAGCTGCCAGTGCCAATACTGCCAGGACCGCTGAAGGTATAGTTATTGACTGAATTCACCGTGACCGAACCGGGCGCCAAGACGGTAGTAAGATTCACCGCCGGGGTGGTTGAGCCGGAGTCGTCAAAGGTGACAAAGTCTGAATCAAAATAGTGGGTGGTTGGGCTGCTCCAGTTCGGACTGGTCGTGTCCCAGTTGTTGGGGCCGCCGTCACCGATCCAAGTAATGGCCGTTGCCGTGTGTGCCGAGGTTAACACCAAGTCAATCTCGCCAGCCACGGTATTATCCAAACTCGGCGTCAAGACGCCAATGCTGTTGCCGGTAAAAACATTGGTGGTCAAGTTGGCCGCCACCGTGCCGCCGCCCAGCGTTCCGTAAGTGAACAATTTATAACGGCCAGCCGTCGGGGTGGCGGTGAAGTTGATGGCGATATAGCTTTTGCCGCTCGCCGGCAACGTGAGCAAGTTGGCAACAACGATTTGATCATTCGCACCGCCAGCCGTTCCCGACAGGTCAATGTAATTGGTCGTGTTGGCCGCCAGAGAAAGATTGTTGGAGAAACTCAAAATACTGCCGCTCGTGCCCAAGAGTGTTCCAGGAATAATGTTGGCACTGCTGGCCGTGGCGACATTGCCCGTCACCACGCCGCCACCAAACAAGGTTTGTCCGGCGGCCAAAGTGAATGATACAGCAGACACATCAAAAATCGCGCCACTGCTGACGGTGAAATTGGTGCTGGCCAATGAAGCCGTGCTGCCGAGCTTTAATTTGCCGCCGCTAACCGTAGTGTTGCCGGTGTAAGTATTAGCATTCGATAACGTCAGCGAACCGCCCGCCGTCGTGCTTTGCACCGTCAACGCGCCGCTACCGCTGTTGCCAATGGCGTTGGCGAAAATGACGTTGTTGCCATTCACATCAATCGTGCCGCCGCCGGAATTGATCGTGACCGCCTGCGCGGAAATGTCATAGGTGTTGGCACTCCATTTCAATCCGCCGCCGTTAAATATGAAGCCACCAGTGCCCAAATTGCCAGAGGCACCAAATTGCAATGTGCCTGAATTCAAAACCGTGCCGCCGGTGTAGGTATTCGCGCCACTCAAAACCACCGTGCCATTACCGATTATAGGAATCGTATTGGCCGTGCCAGCGCCAGTGCCAGCGATGGTTCCCGTTCCGATAGTCAGCGCCGCCGTGCCAGCGACAACGCCGTCAACGGTCAACGTATTGCCAGTCGAAGCTGCGAGTGTCCCGCCAGCGCCATTCAAGTTGATTGCGCGCGCGGGAGCAGCACCTGCATTGTCCAAGGAGAACGACGCATTGCCCAGCAAGGTGCCGCCATTCATATCCACAGCCGCGCCGGTAGCAATCGCCCCAAGACCGGAATTCGCGCCAATCACTGTAATGCCACCATCCAAATAGTTTAGGCCAGTATAGGTGTTGACGCCGTTGAGAAACACCGATCCGATCCCGCCTTGACTGTAACTAGATGTAGCTGCGCTGGATGATCCGTTCGCAATTGGTGGGCTTATAATGAATTCACCCAAGATATTGTTTTGCCACACCGTCAAACCTGTAGCCGCACCTGATGAACGACTGGCTTGCAAAGAGATAGTGCTGTATGCTGCTATTGTCGTATTGTTAGCACCCACATTGGGCGTAACGAGGAAGGCCCCACAGACGGAATTGCCAGTCGCATGTCCCTCGGTCAACGTGATGGCACTGGCGGTATTAAAACGAATGGTTCCATAAGCTCCCGAAACACTGCCGCTACCGCTAAACATGGTTGCATTGGCCGTCAAATCAACGTTGAGCCCATAGGTGGCAGTCGCAGGAAGTGAAGCTTCCGTCACATAAAATCCCGAAACCTGACTTCCCCCCGCAATGATGCCGGCTTGGGCTGTCCCCACCGTGCCACCTGACACTGCTGCCCAGTCATAGAGACCGACCGTGGCGTAGGCTCCCGCCGCCCCCCCAGTGTTACCAGCAATGGCGAGGAGACCCGAATTGATGGTATTCGCAGTTACATTGTAGGTCGAAGTCGCCGCCACGGTGGTGCTGCCGAGCGAAGTTCCGCTGCTCGGATCGCTGATGTAAGCGGCACCATCAAAACGCACCAACCCGCCCTGCAACCCGGTAAGCACGCCCAAATTGACGATGGGTATTGTTCCAGAGACCGGCGAGTTGGTGACGATGCTTTGACCCGAAGTCGCCGCCAAAATCGCCGAGCTGGCGAAGGTTTGTGAACTGCCACCGCTCGCTCCAAAAACCTGCAACGTGCCACCGTTTAATTTCAACCCGCTGGAAGCACTGATGATGTTGTTAGCCGCGCCGCCCGTAAAATCAAGTTTGAGTTTACCAGCGTTGACGGTGGTAAGTCCGGTGTAGGTATTATTATTTGTGAGCACCACCGTGCCGGCGTAATTGCCAGCGGTGCCGTTGAGATTTATGCCACCCGCGCCGGAAATCACGCCGCCCATCTGCAACGTGCCACCCGGTGCAGCATTTACACTGTGCACTGCAGGAAGCACCATGGGAATGTTGACCAGCTCGGTATTCACTGAGGAATTATCCGTGGTGCCGCCGTTGTTGGTGACGGAATTGCCCGTCAAGACAAACGCGCCGGCAGTGGAGTTGAAAGTAATGCCGCCGACACTGTTGGTCGTCGAACCGAAATTATTGTTGGCCGTCAACCGGGTCGTGCCGTCAAAAAATAAAATATCATTCGTGCCCGGCGGCTTATTGGCGCTGCCAGCAGTCCAGTTGGCCGCCGTGAGCCAGTTATTATCGGCGCCGCCGCCGTTCCAAGTGTCATTGCCGACGGTCGCCAGCAAACTGACTGGCAACAATGACAACAGCATGGCCGCGAACGCGATGATTTGGGATGACTTGTTATTTTTCATGGATTTAGAGTGGGGTTACTATTGAGATTGGGGATTCAGAAATTCGCCAAGCCCAGCGGCTGCATGTTTTCCGTAACCGTTTTCAAGCAACGGCCACAGAAAGTGGGATTAGGGACAATGGGCATGCTGAGAATATAACCCATTCTCAATTGCCCGCTATCCCCAGAACTGGTGATGCCATCATCGCCAGTTATGGGGACACGCTGATGAGGCCGTGAAGACTGCAAAACCGCGCGGAGAAAAATCAGGCCGCTGGAGCGAACTCGTGGCGCGGACGATTTTGGCCGAGGTGTTTGGCCACCGCTTCGGTGCGGGAGCGGACGTGGAGCTTTTCGTAGATGTGCCGGATGTGCGTGTGCACGGTGGCGTAGCTCACCTTCATCTGCTCGGCGATTTCCTTGTAAAGAAATCCTTTCGCGAGCAGTTCCAAAACTTCCGCCTCGCGCGGTGAAAGACTTTCCGCCTCGGCGGATGCTGTCGCCGTATGTTGAAACGACTGCACAATTTTCCGGGCGATGTGGCTGCTCATCGGCGAACCGCCGCCGTGAACTTCCTTGATGGCCAGCAGCAATTCCGCCGGCGGCGTCTGCTTGAGCATGTAACCGGTCGCGCCCGCTGCGAGCGCATTAAAAATATGTTCCGTGTTTTGATACACGGTGAGCATGATCATTTGCGCGCCGGGCAATTGCGGTTTCAGCCGGCGCACACATTCCACACCGTTCAAGCCGGGTAGATTGATATCCATCAAGACCACTTCGGGCTTCACTTTGGGAATTTCCAGCAACGCATCTTCCGCGCTGCCATGGCGGCTCACGCAGCGATAGCCGGGCGAGCTATCAATCAGCTTGGCGAGACTGCTCCGCACTTGCGGATCATCCTCAACAATGGAAACGGCGATACTCATGGATTTGGTCTTGGTCATAACTTTAGTTCTCCGTTTCTTCCCTGCCAATCGCCACAACTGGTGATGTTGCGTTTTTCAAAAAGACGGTTAGCGCCACGCGCGTGCCCTTGCCCGCGTCGCTATGAATTTCACAACGGCCGCCGACCAGCGCAAGTCGTTGTTCCAAATTTCCCAAGCCGGAACCGGATGAAAGTCGTTCGGCACTGGCGGCAGTGCCCGGCGCGTTCAATCCCTGCCCGTTATCTTCAATTCCCAACGTGAGCCGTCCCGGCGCGAGCTGCAGGCGCAACCAGACTTCCGTGGCCTTCGCATGTTTGACGATGTTGTTCAACACTTCCTTCAACGCCAAAAATAAATTGTAGCGCACCTCGGCGTCCACGCGCGTGAGCGGCAAATCCACCGGCAAATCCATGCGGCAACGCACATCCGCCACGCGCAAATAATCTTCCGCGTAAGCGGAAATGTAATCCATTAAACCCGCAATCGTGTCGTGCTGCGGATCCACGGCCCACACGATTTCATCCATCGCCTTCGTCAACTTGCGCGCGGAGCCGGTGATGCGTTCGAGATTCGCATTCGTCTGCGCGGGATCGCGCCGCGCGAGTTCGGTGAGCAAAGTAATCTGCGTCAAGCCCGCGCCGATGTCGTCGTGAATGTCTTTGGCGATGCGCGCGCGGTCGCGTTCGATGGCGTGTTGTTTTTCCATCGTCGCGAGTTTGCGCCGATATTTTCGCGTGGCCGCGCGCCGCACGGCAAATGACACGCCGCCAACAATCGTGACGCTGGCGAGAAACAAAAACCAGTCCGTTTGGTAGAAATGCGGTTTCACCGTGAACGACACGGTCGCACCGGCATTGTTCCAAACACCTTCGTTGTTGCACGCGATGACGTGGAAGCGATAAGTGCGCGGCGGCAGATGCGCGTAATGCGCCGTGCGTAACGTCTCGGCGTCAAACCAGCGGGAATCAAATCCCTCCAGCCGGTAGCGAAACCGCGCGCGGTCGCCCGCATCAAAATTCAGTGCGGTGAAACGAAAATCAAACTGCGTGTGCCCCGGCGGCACGACAATTTTTCCCGCCGTGAGCGGAATGGTTTCGCCGTCCACGCGCAATTCTTCGACAATGACCGGTGGCGGTGCGGATTGCGGCGTCAATTCATCCGGGTTCACCCACACGACGCCGCGCACGGTGGTGAACCACAGTTTTCCATCCGGTCCGCGCCAGCTTGCGGGTTGATAACCGTCGGAACATTCCAGCGCGGGCAAGCCGTCGTGCCGACCGTAGGCGACATAATTCACCGAGGCCAACCGCCCGTCCGCGCAGGCGTTCAACTCCGTCTTGCTTACGGAATAAATTCCCTGATGCGTGCCGAGCCAAAGTCGTCCGTGATTATCCTCCTGAATCTGGCTAATGATGTCCGCCGACAAACCGTTCGCCGCCGTGATACGCGTAAATTTTCCGCCGCTGAACCGCACCAACCCGCCGCGAAAAGTTCCCGCCCACAACGTGCCAGACGCATCCGAGTGCAATGAATAAATCGGTTGTCCCGCCAGCGCATCCGTCGCGCGAAACGTCTCCAGCTTTTCCAGTGTGCAACGAAAAATCGTGCCGTCATCCGCGCCCGCCCAGACATTACCGTCCGGTGCTTCCGCCAGCGCGCGAATCGCCGGCATGATGCCGGTGCTGCTGACATTCCACACCTGCCGGTCGCTGCCCGCCCACCACGCCAGTCCCGCTTTCAGCCCCATCCAAATGCGATTCTGACGGTCAATCAAAATGGATTTTATCCCGTGCACATCCCACGACACGCGCTGGATGCGGCCGTCGAGCAATTGAAAAAAATCCTCGCCTTCCGACGCGCTCAACCATGCGCCGCCGTCCGTGCGCGGCGCGATGGAAAAAATAAAATTCGCCGACGCGCTCGCGCCCACGGTGTAACGCGTTATTTTTCCATTCTCCCACCGGCACAAACCGCCGCCCGCCGTGCCGATCCACACCACGCCATTTGTGTCGCCGCACACCGACAATGCCGTGCGTCCCGGCAAACCTTCCGCCGGGCCGATGACATGAAATCGCCGGTCGCGCAACCGCGCCAGTCCGCCGTGATCCACGCCCACCCAGATACCGCCGTCGCTGCTCTCATACCAAGCGTTCACACGATCGCTCGGCAAAAAACGGTCGCTCGGTAAATTATTTGGCGCGGAAGTGAGCCGCTGAAATTTTCCATCCGGCGTGATGTGAAAAAGTCCGTTGCCGTAATGATTGAACCAC
>CAILDU010000150.1 GCA_903833055.1 uncultured Verrucomicrobia subdivision 3 bacterium | reverse complement strand
CGGGATGTGCGAAGCCATCAGCGGCAAAAAACTCGACTACACTTACGTCGAAGACAATCGCATCGGCGATCACATCTGGTATATCAGCGACGTGCGGAAATTTCAGAAGCATTATCCAAATTGGAAATACCAGTTCGACTTGAAAGCCATTTTGGAACAAATTCACGCCGCAGTGATTGCGAGTTAAATCAGTTTTTCATCCGTGTTTATCTGTGTGCATCTGTGGTTAAAATAAAATGAAAATCTTAATCACCGGTATCTGCGGCTTCGTCGGCAGCACGTTGACGCGCGCGTTGCTGGAGTCCGCGCCGGGCTTACAGATTGTCGGCGTGGATAATTTCATCCGTCCCGGCAGCGAACTCAACCGCCGCGAACTCGCGAAGGTTGGTGTAAAAATCATCCACGCCGATGTCCGCAGCGCGACAGATTTTGAAACGCTGCCCGCCGCCGACTTCGTGATTGATGCCGCCGCGAATCCCAGCGTGCTCGCCGGCGTGGATGGCAAAACGAGTTCGCGCCAGTTGCTCGAACATAATTTGGGCGGCACGATCAACATTCTCGAATACTGCAAGACTCATCACGCCGGTTTGATTTTGTTGAGCACCAGCCGCGTGTATTCCGTGCCGCCGCTCGCCGCGTTGCCGGTAGAAGTTCATCAAAAGGCTTTTCGTCCAAAGCAAAATGAAAAATTGCTGGAAGGCCTTTCCGCCGCCGGTGTCAGCGAAAAATTTTCCACCGCGCCGCCCATTTCACTTTACGGTTCGAGCAAGCTGGCGAGCGAAGTCATCGCGCTCGAATACGCAGAGACGTTTAATTTTCCCGTTTGGATAAATCGCTGCGGCGTGCTGGCAGGTGCAGGACAATTTGGAAAAGCCGATCAGGGAATTTTTTCTTTTTGGATCAACGCACATCTGCGCCGACGTCCGCTGAAATATATCGGCTTCGACGGCGGCGGCCATCAGGTGCGCGACTGCCTGCATCCGCGCGACCTCGTGCCGGTGCTGCTCGCGCAAATGAACAATGCTGACAATGGAAAACCGCACATCGCCAATTTCAGCGGCGGCGCAAAAAATTCCATGTCGCTCGCGCAGTTGACGGATTGGTGCGACGCGCGTTTCGGCCAACACGCCGTCGCGAGCGAGACCGCGCCGCGTCCGTTTGATATTCCATGGATGGTTTTGGATTCGTCGCTCGCGGAAAAATCTTGGAACTGGTCGCCCAAAAATTTGTTGCCGCAAGTGCTGGACGAAATCGCGAAACACGCGGAACAAAATCCAAACTGGCTGGAAATTTCCGGTTCCTAAAACAAAAATGGATTCAGCCGCAAAAAATCACAAAAAGCGCAAAAGTTATTTCCGCTTTCCGCTTTCCGCTTTTATTTTGCGTGTTTTGCGCTTTTTTGCGGCTACTCAAAATGAACGCGCCTAACCCATCTGCGCCGCCGCTAAAATTATTTTCCGTCGTCATGCCGGCGCGTGACGAGGAAGAATCGTTGCCGGCGACGCTGGAACATTTGCACCTCGAACTTTCGCTGAACAACGTGCCGCACGAAATTGTAGTCGTGGACGACGGCAGCAAAGACAAGACGTGGGAAGTGTTGCAGCAATTGAAAACAAAAATTCCCACGCTGTATCCGGTGCAAAATTTTGGCGAACACGGCTTCGGTCGCGCCATCACATTCGGATTGCGTCGCTGCACGGGTGATGCCGTCGTCATCATGATGGCGGACGAATCGGATGATGCGCGCGACGCGGTGTGCTACTGGAAATTGTTGAACGAAGGCTGGGATTGCGTCTTCGGCAGCCGCTTCGTCAAAGGCGGCGGGACGATTGATTATCCGCGGTTCAAATTGTTCGTGAACCGCCTTGCGAATTTTTTCATCCGCTGCATTTTTCAGATTCCGCTGAACGACACCACGAACGCGTTCAAAGCGTATCGCCGCACGGTCATTGCGGGTTGTGAGCCGCTCATCGCGCCGCATTTTAATCTCACCGTGGAAATTCCGCTCAAGGCGATTGTGCGCGGTTATTCGTGGACAGTCGTGCCAATCACCTGGCGCAACCGGCGTTTCGGTGAAGCAAAATTGAAAATTAAAGAAATGGGCAGCCGCTATCTGTTCATCTGCGCGTATGTGTGGCTGGAAAAATATTTCAGCCGGGGCGACTACAAAAAACGCTGACCGCGCGGCATGAAATTATTTTCTTCACCGCGATTTTGGCTGCTGGCTGCGCTGTTGTTACTGCCGTTCATGGCGAGCAACGACAGTCTCTGGCTCGATGAAGGCGACACAGCGATGTATGTGTTGCAGCCGGATTTTCACGCATGGTGCGACCGCCTGCACACCGATTTACAGGCCGACTGCCAGATGCCGCTGGCGTTGCTCTGCTCGTGGATTGCCGGAAAAATTTGGGGCACGGCGGAATGGCAACTGCGCGGCATCAACCTGATTTGGGGCGCGCTGGCGTTGATCGGAATGTATCGCGTCGGCCAGCGCCTAAAAATTCCGTGGCTCCCGCTGCTGCTCGCCATCCAGCCGTATTTCTGGTTTTACAACAATGAAGCGCGGCCTTACGCATTGCAACTTGCGTGCGGCACTTGGCTGCTGGTCGCGCTGGTGGAATTTTATTTTGCGCGCGCCGCCGGAACTCGCTGGGCGTGGCAGCTCGCGTTCGCCGGATTTTTTCTTTTCTGCGCCACGCTGCTCGCGCCGCTGCCGATTGCGGCAACCATTTTTGCCGCCGCCGTCATCGCGTGGCGGCAAGGTTGGAAACTGGAACGTAAAGCGGTAATGATTTTGATTGGCGGCATCAGCGCGTGTGTGCCGGTAGGAATTTATTATCTCACCACGTTGCTGCGCGGTGCGAAAGGCGCGCAAGTCTGGCACGTGGATTTGAAATTTTTCGCCTACGACATTTACGAATTCCTCGGTCTGGGCGGCATCGGTTTGTCCGAACCGGAAATCCGCGAACTGGCGCGCTCGCCGCATCTGCTCGGCGATTTGTCCGCCCACGCAGCGCAACTGTTTCTACCAATGCTGGCAATGGTTTTGCTTGCCGCAATTTTTTCCCTGGGACTGCGCCGCTATTCCAAAATTCAAATTTCAAGCCGCTTAATTTTGGCAATCGTGCTGGTGTTGGGCTTGACGGCGGGTGTTTTTTTCACCGGCAGCCTGATTATGCAAAAAGCATTTTGGGCGCGGCATTTTGCGCCGGTATTCCCGTTTTATATCGCGCTGCTCGGCGTTGCCATCGCGGGTGTATGGCCGACAGTCCGGTTGCGCTGGCTGCCAATCATTTTATGCGCGCTGTTCATTTTGTCCGCGCTGAACTTCCGTTTTGCGCCGTCGCTGCGAAAGGAAGATTATCGCGCGGCGACAGCGTTCGTGCGGCCATTCGTCGCGCAAAATAAATCCGTCTGGTGGCTGGCTGGCGGTTATTCCGCGTTTTATTACGGCGTCAATTGGTCAGACGATCCGGAGCCTAAAAAACTTTTCATCTCGTTCCGTTCCCACCATGACGTTCGCAGTTTGCCGCTGCCGGATGTCGTCGTCTGCAACCGGCCGGACATTCACGACGCCGGCGGTGCGGTGCAAAAAATTATCGCGCAAAATAATTATCGCGTCGCTGCGCGCTATCAGGCGTTTGCCATCTGGACCAACGCCGCTGAAAAATAAATGCCCTTACCAAAATCCACCATGACCCAATACCGCTCGGAAAAAGAATTGGGTTTTTGGTTTTTTTCCTATTTAATCGGGGGATTGCAGCCATGAAAAAAATCTCCGTCATCGTGCCCTGCTTCAACGAAGAAGCCGTGCTGCCAAAATTATTTGCGCGGCTCGGCGCGGTCGCCGCGACGTGGAATTGCGATTACGAAATCATCTGCGTGGACGACGGCTCGCGCGACCGCACTTGGGAAATTCTCAAGGCGCAACATCAAACCGACTCGCGCTGGCATTGCCTCTGTTTCGCGCGCAATTTCGGCCACCAGACTGCCGTGAGTGCGGGTTTACATTTCGCCACCGGCGACGCAGCGGTGATTATTGACGCCGATTTACAAGACCCACCCGAAGAAATTTCTCGCCTACTGGAAAAATGGCGCGAGGGCTTTGAAGTCGTTTTTGCCACGCGCAAAGAACGCAAAGATCCGCTGGTCAAAAAAATTCTTGCTTGGGGCTTTTACCGGCTGCTCCAAAAAATGACGCCGCTGCCGATGTCCACCGACGCCGGCGATTTTTGTCTGCTCGATAAAAAAGTTGTCGCCGTCATGAACTCGCTGCCCGAACGCAGCCGCTATCTGCGCGGCCTGCGGACATGGTGCGGCTTTCGTCAAGCCTCCGTGGAATTCGATCGCGCCGAACGCGCCGCCGGTGTGCCGCAATACACCTTCAAAAAATCTTTCAAGCTCGCGATGGACGGATTGTTTTCCTTTTCCGCCGCGCCGTTGCGCCTTGCGACCTATCTCGGCCTATGGGTTTCCGCCTTCGCCTTTTTCGGCGTCCTGTTCACACTCGCTCAAAAAATCTTTGCTGCCGAATTTTCCAAAATCGGCCTCGCGCCCGGCGCCGGTTTTCCGACCATCGTCATTTCCGTTTTGTTCCTCGGCGGCGTCCAGCTCATCTGCCTCGGCATCCTCGGCGAATACATCGGACGCATTTACGAAGAGGTCAAAGGCCGTCCGCTCTGGATCATCCGCGACAGCGCGGGCATCGTTCCGCCGGAGAAAAAATAATTTCGCCGCGTGAAAAAATTTTTGCTTCAGAAAAAACAATTCCTGCTTTACTGCGTCATCGGCGCGAGCGGCGTTACGTTGGATTTCGGAATCTATCTGCTGCTGGTGCAAACCAAAGCCATCCATCTCAATTATCAGGCCGCGAACGCCATCGGTTACGCCAGCGGCACGCTGCTGTCCTTCATTCTCAACGCAAAATTTAATTTTCGCGTGACCGACAAAATCGCCCTGCGTTTTGCCAGTTTTTTCAGCATCGCTTTAATCGGCTGGCTGCTGTCCGCCGCGCTGTTACAACTGCTGATTGGCCACTACGGCATGGGCAAAGTTATTTCCAAATTGATCACGCTCTTCGTCGTCGTGCTGTTGCAATATAATTTGAACCGCCTCCTTTCCTTCCGCAAAGCCAGCTAATGTCCGCGCCAAAAAAAATCCTGATTGTCGGCGGCGGCTTTACCGGCCTCACCGCTGCGCTGCGACTTTCGGCAGATAAAAATTACTCCGTTACGCTCGTCGAAAGCTCCGATCAGCTTGGCGGACTCGCCGCCGGCTTTCCGCTCGGCAGCACGTCACTGGAAAAAACCTATCATCATCTTTTTCTCACCGACACGAGCATTTTGGATTTGGTTAAAGAACTCGGCTTGCTGGAAAAATTGATTTGGTGCGACAGCTCCGTCGGGATTTTTCGCGACGGAAAAATCCACGCCTTCAAGACGCCGCTCGACTTATTAAAATTTTCGCCGTGCAGTTTCATTGGCCGATTGCGAACCGGTTTTGCTGCGCTTTATTTGAAGCACCAGAAAAACTGGCGCGGTTTCACGCGCGTGACCGCGCTCGACTGGATGACGCGCGCGTGCGGTGCGAGCGCGATGGCGAGCATCTGGACGCCGCTGCTCAAAGGCAAGTTCGACCGTCACTTCGACAAAGTTTCGATGGCCTGGTTCTGGGCGCGTATTCACACGCGCGCCAACTCGCGCAGCGGCGGCGACGGCGAAAAACTCGGCTACTTTCGTGGCGGCTTCAACGTCGTCACCACCGCGCTCGAAGAAAAAATCCGCGCGCAAGGCGTAACGATTTTGACGCGCGCCACCGTTGAAAAAATTTCTGCTGAACGCACCGCCGTCATCAATGGCGAAACTATTTCGTTCGATTTTTGCGTCTTCACCGGCCCGTCGCCCGCGTTTGCGAAACTATTACCGATAAATGATTCACTCAATGATTATGCGGCGAAACTCCGTAGCATCGAGTATCTCGGCGCGGCCTGCCTCGTCTTCACCAGCGACCAGAGCCTCGGCGATTTTTACTGGGTCAACGTCAACGAACCCGATGCGCCGTTCCTCGTTTTCATCCAGCACACGCACTTGGTCAGCAAAGAAAATTACGGCGGCAAAAATGTCTACTACATCGGCGCGTATCTCGCGCCAGACGGAAAAACGTATGCGCTGCCGGACGACGAACTAGCGCAAGTCTGGTTCGCCTACCTGAAAAAGATGTTCCCCGCGTTCGACGCCGCGCACATTTGCGAGCGCCATATTTTTCGTTTCCGTGCCGCGCAACACATCGTGGACACGGCTTACGAAGAAAAAATTCCCGACTACCAAACGCCGCTGCCGGGCGTTTTCCTCGCGAACTTCTCGCAGATTTTTCCCGAAGATCGCGGCACAAACTTTGCCGTGCGTGAAGGCGAAAAAATCGCGGCACTTTTGCAATCAGCCGGTTGAAGAAACATGAAGTCCCGTTTTTTTTCAGCCCCGGCGCTGGCGTGCTTGATCGTCGCCCTCGGCTTCGGCAGCCTAATGCTCGGACCGTTCATGCACGAATCCGATCAGGCGTGGCTGCTGGACGGCAGCGTGACCATCGTCAATGGCCATTGGGAAACGGCGCGCAGTTCGTTCAATTTTGATAAGCAATTCATCAGCTATCTGTTGCCAGCGGGACTGTTCAGTTTTTTTCCACGTCCGCTGAACGCAGACGCGCTGGTGCTGGCGGGAAACGTTTTTAATTTCACATTTTTTTGGGGTGCGCTGCTCTGGCTGCTGGCGCGTTCCAGTCGGCGATTGCCGCTCGCATTGGTGTTGCCCGTGATTCTCGCACCGGCGTTACTAGTGCATTCGCCTTTTTATGCGAGCGCTTTCACGTCGGTCGCATTTGTATTTCTGCTGGCAACTTTTTTAGACCGCACCGACTGGCGCTGGTGGCAGCACGCCGTGGTTTTTTTTATTTCATTTTGCGCCGTGGGCGCGCGGGCGGATGCTTTATTTCTGTTGCCGTTGCTGGCGATGTTGCACAGTCCGCGCCGGACTTTTGTAAGCGTTCTGCAATCACCTAATACCTGGCTGATGGCGTCCGGCGGTTTGCTCGCGCTGCTGCTGGGACGATTAGTCGTGCCCATGATTTTAGGCGACTTTGCGAGCTGGCATTTCCTGTTTAAACTTTTAATCGCCTATCTCGCGTTTGGTTTCGGCGCAGCGGGACTTTTGCAACTGGTCGCGTTGCACGCCCTCTGGCGAATGCGTTCGGCGGTGCGTTGCCGCCTCTGGTTATTTTTTCTCGCGCTCGGATTGGCACTGCCGATGGGCTATTACAGCCGCCAACTATTAAGCCCGCGCCATTGCGTCGTGGGCGTAGCGGCAGTGCTGTTGTTTATTTGCGCGCGGCGCGGCCGGGCGATTTTTCAATTATACTTCCTTCCGAAAATTTTCCGGGTGCTGGTCAAAGCCACACTCGTGGTGACAGCGGTGCTGCCGGTTTTTGTGGGCATCAATCTAGACAACTTCGCGCGCCCGCGACTGACTTTTTTTCAACCCACACTTTTTCCAACCGTAGCGGGCGTTTGTCCGATGGGCGCGTATCTCGGTCACGCCATTCACGTCCGCACCAGCGACGGACTTTTAGATCATAATCAAGCGGTCTGGTCGGCGGCGCGCCAAACTATTTTTCGGCCCAACCCGATTACCGGTCAGGTAGAAATTATCCGGACGCCAATGGACAGCTATTTAATTTTTTCCGCCCACCTACAAGACTTGGTTACGCACAGCCCGCCACTCATTCTCGGAAAATTGCCAGCCGCATTTTACATGGACAGCCGGTCGCTGCTGCGGTTTCAGTTCATCTGGCCAGACCAACTGGTGCCGCTGGATAATTTTTTCACTGGCATTTTACTCACGCCCGCAACGGAAGCGAACTGGCATGGCATCACCATTTTGCGCGGCGAGCCCGGTCAGCCAATCGCGCCTGAATCCGCCAACGCCAATTTGTGGGTGCTGAATCGCGTGTTTGGCGGCGACGAATTTCGGCTGGAGATCACCACCAACATGATTTCAATCCCCACTGATTTGGCCGGCAAAAAAATGGTATTCGCGAGCCGCCGCAATTTCACCGTGACGCCCGGCGAAAAATTTTCCGCAACCAATTTTACCAATGTCACACTGGGCGGATGGCACGTTTGCGAAATCAGCCCGCTTCAACTTGGAGAAAAATTTGAACTACACGGCGCGGCTCCCGAAGACGTGATTACCGCCGTCAGTGCCTTACCGGAATGGATGTCGCTGCGGAAGTATTGAACCGCCTCAGCCGCCCAGCACGTCGCGGTAAATCTCCAAATGTTTTTGCGCGATGACTTGCGGATGAAACCGTTGCCGCGCCTGCGCGCCCGCTGTCGCGGCAATGTGATTTGCAAACGCGCGGTCGTCTAAAAACCGTGTTGTCGCTGTGCGAAAAGTTTCCGGCTGTTCTGGCTTGCAAAGCAGACCGTTCACTTCGTGCGCGACGAGATCCGGCACGCCGCCAACCGCCGAAGCCAGCACTGGCACGCCCGCCGCCATCGCCTCCAACACGACCATCGGACAATTATCCTCGCGCGTCGGTAGCGCGAGAAAAGTCGCCGACTTGAGTTGCGTCCGTAATTGTTCGCGATTGATGTAGCCGATGTGTTCGCACCACGGACGCGTCGAGATGAGCCGCTGAAATTCCGCGCCGTAAATTCCCTTGTCCAAACCACCGGCAAAAAGGATTTTGAATTTTTTATGTATCGCCAGCGGATCGAGCGCGCGGATAAAATCATTTTGATTTTTGCGCGCGCAAATCGTGCCAACACACAAACCGATTGGCGGCGCGTCCAGTGGTGGCGCAGCTTGCACGTCAAAAAAATTGGCGTCCACCGCGTTCGGCAAAATCCACGTTTTGCGCGCTAGTTTCGCAACGGCGGCCTGCGTGTAATGGCTGATGCACACCACACCATCCGTGCGCGGCAGCGTGAAACCTTCCAGCTTCGCCGCCAGCCACAGATACGAAAATGGCCGCGCCTGATTGACGGCGGCAATCAGCCGCATATTACCATGCACGGTCACGACGTTTGGGAAACCGGAAAAAACCGCGCTGATGGCGCAATCGCGTTCCGTGCCCTGACCATGAACGATGTCCGGCTGAATTGCTTTTAATTTTTCCCGCACGGCGCGAATGCAACCTTGGTAGCCAGTTCGCAGCCAGCCGAGGCGCGGCACGGCAACGCCGTGATAAAAAATATTTGGCGCAATTTTTTCGACCGAGCGCACCGGCTCTTTCAAACAGGAAACCACATGGACTTCCGCTTCCGGCAACCGCGCGAAACCTTGCAACAACGCTTCCGGCGCGAGGCCGAGGCGCGGTTGCGAATCGGTGCAGCCGGAAATTTCCTCGCGCGTGTCGGTGGTGAGAATGGCGATGCGCATGGCGTTCATCTGGAATACCACAGCCGCTGTTTGTCCGCCAGCCGGTTGAGCCAGCGCAAACTTTGCTTAAGGCGCCACTGAAAAATTCCCGTGGGAAAATTTGCGCCGGAAGTTCCGGCCACGGCGGAAATTCGCGGCTGCGTTTTAAAGGAACAAATTTTCGCCGACGAGGTTTTTTTAAATTCGCGGAACAAAACTTTTTCGATGAACTCGCCGGTGCGGTCGTCGCACTGGTGGAATTTTCCGCGCATTTTCTGCCGGTAAAATTCCGTGTCGGCGCAAAATAAATAAGTGCGCGCCTGACGCGAACGCGCAACTTGATCAATAATCATGGGGCTTTTTTGCGCGCGACACTCGGCCAGAATCGCGGCCAGATTCAAAACTTGATAGCGACCGGTGATTTTTAACCAGCGCGCGGGCGGCGACGGTTCGGCGGCGAGCCAGGCATCCAACATTTCAAATTCCTGATAGCCTTTACCGCGTTCGGGATTTTTTGAAGGCGCAAACTGGTGGACGCGGAGACGATGCGATTCGGAAAATTCAGGATGACGGGCGAGCGGATAGCCGGAATTTTCCAGAAAAATTACGGGCGCGAACTGCTGGCAAAATTGTAAAACCTGCCGGTATTCTGCCAGCCGCGTTTCAGGATTGGCGGCGGCTCCGGCGACATTGGGAATGACCGTGGCCGTCAAAACAATCGGCAGTTCAGCGGGCGTTTCGCTCATGAATGGGTGTTGGCCAAATCTATTGCGGCGAATTCGGCTGGGCGGCAATTTAGGTCGCGCCCGCGCGTCAGGCAAGCTTCAACGCCAAGCAAGGTCGCACGGAAGGATTGCAAACAGGCGCTTTTCGCCTATGCTCGCGGCAAATCAGCCGGACAACGCCAACAAACTTTATGAGCAGCGGCAACGACAATTTTCTGAACCTGAAGCACTGGTTGAAAAACCGGTTGTCCGCCGAACGCCGCGCGGCGTTGCGGCGGCATTTGGTCGAGCCGCTCGGCTTTTTGTTTCGACGCGATCTGCCAAAACTGGCGACGATTTACGGCACGGATAAATGGGGCGCGCACTGGTATGCGGCGCATTACGCCCGGCACTTTCAACATCTGCGCCGGAAAAAAATCACGCTGCTGGAAATCGGCATCGGCGGTTACGAAAAACCCACGGACGGCGGTGGTTCGCTGCGGATGTGGCGCCGGTTTTTTCCCAACGCTCAAATCGTCGGGTTGGATTATTTCGACAAAAATCCGCACGCGGAAAAACGCATTCGCATTTATCGCGGCGACCAATCGGATGAAAAATTGCTTCGACAGATTGTCGCCGAAGTCGGCCGTCCGGACATCATCATTGACGACGGTAGCCACTTGAATCATCACGTCCTCAAAAGTTTTGAGGTGCTGTTTCCATTGCTGGCGGACGATGGCATTTACGTCGTCGAGGACACGCAGACCGCCTACTGGCCGGATACCGGCGGTAGCAGTGATAATTTGCTGACCGCGCCGACGAGCATGGCGTTGCTCAAAAGTTTGGTGGACGGATTGAACCACGAAGAATTCATCAAACCCGGTTACGTTCCCAGCTACTACGATCAAAACATCACCGGATTGCATTTTTATCACAATTTGGTCTTTGTCCAAAAAGGTAAAAATCAGGAGGGCAGCAATCTGGTTTGCAACAACCAGATGAAGCCGTGACCGGCGCGCGCATATAAAAATTTTCGCCCGCATGAATCTCTATCAGCACCTGTCGCGCGTGATGACGAAAGGGCGCGACTTCGTGCCGCAGATTGACGGCTTGCGCTTCGTGGCCATCATCGCCGTGCTGGCCTATCACATCCGCTACATCATCGCGTGGCATTATGGCGTCAACGATACTCCAACGGGCACAGACGGTCTGGTGAACTGGACGTTTGGCGCGGGCTGTAAAGGCGTGGAGCTTTTTTTTGCCATCAGCGGCTTCATTCTCGGCGTGCCGTTTGCACGGCAATATCTCGGTCAGGCGGAACCTGTCCGCCTTAAAAATTATTATCTCCGTCGACTGACGCGACTGGAACCGCCTTATGTCATTCAATTAATTTTTGTGCTGCTAGTAACGTGGCTTTTTCTGCGCCATCAGCCTAGCCACATTGAATTATATCAACAGCCTGACTGGCTCACGCACACAATGCGACATCTCGGCGTCAGTTTGTTTTACGGCAGCGGCTTCGTTTATCACGCGTATCCGCAACCGAACATCGTGCTGTGGTCGCTGGAAATCGAAGTGCAATTTTATCTACTCGCGCCACTGCTCGCGCGCGTGTTTCAAATCTCCTCCGCACCCGCG
>CAILDU010000149.1 GCA_903833055.1 uncultured Verrucomicrobia subdivision 3 bacterium | reverse complement strand
TTCACGGCGACCGCGCCGCCGTTTTTGCCGGCGAGTTCGCCGCCGCGCGCGAGGCATTTGTCCGTGCCTTCAAATCCTTCGACGGCCAGCACCGTGCCGTCTTTCACCACAACCGTCTGGCCAATTTCCATCCGCGAAACTTCCTTGGCAATCTTAAAACCAAATTCCACATCCGCCTTTTGCGCGTCGGAAAGTTTCGGGCCGAGCGCAAATCCGTTCTGCGGCATCAACGGCGCAAGCCACGGCGTCGCCTCGATGAGTTCCACGCCGTCTTTTTGCAACTCGGTCGCAATCGCGCCGAAAATGGAGTGGGCATTTTTTTCTTTCAGCCGCATCAAAACGCCGAGCGCGCGCAAGTCGGGACGCAAATCAAAAAGATTTTTCGGCGCGACTTGTCCGGCCATGACGACTTGCTTCACGCCGCGCGAGGTGAACGCAGAAATCATTTTGCCAAGCTGGCCGACGTTGAGCCAGACGATGTCGTCCACGAGCGACGCGAGCGCGGGATCGGTCTCGCCTTCGACGGCGGTGCAGACGATGCGTTTGACGCCCGCCGCGCGCGCGAGGCGCGCAAAATCGAGCGGCAGCGAGCGGCTGCCGGCGATGAGGCCGATGGATTCGGGCGCAAGATTCATGCGAATTGGACGGGGAGAATAGCAATTGAACGGCGAGAATCCAGCCGCGAATTTTGCCGTGAATGGCTGTCCATTTTTCTGGCGTGCGTGTCAAATTTGTTCAAGCAGCGCGCCAAATGCTTGGCATTATTAAGTAAATTCACTTGGCAGGAATTTTGCTTAATTGATTTCATGTCATCGCTAGAAAGTATTTATCAGAAAATGTCGCCGACGCTGGAATCCGCGACTTTGTCCAACTTGCACGCCGAAGGCACGCATCCCGACGCGCAGAAACAAGTCGGGCGCGAAGTGGCGCATGAGTTAAATAATATTTTCACCATCGTTCGCGGTTATGCCGAGCGAATGATGATTAAGCACGGCGAAAATCCGGCGTTGCGCCCGGAACTTTTGATGATCGCCGAAAACATCAAGCGCGCCGAGCAACTGGTGCGGCATTCGACTTATCCGCGTTCGCGTCCGGTCACCACGCTCACGGTTCCGCCAGCGGCCTGAACATTCTTCCATTCCGTTTCGCTTTGACGCTATGCGATTCCTCGCGTAGCGTATTCGTTCATTTTAACCATTGTTACTAAAAGCTAATTGTGAATTTTTTCAAAGCGATTTTCGGTTCCAAGAACGACCGTGACGTAAAAAAAATCCGTCCGGTCGTCGCCCGCATCAATGAGATTGAAGCTGGCCTGCAAAAACTTTCCGACGACGAATTGCGCGCCAAAACCGCCGCGTGGAAGGAAGAACTTTCCCAAATCGAGGACAAAGCCGAACTCGCGGCCAAGCTCGAAGAAATTTTGCCGGAAGCGTTTGCCGTTGTAAAAAACGCCTGCCGTCGGCTGTGCGGCAAAGACGTGATTGTGCGCGAACGTCCGTTGCGCTGGGAAATGGTTCCGTTCGACGTGCAACTCATCGGCGGCTATTCGCTGCACACCGGCCATATCGCGGAAATGGCCACGGGCGAAGGAAAAACGCTCGTCGGCACGCTGCCGGTTTATCTCAACGCGCTGACGGGTCGCGGTGTTCACGTCGTAACGGTGAACGATTATCTCGCGTCGCGCGACGCCGAATGGATGGGCGCGGTTTATAAATTTCTCGGTTTGACCGTCGGCGTGATTTTGCACGACCAGCCGCCGAAACTGCGCCGCGAACAGTATTATTGCGACATCACTTACGGCACAAATTCGGAATTTGGTTTTGATTACCTTCGCGACAACGGCATGGCGCTCCGCAAGGAAGAACAAGTTCAGCGCGGACATTACTTCGCCATCGTGGACGAAGTGGATTCCATTTTGATTGATGAAGCGCGCACGCCGTTGATTATTTCCGGTCCGGCGGTGCACACGTTTGACGAGCAATACGCGCAGTGGAAACCGACCGTTGACGGTTTGGTTCGCGCGCAGCAGCAGCTTTGCAATCGCTTTCTGAAAGAGGCGGAAGAGCTGATAAAAAAATTGCATCCGACCGACGGCTCGCAGGTGAAAAACGCCGACGAATTGGAAAAGCAAATTGGACTTTTACTTTTTCGCGTCAAAACCGGCCAGCCGCGTTCCGAAGCGTTGATGAAACTTTTGGAGCTGCCCGAAAACGCCGGCATGATGAACCGCGCGGAACTGACGTTGCATCAAGATCAGAAAAAAGTGGATTTGTATCGCGAGAAGGAAGAACTGCTTTTTGCGATGGACGAAAAAAGTCACGAAGCGGACTTGACCGAAAAAGGCCGCAATCATATCAGCCCGCAAGATCCCGACGCATTTGTGCTGCCGGATTTGACGACGATGTTGCATGACGTGGACGCGGGCGCGGAACCCGACGCGCGCAAACGCTTGGAAGCAAAGGCGAAATTGCAATCCGACTTTGAGTTGAAGGCGCAGAAGATTCACGCGATTTCGCAATTGCTCAAAGCCTATTCACTTTATCAACTCGACGTGGAATATGTCGTGCAAGACAACAAGGTGATGATTGTTGACCAGCACACGGGACGTTTGATGCCCGGTCGCCGTTGGAGCGATGGTTTGCATCAGGCCGTCGAAGCGAAAGAAGGCGTCGCCATCGAACGCGAAACGCAAACGCTCGCGACGATCACGATTCAAAATTATTTCCGACTTTACACCAAACTCGCGGGCATGACCGGCACGGCGGAAACCGAGGCGTCGGAATTTTACGACATTTACAAACTCGGCGTGATGACGATTCCGACGAATATGCCGAACATCCGCAAGGACGGACACGATTCGGTTTACAAAACGCGTCGCGAAAAGTTCAACGCCGTCGTGCGCGAAATCAAGGAACTGCATTTGCAAGGACGACCGGTTTTGGTCGGCACAGTTTCCGTCGAGACGAGCGAAATGCTTTCGCGCGCGCTGAAAAAAGAAGGATTGATTCACTCCGTCCTCAACGCGAAATATCATCAGCAAGAAGCGGAAATCGTCGCGCGCGCGGGTCAGCGCGGCGCGATTACGATTGCGACCAACATGGCGGGGCGCGGCACGGACATTAAATTGGGCGAAGGCGTTTCCCAAGTCGGCGGCTTGCACGTGCTCGGCACGGAACGTCACGAGTCGCGGCGCATTGACCGCCAGTTGCGCGGACGTTGCTCGCGTCAGGGCGATCCTGGTTCATCGCACTTTTTCATTTCGCTGGAAGACGATTTGATGCGCCTTTTCGGCTCCGACAAAATCGTGAAGATGATGGAGAAGATGGGTCTCGAAGAAGGCGAAGAGCTCAAACACGGTTGGCTGAACATTTCCATCCAGCAGGCGCAGAAACGCGTCGAGGGACATAATTTTCAGCAGCGCAAACGCACGCTCGAATATGACGACGTGATGAACAAACAGCGCGAAGTCATCTACGGCTTCCGCAACGAAATCATCAACAGCGACGACGTGCGCGACCGTTTGATGGACATCATCGAGGAAGTGGTGATTCTCAAAATTGAGGAATTTACTTCCGATGCCGACGTGTCCGAATGGCGCGTGCGTTCGCTCGCCGACTGGGTGAATTTGAATTTCCCGCTCGGTTTGCCGGAAGCGGAAATTGTTAAAGCCGCCGCCGACGGCAAAGAAGAGCCCGTCGCTGATTCGCTTTACGATGGATTAACGCCCGCGCAATTTGCCGTCTGCAATTTCATCAGCGACAGCATCCGCAAAGCTTACGAACTCAAAGTCAGTTTTGAGGAGGCGGACAAACTTGCGACCGTCGAGCGCTACACAATTTTGCAGGCGATTGATAAATTGTGGCAGGAACATCTTTACGAGATGGATTCGTTGCGCCACAGCATCGGCCTGCGCGCGCACGGCCAGCGCGATCCGCTGCTCGAATACAAAGCCGAGGCGTTCAAGATTTTTGACGAACTCATGGTCAACGTGAAAACGGAAATCTGTCATAACGTTTTCCGCAGCGCGTCGAGCCTGATGGCGTTTGAAAATTTCATCCGCAACGCGCCGCAACAAACTTTGCACCAGAACACGAGCGCATTTGGCGGCGGCGCTCCGGCGGTTGATGGCAAAAAAGCCAGCGACGTCGTCAGCGAAGCGGCGAACGCGGCGGAAAAAGCCAAGCCCGTTCGCACCGGCCCAAAAGTCGGGCGCAACGATCCGTGCACCTGCGGCAGCGGCAAGAAATATAAAAATTGTTGCGGCAAATAATTGCCGCATCAAATCGCGCGCTTGTTTTTCAACAAGGCGCGCGGCATTATTTTTCCGAGGAGTTTTATCATGTATCGCATCGGCATAGATTTGGGCGGCACAAAAATCGAAGGCGTGGTTCTCGACGCCGACGGCAAGGAAATCACCCGCAAACGCATTCCCACGGAACGCGAGCACGGCTACCAACATATTCTCAAACGGCTCAAATCAGTTCATGACGATCTCGTTGCCGTCGTTCCTGGACAGCCGACCACTTTCGGCATCGGCACACCCGGCGCGATGTCGCCGCGCACCGGATTGCTGAAAGGCTCTAACACCGTTTGCATGAACGGCCAGCCGGTAAAAGCCGATCTGGAAAAAATGCTTGGCCGCAAAATTGAAATTCAAAACGACGCCAATTGTTTTGCGATGGCCGAGGCATTGCTTGGTGCGGGCAAAGGAAAAAAACTCGTTTTCGGCGTCATCATGGGCACGGGCTGCGGCGGTGGTATTGTTTACAAAGGCGAAGTGTTCACCGGCGCACAAGCGATTGCGGGCGAGTGGGGCCACATGAGCATCGATCCGCACGGCCCACTTTGTTACTGCGGCCAGAAAGGCTGCATCGAAACTTTCATCAGCGGCGGCGGGTTGGAAAAACGTTACGCGGAAAAATATGGCGTGAAAAAACCGCTCAAGGAAGTCGAGGCGGCGTATTTTGCGGGCGAACCGCAAGCGGTGGAATTCATGAACTGGTTCTTCGACCGCTTTGGCCGTTCGATTGCCAACCTGATTGACCTTCTCGATCCCGACATCGTGGTGCTCGGCGGCGGCGTTTCCAATTTCAAGTCCGTTTACACCGAAGGCGTCGCGCAGGTGCGCAAATATGTTTTCACCGACGAACTCGAAACGCCCATCGTGCGGCATCAACTCGGCGATTCCGCCGGGGTTTTTGGCGCGGCGCTCGTGGGCGTTTGACCTGCAATTAAAATTATCGTTTTAAGATTAAAATTCTTGCGCTCGAAAAGTGTTTGGTTATATTGCAAATGATTTGCAACTCGGAAAACGTCATTTCAAATCGTCCGGCAAGGCGGTTCTCGCCACGTTGCTGGTCGCGCTTGTTTTGCTATTGGACGCGATGGCGGCGTGTCCCGAACTGCACGAACTGATTCACCAAGACGCGGGCAGGGCCGATCACGATTGCGCGGTCACGATGTTCGCGCACGGCCACGTTGATGCCGCCAATGTTGATGTTTTTGCAGTTAAAGCGGTAATTCTAGTTGAGTCAGTTCCGCAGATTAAATTTTCCATTTTTGCTCCGGCCATTGAAAATCTTCCCGCCGGTCGCGCGCCGCCCGTTCTTCCTGCAGTTTCCTGATTCGTTGGTTTTGGACGGATGGCTTCGTCTGAAATTTTTCCCTGAACTAAAACTTTGCATTGCGCCCACGTGGCGTCGTGCAATCCGCGAACGCATAAAAAGTTCGCGGGCGGTAATTAAATTTTAACCCATTTGATTTATGAAATTTTTTGAAGAACAGAAAAATCGGAATCGCAGAATGTATTGGTCGGTCATTTCCTTGGTGGCGTTGTCGTGCGGCGGGACGGTGTCGGCGCAGACGAATGTGGTCGCCAATGCTGGCAGTTCAACCAATGTGACCGACCTCGGCAAGATTACGGTCGTCGGCCAGTTGGACAAGGCGCGCAGCCAGATTTTGCCCAATCTCGGCGCGACGGCTTACACGCACACGGCGGAGCAAATCCAAAACCAGTCGCAGGGCGACGACGCGCCGATCAACCAGATCGTCCTGCGCTCGCCGGGCGTGGCGCAGGATTCGGCGGCGAACGGCGACCTCCATGTGCGCGGCGAACACGCCAACCTGCAATACCGCATCAACGACGTGATCCTGCCGGAAGGCATCACGGGCTTCGGGCTGGAGCTGGACCCGCGCTTCATCCAGTCCATGCAGCTCATCACCGGCTCGCTGCCGGCGCAATACGGATTCCGCACGGCGGGCATCGTGGACATCCAGACCAAGAGCGGCGCGTTTGTGGACGGCGGCGACGGGGAAATCTACGGCGGCAGCCACGACACGGTGCGGCCAAGTTTTGAATACGGCGGCTCGTCGGGAAAATGGAATTATTTCACGGACGCCAGTTTTGAGCATAACACTCTCGGTATCGAAAATCCGACTTCGAGCCACAGCGCAATTCATGACGTGACGGATCAGTTCAAGATGTTTTCGTATCTGTCTTACCTGATTGACGACACGAGCCGCGTGAGTTTCATGGGCAGCGCGTCCTACGCGAATTTCGAGGTGCCGAATACGCCGGGATTGCCCGCCGGAACCACGCCCGACGGCAGCACGACGTGGAATGCCAGTCCGACCAGCGGGCTGCCGGCGACTTTCAATTCCGCGCAGTTGAATGAAAATCAAAAGGAGCAAAATTATTATCTCGTCAGCACTTATCAGAAATCCGCCGACGATTTCAACGGCCAGTTTTCCGTATTTGGGCGCGCCAGCGGCGTGCATTTCCGGCCGGACCAGATTGGTGATTTGTATTTCAACGGCGTGGCGAGCGATGTGGGGCGCACGCTTTATTCCGAAGGCGCGCAAGCCGACGGCAGCTACGAGCTTGGTGACAAACACACGATTCGCGGCGGCGGTTCGCTGGTGAATGAGACCGTTTTGCAGGATTCGACGACGACGGTTTTCCCCGTGGACGCCAACGGCAACCCGACTGGCGCATATTTTCCTATCACGGATAACAGCCGGATAAATGCGTTGTATGCCGGCGTTTATTTGCAGGACGAATGGAAAATGTTTTCCAAGTTCACCGTCAATTACGGCACCCGGTTCGACGTGTTCAATTCTTCCTTCGACAATGAATGTCAGTTAAGCCCGCGCGTGAACATGATTTACAAACCGACGGACTCGACGACGTTGCACGCGGGCTACTCGCGTTACTTCACGCCGCCGCCGGCAGAAAATGTGAACGGCACCACGGTGGCGAAATACAACGGCACGTCGAACCAATCTGCCACCACGCAGGACAGCCCGGTCAAGGCCGAGCGTGCGGATTATTTTGACCTCGGCGCGACGCAGCAGCTCACGCCGGATTTGTCGGCCGGTGTGGACGCCTATTACAAATACGCCCACAACCAGCTCGACGACGGCTTGTTCGGCCAAACACTGATTCTCTCCGCGTTCAACTACGAGCAGGGAAAAATCTACGGCGTGGAATTCCCCATCAACTACACGCACGGCGGATTTTCCAGCTATGCGAACGTCGCCTGGTCCAAGGCACAAGGTCAGAATTGGAATTCCTCGCAGTTCCTGTTTGACCCGACCGATGCAGCCTACGTCAAGAACCACTGGATTAATCTCGACCACGACCAGCGCGTGACCGGCTCGTTCGGTGCCGCCTACGTCTGGAAGGAAGGCGCAAATTCCAGCACGCGCGTCTATGTGGATTCGATTTACGGCAGCGGTCTGCGGACGGATTCCACCAGCGCCATCGGCAACAACATTCCGAACGGCGGCAGCGTGCCGAGTTATTACACCGTCAACATTGGCGCGGAACAAACTTACAAGTTCACGAAGAAACAAATCCTGAAAGCGCGGCTGGATGTCGTGAACGTGACCGACAACAGCTATGCGTTGCGCGACGGCTCCGGCGTCGGCGTCAACGCCGCGCAATACGGCGAACGGCTCGGCTTTTACGGCTCGTTGAGCTACGCCTTTTGAAACCGGCGGGAGCGTCGTGAACACGGCGCTCCCGCAATAAGGAAAAAATATGTTAAAAATAATCCGCATCGTGCTTTACAGCCTCGCCATTTCAACCGGCGTGGCTGGTCTGTTTGTCGGCGGCACACCGCTCGTGAAATATGCCTGGCAATGGCTGCACGACCACGAATACGGCTATTATTACGACCCCAATTATCTTTTTTCGCCGGAGGTCATTTTCATTCTCTCCGTGATTCTATTGGTGTTTGTCCACATCAGTTTTCTGGTCGGCAAAAACATCCACGCAACCGGCTCTGAAAAATCCGACTCGCCCGCGAAGCCGGTGGAGAATTCAAATTCAACTGCGGAAAAAGATTTATCGCCAACCCAAGTTGCCGCAACCACCGCGCCAACCGAAACCGCCGATGAAAAACTGGCGCGGCTGCTCCGCCAGAAAAAGGACTGACGCAATTACAACTGTAAAATGGAGTCAAACCAAACAGCGCCGCCTTACGAGTTGAAAAATGAACTCGCGCGCCTCTGCCTGCCGTCGGCCAACCGCGACGCAAACCTCAAACTCGCGTGGGTGAATTCGGTTTGCATCCTCTTCCTGCTCATCGGAATTCTGGGGGCGCGGCGCGGGTTGATTGCCATAAAACCAGCGCCGCCATTGGCTGAAATTGTTCCCGTAATTCTCGCGCCAGTCACGTTGCCGCCACAAGAAGCAGAAAAAAAAGAAACTGACGAAACCAAAAATGACGCGCCGCAAGTGGTCGTCGCCATTCCGCAATCGCCGAGTGTCAGTTTTTCCGTGCCGACGATTGGTGCTCTAATTGCGCCCGCAAATCTCGCTTCCGCGCCGCCGCTGGAGCCGATGCAAACGGCCACGCAAATCGGTTCGCTCAACGACACCGGCACCGGCGGTGAACGTCCGCAGCCGCCGTATCCAATCATCGCCAAAGAATCCGGCGAGCAGGGCACGGTCGTCGTTTTGCTCGGTGGCGACGCGGCTGGCAACATTGTTTCCGTGGACGTGAAGGAATCTTCCGGCTTCCCCGTGCTCGACCGCGCGACGGTGGATTTTCTGAAACGCCACTGGCATCTCCCGACGAACACGGACAGCCGGTTTTTCAAAACCAGCATCACCTACAAACTGCAATTTTAATTTAACCAACCACCAAACACTAAAACTATGCTCGCAAACATTGTCTTCCAATTCTTCATCAAGGGCGGTCCGGTCATGTGGCCGATTCTTGCCAGCGCCGTCGTCGCCGTCGCCGTCATCGGCGAACGCTCGTTCTGGTGGTGGCGTGAAAGCCAGAAGCGCAACCCGCAAAAAATGGAGCAGCTTCTCGCCGCGCTCGAAAATGGCGATGTCGCCGCCGCACAGAAAATTTCCGAAGGCTCGGACGATCCCGTCGTTCGCATGATCCGCCACGGCCTTGGCCACATCGGCCACCGACACGCGTCGTTGCTGGGCGCACTGCAACTGGCGGCGGGCATCGAACTCAAACGCGCCGGAAGATTTCTGACCGTCATGGACACGCTCGTGACGCTCGCGCCGCTGCTCGGTTTGCTCGGCACGGTGACGGGTTTGATGCGCGCATTCCTCAACATCGGCAGCGCGGAACTGTCCGTCACCGCCGTCACCGGCGGCATTGGCGAAGCTCTCATCGCCACGGCCTGCGGACTCGGCATCGCGATTTTTGCATTGATACCATTCAATTATTTCTCTGCCAAGGTGACGCAGTTGCAGTTTGATTTAGAAACTGCGGCCACGAATGTTGAAGTGATGGTCGGCGGCGGAAAAGCCGGCGACACGGTTCACTTGAACAAGCCGTCATCGCCGAGCCAGTCCACCAGTCATTGATCTGCGGATGAAAATCTCATCGCCCATTCCGAGACGCCGCACGCGGATTGTGATTATTCCGCTGATTGACATCATGTTTTTTCTGCTCGCATCGTTTATGATGATCAGTTTGCAGATGAGCCGCACCGCGAACATCAAAGTAAATCTGCCGTCCGCCACACAGGCCGCGCAGGATTACAAACCAGACATGGTCAACATCGCCGTGGACAAATCGGGCGCGGTCTGGCTGGAAAAAAAAGAAATCGCGCTGCCGGACTTGAGCACCGTTTTGACGAGCCGTTTCAAGTCGGACACGAACTTGCCCGTTTATATCAGTGGCGACCGCGACACGCTGCACGGTGACATGGTGAATGTTTATCAAGCCGTGCGCGCGGCGGGCATCCAGAAAGTTTCGTTCATGACCGAGAACAATCAAGTGGAGGCCGCGCCATGAAAATCCGCACGCCGATTCCTGAAAAAAAGTCGCGGCTGGAAATTATTCCGCTGATTGACATCATGTTTTTTCTGCTCGCCTCGTTCATGATGATCAGCCTGCAAATGCAAATCGTCCGCACGGTGAAAGCGAATTTGCCGACGGCGACTTTGGCGACTTCGAGCACCAAGCCGGACCTTGTGAATCTACTCGTGAACCGTGACGGCCAAGTTTCCGCGGACAAAAAACAGATTTCATTCGCCGACCTGAACACGATGTTGACGAACCGCTTCAATGCGAACACCAATTTGCCCGTTTACATCACCGGCGCGCAGGACGCCACGCACGGCTCCGTCGTTTATGTTTTGGATTTGGTAAAACGCGCCGGTATTTCGCACGTCGCCATCGCCGTCCAAGCCGCCCTCGACCAACCTTGAATTCACATGAAAAATTTCCAACAAAACCTGCTCATTACGCTCGCGCTCGCACTCTGTGGACTCTGCGCCTTTCAATGGTATGAGCAGACGCTCCAGCGCAACGAAATCACCACCATGAACTGCATTCTCTATGACAAGAATGTTGCCATCCAGGACGCCACCAATGCCATCGCCACGTTGAATCATCAGATTGTGCAGATGGACGCACGCATCACCGAAATCAAGGCCGCTGCCGCGACGAACGATGCGCTCGTCGTGTCGCAACGGGTCGAGTTGGCGCAACTGCAATTCAACAACGCCAGTCTCACGAACGAACTCGCCCAATACAAAGAGGTCGTGGACACGTTGTCCGCAAAATTAAAAGATGCTTACGCCGACATCGGCAAACAGAACGAGGCCATCACCAATCTGGTTTCGCAGCGCGACGACTTCGTGAAAAAGTTTAACGACGAGGTGAAAGACCGTAACGACGTCGTGTCCAAATACAACGGCCTGGTGAAACAGGTGCAGCAGTAGCAAGGCGGCGGTGCAAAGCAATGACGGCGGTTTGCGCGGACGAATTGATGGATAAAAGTTCTTTGCGTTTTCGCGCCTTCCGCCTTCATTGCATTTCGGCGCGACAAGTTGCATGATATTCTCCGCGTGCAAAAGCTCGGCAAAAATCACGGCGGCTATCACGGCGAGACGATTGATGTCCGCGCCGTGTTGCGCGACGTCGAAATCGCCGCGCCCGCGCACGGCTGGACTTCCGAAATTTTTTACGAGACTGGAGGATTCAAATGGTTGGCATTGCACCGCGCGCCACTTTCAATCCGCAATCTGCAATCCACAATCCGCATTTATATTAGCGCTGGCATCCACGGCGATGAACCGGCTGCGCCGCTGGCCGCGCTGAAATTGATTCAAGAAAACTGCTGGCCGGACAATGCGGAAATCTTTTTGCTGCCGTGTTTGAACCCGGCTGGCTTCATTTTGAACCAGCGCGGGAACGTTGATAACATTGACTTAAATCGTGATTACCGAAATCCGAAAGCTGCCGAAACCCGCGCGCACATCGCGTGGCTGGAACGGCAGCCGCCGTTTGATCTGTATCTTTGTCTGCACGAAGACTGGGAGTCGCACGGCTTTTATCTTTATGAACAAAATCTCGATGCAAAAGTTTCGCGCGCGGAAAAAATCATTGAAGCCGTAAAAAAAGTTTGCCCCGTGGATTTGTCCGAAAACATCGAAGGCCGCGCCGCGAACGGCGGCATCGTGCGGCCAAACATTTTGCCGCAGGAACGGCCTGACTGGCCGGAGGCGTTTTATCTCATCACGCAAAAATCGCGGCAAGGTTACACGCTCGAAGCCCCGTCGGATTTTCCGCTGGCCACGCGCGTGAACGCACTGGTCGCGGCAGTGAACACGGCCATCAATTTTTAGCCACAGATGAAACATAGATTTTTGAATCATGGCACAGAAAAGTTTTTATCTGTGTTTCATCTGTGTCAATCTGTGGCTCAAATATAAAATGAGTAAGCTGGCAAAATCGCAATGGAACTTTGGCGAACTGTTTTCGCCCGCAGAAATGCGGAAAGTTTTATCGGTCTCGGAACTGACGAGCAACGTCCGCGCGCTGCTGGAAAAACAAATCGGCACGGTCTGGGTCAGCGGCGAAATTACGAATCTGCGCGCGCAAAGTTCCGGCCACATTTATTTCACACTCAAGGATGCGAACGCGCAGTTAAGCTGCGTTTTATTCAGCCGCGAAAAAGTTTCGCAACGCGAATTATTGGCCGATGGACAAAAGGTTTTATTGCAAGGCGAAGTCACGGTTTACGAAGCGCGCGGACAATATCAACTCATTGTGCGCGACGTGGAATTGCAAGGCGTTGGCGCGTTGCAAGTCGCCTTTGAAAAACTAAAGCAGAAACTCGCGGCGGAAGGTTTGTTCGCGGCGGAACGCAAACGCCCGTTGCCAAAATTTCCAGCGCGCATCGGTTTGATTACGTCGCCGACGGGCGCGGCAATCCGCGACGTGCTGCATGTGGTTCAACGCAGAAATCCGGCGCTGGAAATTATTCTCGCGCCCGCGCGTGTGCAAGGGCAGGGCGCGGCGGAAGAAATTGCCGAGGCCATCCGAACGCTCAATGCTTTTAACTCGCCACTCGACTTGATTTTGGTCACGCGCGGTGGCGGTTCGCTGGAAGATTTGTGGGCGTTCAACGAGGAAATTGTCGCGCGCGCGATTTTTGAATCGGCAATTCCAATTGTCTCGGCGGTCGGCCACGAAATTGATTTTACGATTGCGGATTTTGTGGCGGATGCGCGCGCGGCGACGCCGAGCGCGGCGGCGGAAATCATCACGGAAAATGTTTTTGCCAGCCGCGAGTTGGTCGGCGATGCGATGAGTTTGATGCAGTTGCGCGTGCGCCGTCGGATGCGAATCGAAGGTGAAAATTTTGATTCGCTTGTGGGCAGGTTGACGCGCCTGCATCCGCGCCGGAAACTGGACGACTCACTTCAAAGGTTGGATGATTTGCAATCCGGTTTGCTGCGCGGTTTGAAAACTGCGTCGCGTTCCCGCAATTTAATTTTGCAAAATCTGGCGGGCAGATTTTTGCGCGCGAAGCCGTCGTCGGCTTTGAAAATACGGCGCGAACATTTGAAACAACTCGAAAAACGCCTGAATTCATTGGGGCCGGAGCAGGTTCTGGCGCGCGGCTATTCCATCACGACGGACGCGGCGAGCGGAAAAGTTTTGCGCGACGCGACGAAAGTTAAAGCGGGACAAAAATTGAAAACGCGGCTTGCCAAAGGCGAAGTTTTCAGTCGCAAGGAAGAGTGATTCGTTTGTCTCCGCGCTGGACGCGGGCGCGGTTTTTTCCTATTGTTTTCCCATGTCAAAACCCGCCAAGGCCGGTGACACGGCCAAGGGCAGCTTGCCGTTTGAAGAGGCTCTCAAAAATCTTGATGGCATCGTGGAGGCCATGGAGTCGGATGATTTGCCGCTGGAAACTTTGCTCGCTCGCTACGAAGAAGGCGCGCGGTTGGTGAAAATTTGTCAGGAAAAACTGGCGGAAGCGGAAGTAAAAATCCAGCAACTGGAAAAAAACGCGGCGGGTGAAATGAAGTTAAAGCCGTTTGAAACTGCGGAAGAATAATTTATGAGCCGATACTTGGACATGGTGGATGGACCGGAGCACGTCAAAAAATTGACGGTTCCGCAATTGCAGGAACTCGCGGGCGAAATTCGCACGGAGCTGATCGAAGGGCTCGCCAAGGGCGGCGGCCATCTCGGTCCGAATCTGGGCGTCGTGGAATTATCCATCGCGCTGCACAAGGTTTTCACCACGCCGAAAGATAAATTTGTGTGGGACGTGAGCCATCAGGTTTATGTCCATAAAATTTTGACCGGTCGCAAAAATCGTTTTCGCACGATTCGTCAGACGGACGGCTTGAACGGTTTTGCGCTGCGCACGGAAAGCGAACACGATTCTTTCGGCGCGGGTCACGCAGGCACGGCGTTGTCCGCCGCGCTCGGCATGGCGGCGGCGCGCGACAAACGCGGCACGGATGAACAAGTCGTCTGTATTTTTGGCGACGCGGCGCTGACGAACGGAATTTCTTTTGAAGCGATGAACAATGTCGCGCACACGACGAAGAAGTTCATCGGCATTCTCAACGACAACGAATGGAGCATCGCGAAAAATGTTGGCGCGATTTCTGGTTACTTGAACAAGTTGATTACAAATCCGCGCTACAATCAGCTCGCGAAAGATTTTGAAAATTTCGTCCGCAAATTGCCGAAGGGCGACATCGCGTTGCAGCTCGCACATCGCGCCGAGGGCGGTTTCAAAGGCGCGTTGATGGGCGTCGGTTTGAAGCCGACCACGAGCCTCGTGGAATCCGACGGTCGCGGCGGACATGGCTCGCCGGTTCTCTTTGAAGAAATGGGCATGCGCTATCTCGGCCCGATTGACGGACACGATTTGCCGTTGCTCATCAGCACGCTGGAATTTGCCAAGACGTGCGATCACCCCATCGTTATTCACGTTTTGACGCAGAAGGGCAAAGGTTTTGAAGCCGCGCTGAAACAGCCGGAAAAATTTCACGGCCTCGGACCTTACAACGCCACGACCGGTGAAACCGCTCCCGCCAAAGCTGGCACGCCGCCAATGTATCAGGACGTGATGGGTCAAACTGTCGTGAAACTCGCGCGGAAAAATGAAGCCGTCGTCGGCCTTACCGCCGCAATGCCGAGCGGCACAGGCATGAAGCATTTGGAAAAAGCGATGCCGGAACGTTACTACGATGTGGGCATCGCGGAAGAACACGGCGTGATTTTTGCCGCGGGCATGGCGACGATGGGGCAACGTCCAATCGTGGCGATTTACTCTTCATTTTTGCAGCGCGCCTACGACTGCATTCATCATGACGTTTGCTTGCAGGATTTGCCGGTGATTTTTTGCATGGATCGCGCGGGGCTTTCCGCGAACGACGGTCCGACGCATCACGGCATTTTTGACATCGCGTATCTGCGTTGTTTTCCGAACGTCATTGCGATGGCGCCCGCCAACGAGGACGAACTCGCGGACATGATGTTCACCGCCACGACTGTGAATCATCCGACGTTCATCCGTTATCCGCGCGGCGCGGCGGAAGGTGTGCCGGTGAAAGACGAACCGGCGCTGATTGAAGTCGGCAAAGCTGTCGTGCAACAAAATTTTGCTAACAACGGCAAACGCAAAGTTGCGCTGTTCGGTCTGGGACCGATGAACGCCATCGCGCGCAAAGCGTCCGAGCAACTCGCAGCTGAAGGTTTTGATGTCGCGGTCATCAATCCGCGTTTCACTAAGCCGATTGACGCGGCGGTGCATGAACAAATCGGTCGCGCGGCGGATTTGATTGTGACGCTGGAAGACCACGTCATCATGGGCGGCTACGGCTCGGCCGTGCTGGAACTGTTGAGCGAGAAGGCCGTGACTACGCCGGTCATCCGCATCGGCTGGCCGGATCAATTCATCGAACACGCCACGACGCAGGACGAACTGCGTAACAAATATGGTTTGTCCGTCGCGAACGCTGTCGCCAAGGTGAAAACGCATTTCGGCGATACCGCTTCCACGACGAAGCTGGTTGGTGGCGCTTGACGCCGCCGTCAGATTGGCGTTTATTGCAACCATGACGGTCACTCTCACAGCCGAGCAGGAGCAGTTCATCACCGAACAATTGAAGGATGGTCACTACCGTTCTGCCGCTGATGTCGTCGCCCAAAGCCTCGGAATGTTGCGCGCGCAAGAGGAATTCATCCGCTCGAATATGACTGAACTGCGCGAAAAAATTGCGGTTGGCATGGAGCAAATCCGGCGCGGCGAAGTGGTGGACGGCAAAACCGTCATCCGAAACCTGCGGGAAAAGTTGCAGCAGCGCGAACGCGGCGGGCAATGAGTTCTTATCGCTACTCGTCGGATGCCAACTCCGACATCGAGGAAATCACTCTCACATTTTCGACCTCAATCCCGTTGCCGCCCACCGTTTTCTTGACTCGTTGGAAGCAACCTGTGAATTGCTGGCCGAACATCCGCTCATTGGCCGTTCGCGCCGGGAACTAGCCGACGGCCTGCGCTCTTTTCCCGTTGGTAATTATTTAATTTTCTACGCGCCGACTGCCGATGGTATTGATGTCGTCCACGTCATTTATGGCGGACGCGATTTGCCGGGAATTTTTGGGAGGTAAGTTTCTATCCTTGATTTTTCGCGCATTCAGCATTTTCATTGGTTGAAGGAATTAACTAAAATTAAATCTATGGCCTACACTACTTGCACCGTTCCCACTGGCGGAAAAATCACCATCGCCAATGGCAAACTCACCGTTCCCGAAAATCCCGTCGTGCCGTTCATTCGCGGCGACGGCACTGGCCCTGACATCTGGGCGTCGTCCGTGCGCGTCTTCGATGCGGCGGTGCAAAAAGCTTACAACGGCAAACGCAAAATCTCGTGGATGGAAGTTTTCGCGGGCGAAGAGGCGTTCAAGAAGTTCAATAACTGGCTGCCGGACGATACCGTTGCTGCGTTCAACGAATACCTCGTCGGCATCAAAGGCCCGTTGACCACGCCCGTCGGCGGCGGCATCCGCTCGCTCAACGTCGCGCTGCGCCAGATGCTCGACCTCTACGTCTGCCTGCGCCCCGTGCAATGGTTCACCGGTGTGCCGTCGCCCGTGAAGCATCCTGAAAAAGTGAACATGACGATTTTCCGCGAGAACACGGAAGACATTTACGCGGGCATTGACTTCGAAGCGGGCAAAGAAGCCGCGCTCAAGACGATTGAATTTCTCAAAGCGAATTTCCCGAAAGATTTCAAAAAAATCCGTTTTGGTGAAACGCCGGAAGTTGTCGGCATCGGCATCAAGCCCGTTTCCAAAACCGGCACGCAACGGCTCTTCCGCGCTGCGATGCTTTACGCTATCGCCGAGAAGAAAAAGTCCGTCACGATTGTCCACAAGGGCAACATCATGAAGTTCACCGAGGGCGGCTTTCGCGATTGGAGTTACGAACTCGCCAAGACGGAATTCGGCGCGGTGGAAATTGACGGTGGCCCGTGGTGCAAAATTCCCGAAGGCAAACCCGGCGCGGGACTTGTCATCAAGGATTCGATTGCCGACATCGCGTTGCAACAGGTGCTCACGCGCCCGACGGATTTCGACGTCATCGCCACGCTGAATTTGAACGGCGATTATTTGAGCGACGCGCTTGCCGCGCAAGTTGGCGGCATCGGCATCGCGCCCGGCGGCAATATCAATTACATCACCGGCCACGCGATTTTTGAAGCGACGCACGGCACGGCTCCGAAATATGCGAACAAAGATCAGGTCAATCCCGGCTCCGTCGTGTTGTCCGGCGAAATGATGCTGCGCTACATGGGCTGGACGGAAGCGGCGGATTTGATTCTCAAAGGTCTCAACGGCGCGATTGGCAGCAAGCGCGTCACCTACGATTTCGCGCGCCTGATGGACGGCGCGACGGAAATCAAATGCTCGCAATTCGGTGACAACATCATTGCAAATATGTGATTCGTCCGTGAAATTCAAACGGCGGTTGTCACCAATGACAACCGCCGTTTTTATTTTACGGAAAGAATTTCACGCAAAGGCGCGAAGTCGCAAAGAAATTTCTCAACTTGGCGGCTTTGCGCCTTTGCGTGAGATTAGGCGGTTACGGCTTCCGCTTCGCAGCTTTCTTTCCCACAGCCGCAGCCTTCTTCCTGATCGCTGAAATCGTGGCTGTCCCAGTTCGGGTCGAGGCCGAGGTCTTTGAGCATCTGGAGATCTTTTTCGACGGGCTGGTTCAGCGTGGTGAGATAATTGCCGACCATCAGCGCGCTTGCGCCGGCCATGAAGATCATGCTTTGCGCGTCGCGCAGGTTCACGGTGCGTCCGCCGGCGATCATGATTTCCTGGCGCGGCAAAATGAAACGGAAGCACGCGATGGTCTTCAAGATTTCCATCACGGGCAGGGGTTCAAGCTTGGCGAACGGCGTGCCGGGAATCGGATTGAGGATGTTGACGGGCACGACATTCGCGCCGATGGCTTTCAATTCAAACGCAAGGTCGCAGCGGTCTTCGCGCGTCTCGCCCATGCCGATGATGCCGCCGGAACAAATCTTGATGCCGGCCTTTTTAAGATAGCCGATGGTTTCGAGCCGGTCGTCGAACGTATGTGTGGAGCAGGTCTGCGGGAAAAAGCGGCGCGAGCTTTCGAGGTTGTGGCCGTAACATTCGAGGCCGGCTTCCTTCAGGCGGTTGGCGACTTCCTGTTTCTTGATGATGCCGAGCGAGGCGTCGGGGCGCGTCTTGCCACCGGCTTTCAATTCGCGGATGCGGTCGCAGACTTCATCGAGCATCGGGCCTTCGTTCAGACCTTTCCAGGCGGCGACGAGGCCGACAGCGGTGACTTGATTCTTGTTTGCTTCATCCGCGGCTTCGTTCACGGGTTCGGGTTCGATAAATCCGTATTTCGGCGAGCCGGTCTGGTAATGCGATGATTGTGAGCAGAAACTGCAATTCTCGGAACACGCGCCGGCCTTGGCGTTGACGATGGAGCAAAGGTGAATCTTGTTGCCCTTGAACTGTTCGCGAATGCGATTGGCCCACGAGAGCAAATCCAAAATGTCGGCGGAGGATTCTAAATTAAAAAGCCATGAAGCTTCGTCGCGCGTGATGTGTCCGCCGCCGAGAACGCGTTCGCCGAGCGTGGAAAGTTTCTGGTGATTTGTCGCGTCAACCGGTTTCGCTGTCATGGTTGACAGGATAGCGGGCGGAAAAATTTCCGCAAGTGGACTTCACTTCGTCGTCGTTGCCGGAACGTGCGACGGCAGAATCGCGTTGAGATATGCGGCGAGCGAGGCGATTTGCAAATCGTTTAGCGGACCGCCTTGCGAGGTCGCAAACGCGGGCATGAGTGAACCCGCCTTGCCGGACGTAATCCACGCGCGCCAGAATTCCTCGTTCGTCGGCACTTTCAGATTGTGTAAATCAGGAACCATCGTGGCGCGTTGCGGCGCTTCGTGGCAAATGGCACAGAGGGCGTCGAATAATTGCTGGCCGTATTTGCCCTCGACCTTTTTGAGATGGCAACTGGCGCAATCGTTTTTAAAGATGGCCTGCCGGTCAACTTTTGCCGCAGCAATGCCGGCGTTGCGTTGCGCCTCGGTCATTTCGGGCTCCGGTGGTGGCGGCAAAATATCAATCCGCAGCATCAAATTTTTATTGCCCTGTTCCGTTGCTACGTTGACCTGCTTAAATAGCGTGCCGAATTTTCCGGCGAGATTGACGCTGACTTTAATCTGGCCGTTCGAGCCAGCGGGAATCGTCCACGGCAGCGGCGGCAATTCCGCGGCGGTGCAACTGCAACCCGGATGCACGGTCAAAATGGTAACGGCGGTCGGGGTAAAGTTGGTGGCAATGACCGCGTTGGTGCTCGTCGCGACATGCGCAATTTGCTTGATATTATTGCCCCAAAGCCACGCCCAGAAACCGGCATTGGTAATCGTCGTGTAGTTGGTAACGCTGACAACGTTGGTCGCCCAGCCGATGCTTGCCTTGCTGGCGACGTTGGTAAAATTAAAAATAAACCGCGCAAAATCCTGACCGTTCGTGGCGCTGGTGGACTTGAGCAGTCCGTCCCACGCAATCACGCCGTCCGGCAGCGGTTCGCCCGCGTGCGTATAATCCGGCGCATAAATTGGCGCGGATGCAATGGCACTGCTCGGTTGGGCGGCAGCGGGAAAAATTCCGGCGGCGAAAAATAAAATCGTCGCGACGGCAAAGAAAATCGGGCGCAGTTTCATTGGAATTTGGAATTTAACAGTTCGTCCGCATTTGACGAGCGGGATTTGATGGCGTTCAAAATTACAACCGGTTCAAGGCACTCAATACCGCCTTGACCGAGGCGAGTTCGATGTTCGTATCCACGCCCGCGCCCCAACGCGATTTACCATCGGCAGTTTTGATTTGAATGTAGGAAATCGCCGCCGCCGTTTCGCCGGAACTCAACGCGTGCTCGCTGTAATTTGAAATTTCAAATTGCGGGGCGTATGGAATCTGACAAATTCCATTCACAAGCGCGGCCAAAGGCCCGTTTCCATTGCCATTTATTCCAGCCTGAACTTCTTTGAAATAAATGCTTCCCTGACAATTAACTTTTCCATTCTTACTATAAGTGGTGAAATTTTCAATCCGCCACGGCGCATTGCGTTCAACATATTCCTTCCAAAACATCGCTTTCAACTCCGCGCCAGAAACTTCGCGACCAAGTTTGTCCACCGCGTCGTTGGCAATCGGGCCAAACTCGCGCTGCATATCTTTGGGCAACTCAATGCCAAATTCACTTTCCAACAAATACGCCACGCCGCCTTTGCCAGACTGCGAATTCACGCGGATGACTTCGCGATATTCGCGGCCAATGTCCGCTGGGTCAATCGTGAGATACGGCACGTCCCAATAATTGGTGGTTTGGTTGCCAAGGCCGATTGCTTGATCTTTTTCGGGCTGAGTCACTTGATTTCCAAACGATGAGGTTTCTGATTGAGGTGGTGTTGCAATCTTATTGCCCCATTCCGTCAATCCTTTCTTGATCGCGTCCTGATGTGAACCGCTGAACGCGGTGAAAACCAATTCGCCCGCGTAAGGCTGGCGCGGCGGCACAGTCAAACCGGTGCAACGCTCATACACTTCGCGAATTTTCCCGATGTCGCTGAAATCCAAATTTGGATTTATGCCGTGCATATAGAGATTCAATGCCACCGTCACGATGTCCAAATTTCCCGTGCGTTCGCCGTTGCCAAACAAAGTTCCTTCGACGCGATCCGCGCCCGCGAGCAAGCCAAGTTCCGTCGCGGCGACGCCGGTGCAACGGTCGTTGTGCGTGTGCAAACTGACGACGAGCAAATCGCGGTTCTTGAGGTTGCGGCACATCCACTCGATTTGATCCGCATAAACATTGGGCATCGCGACTTCGACCGTGTCCGGCAAATTCAAAATCATTTTGTGTTCCGGCGTCGGTTGCCACACTTCCATGACCGCTTCGGAAATCTCCTTCGCGTATTCCACTTCCGTCATGCTGAAACTTTCCGGCGAATACTGGAGCATCACTTCCGTGCCGCCGGCAGTGAGGCGATGCAAACGATCTTTAATCATTCGCGCGCCGTTCACCGCGATGGCTTTGATTTCGTCCTTCGACTTGCCAAACACGACGCGCCGCTGTGCGGGCGAAGTCGAATTATACATGTGGATAATGACTTTTTTCGCGCCCACCAAAGATTCAATCGTGCGCTCAATCAAATCCTCGCGCGCCTGCACGAGCACTTGCAACCAGACATCGTCCGGTGCGTGACCTTTTTCGATGAGCAAACGGTTGAAAGCAAATTCCGTATTCGACGCGGATGGAAAACCGACTTCAATTTCCTTGAAACCGATTTTGACGAGCGTCTGAAACAATTCGAGCTTCTGCGAAATGTTCATCGGCACCGCGAGCGCCTGATTGCCGTCACGCAAATCCACGCTGCACCAGCGCGGCGCGTGCGTGAGGACGCGGTTCGGCCACTGGCGTTCCGGCAAATGGACAGGCGGAAACGCGCGATATTTTTGTGACGGATCTTTTTGCATGGTCTGGCTTTCTTATTATTGCCTTACAGCGGTCAGGTTAAAACAAAAAACCCACCGCCGCTCGGCAGTGGGTTGATAAATTCTCGTGAACGCATCAAAACCCGACTGTCGCGCTGGTCAGCAGCGCGTTCGTAAGCAGCAGGTTTAAATTCTGTTTCACGCGCCAAACCTAGCGCATTTGTTTTGTCTTGTCACCGGCAAAATTGTTGAATGACCGTGTGACATCCGTAGACATTCCTACCAGCCACGCTGGCCGCCGCGACGCAAATTGGTGGCTCGCCATCACCGCAACCGTCGCCGTGCTGGCGTTGCATTTGTATTTTTTAACGCACGTCGGCGGACTTTGGCGCGACGAAGTGAACTCGCTCAATCTCGGTCAGGGCGAATTAAAAAATATTTCAAACGACTCCTTTCCGGTTTTGTTTCCGTTGCTGGTCCGAGGCTGGAGCGAAATTGGCCTAGCGCAATCTGATTTCGCCATCCGATGTCTTGGGGTTTTGGTCGGACTCAGCTTGACCGGTGCTTTTTGGATTGCCGCGCGGTGGACGCGCCGTGCGCCGCCGCTGTGGTCGCTCGTGCTCGTTGCCTTGAACGCGTGGGTGCTTTACTATGCCGCATCCTTGCGTGCTTATGGGCTTGGCAGCGCACTCATCGCGCTGTGCGCGGCCGCGGCGTGGCGGTTTGTCGAAATCCCCGATAGAAAAAACTGGCTGCTTTTCACGCTGGCTGCAACGCTGAGTGTTCAGACACTTTTTCAAAACTCTGTGCTGGTCGCCGCGATTTGCTTGGGGGCGTTTGTGGTAGCATTGCGGCAAAGAAAATTCAAGCTGACCATCGCCATTTTTCTCGCCGGTTTGACAGCTGCAATTTCGCTGCTGCCATATTTTCACAACCTCGCTGGTGCGGCAAAAAACACCTCACCGCTGCAAATGGATTTCGACTATGTCATTGCACTCAACAACCTCGACACACTGTTGGCCTATCCGCTGCCGGTGCTATTCCGAGTGTGGGTGGTGTTGGTCGGATATGTTTTGCTGCGAGCTGTCGCCAGCTTATTCACCAAAGCTGGTGGCGATCGCTTTTTGTTTGCAGGCGCGACGCTGATGACAGGGTTGCCGGCGTTCTGGTTTTTTCTGCGGCTGGCAAATTTCCCCGTGCAGCCGTGGTATTTTCTGCCGCCGGTCGCGCTCGCGGCAATTTGCCTCGATGCCACACTGCCTCGTTTTACTGGAAAATTTCGCGCACCTTTTATTGGCGTGCTGGCAGCATTGGTTTTGATTTCCACGCTGTTCTCAGGACAGATTTTGAATTTGCGATTTACCAACGTAGATCTCGCGGCGGGAAAAATTTCAACGTTGGCGAAAAAAAATGATTTTGCCGTGGTCATGCCGTGGCAGATTGGCATCACCTTCGCGCATTATTTCAAGGGCCTGTGCGGCTGGACAACCATGCCTCCGATAGCTGATCACCGTGTGCACCGGTATGATTTGATCCTGCAGCAAATGGCCGATACTAACGCTGCACAGCCGGTGTTGGAAAAAATTTCTGCAACGCTGCGGGCGGGTGGCGCGGTGTGGGTGGCGGGCGGAATCAATGATTGCGAGGACGCTAACATGCCAGCGGCGCTACCACCTCCGCCGTTGCCCACGAGCGGTTGGAACGAAACACCTTACCGAATCACTTGGTGCAATCAGCTTGGCTGGCTGCTGCACCGGCACGCAACGAACATTGAAGAATTCAAGCCGTTAACCACACAATGCCTCGGCGATACGGAACAAATCGCCTTGGAAAAAGTGACTGGTTGGAAAAATTAGCCGATGAACGCCGCGTGGACGGCCTTCACCGCCGCTTCACCTTTCGCCAGATCAATGACGACGGAAATTTTTATTTCGCTCGTGGAAATCATGTCAATGTTCACGCCTTCGTTCGCGAGCGTTTCAAACAGTTTGCCCGCGACGCCGGTGTGCGATTTCATGCCGACGCCGACGATGGACAGTTTTCCAATCTTTTCAGTGGTGATGACTTCGCGGAAGCCAATTTCCTTTTTCAAGCCGTCAATCACTTTTTGTGCCTTGAGCAAATCCGGCTTGTCGGCGGTGAAGGAAATGTCCGTCTGCGG
>CAILDU010000148.1 GCA_903833055.1 uncultured Verrucomicrobia subdivision 3 bacterium | reverse complement strand
TAATCCAGCGGGTCAATTCCGTTCTGCGCCCGTTGCAGGTAATAATACATTCCGAACGTGTAGCGCACGCCGATGTCAGTCTGCTGAAATGAAGTATTAGCACCAATGGACGGACTTAGCTCAAAGCCAAAACTACCTTGTTTATCATGAGCTACCGCGTAGTTGTCGTCGTAGAAGCCGCGCAAGTTCGACGAGATATTCCAAATTTTCGGCGAAGCGCCTGCATCCATCGCTTGGGCGAATGCCGATTGCATTCCGGCAGCACCCGCAGCCAGTCCGACAAAGACAAAATATCTTTTCATGATACGACGACTGCTCTTTGACCACTGACACTTCTTCCCATTCAAAAAAATCTGATGGCCGAGAGCGAAGGAAATTTAACAGTCTGACAAGTTGTCCGTCAAAACATTTTTCCAGTAATTACACACCATTTATTGTGCATAAATTCGTGAAATTGACATCATTACGCCATCTGTTTGTAACGCTTTTGTTTCAATGCCTCCCGCAGTTTCGCCAGCGTCAACGTATTCACCACATCCGTTTTTTTCAGCCAACCCTTGCGCGCCACGCCCGCGCCCAATCGTAAAAATCCCGCGTGCGCGTTGCGATGCGCGTCTGGATTCAAGACACATTTCACGCCCTTGCTCGTCGCGTAAGGCCAATGCCGCCAGTCCAAATCTAGCCGATACGGATTGCAGTTCAGCTCAATCCACGTCCCCGTCGCCGCGCACGCATCAATCACCGCGGGCACATTCACCGGATACGACTCGCGCTCCAAAAGCAACCGTCCGGTCAAATGACCGAGCATGTGGACGAACGGATTTTCCGCCGCGCGAATCAGCCGCTTCGTATTCTCCGCCTCGCTGCCGCTTGGAACGTGCAGACTCGCGACGACCACTTCCAATTCCGCCAGCACGTCATCCTCAAAATCCAAACCATCTTTCAAAATGTCCACTTCACTTCCCGTCAACAATCTGAACTCACTCCCGCGCGCTGCGATTTTCTCGTTCAACTTTTTGATTTCCAAAATCTGTTCGCGCACCCGTTTCACGTCCAAACCATTTGCCTGAAATGACGCCTTCGAGTGATCCGTAATCGCCCAATACGCGAGCCCCAAATTTTCCATGAACTCCGCGATTTCTTCCAGCGTGTTGTGCCCGTCACTCCAGTTCGAGTGATTGTGCAGCGCACCTTTCAAGTCCGACCACTCCACCAGTTTCGGTAAATTATTTTTCTCCGCCGCCGAAAATTCTCCGTGATCTTCGCGCAACTCCGGCGTCACAAACGCCAAGTCCAGCTTGGCGAAAATGTCTTCTTCCGTTTTGCACGACACGAGCAGTTTCGCATCACGCGTCTCTTCTTTTGACTTGAACAAACCATATTCGTTGAGCCGCAACCCGCGCGCAATCGCCCGCTGCCGCATTACGATGTTGTGCTCCTTGCTGCCCGTAAAATACGCCAGCGCAAACGGAAATTCCGCATCGCTCACCACGCGCAAATCGCATTGAATGCCGCCTTCCAAAATCACGCTCGCCTTCGTTTCGCCGCGCGCCAGAATTTTCACGATGCCCGGTTGCGACACAAAAAATTCAATCACGCTCGCCGCATTTTTCGACGACGCGAGCAAATCAATGTCGCCAATGACTTCCTTGAACCGCCGCAAACTGCCCGCCGTGCTGCATCGAATCACATCGGGGTGCGATCGCAAATCTTCCAGCAACGGCTCCGCCGCCAGCCACGCGTCGCTCAACAAATGTTTGCTCGCGTAAGTGCGCTTGCGCGCGATGCCCTCCAAAATATTTGCCTGCGTTTTTTCGCCGAAACCATCTAGCTCCGCCACTTTTCCGGCTTTGCAAGCCGCCTCCAGTCTCTCAATGGAATCAACGCCAAGCTGCTTGTGCATCGCCTGAATTTTCTTCGGCCCCAGCCCGGAAATTTCCAGCATCTCAATCAAGCCCGGTGCGATGGAAGCCTTGAGTTCATCGTAGTATTTCAACTTTCCCGTCTCGACCAGCTCCGTGATTTTTTGTTCCAACGCCGCGCCGATGCCCTTGATTTCGCCCAGCCGTTTTTCCGCAACAATCGTCGCCAGCGGTTCATTCAAACCCTCAATCGTTCGCGCGCCGTTCACATAAGCGCGCGTCTTGAACGGATTTTCACCCTTCAATTCCAGCAGCGTTCCAATCTCCGTCAAAATCTCGGCAACTTTGTCTTTGTCCATGCCAAATAATATGAAGCGCAATTCGCAAAGTTCAAATTTTTAACGCCAAGACGCAGAGGCGCGAAGTCGCAAAGAAAATAAAATCATCTCCGCTTTGCGCCTTTGCCTCTCCGCGCCTTTGCGTTAAATTTTTCCAACGGTTTCAAATTATGATTACGAGAACAACTTTGCCCGTCGCGCTCACCATCGCCGGCTCCGACAGCGGCGGCGGCGCGGGAATTCAAGCTGACTTGAAAACTTTCGCCGCGCTCGGCGTCCACGGCACGAGCGCGATTGCGTGCCTCACCGCGCAAAATCCCAAACGCGTTCTGGCCGTCGAACCATGTTCGCCAAAAATGCTGCGCCAACAAATCGAAGCCGTGTTTGAAGAACTGAATCCAGTCGCGGTAAAAACCGGAATGCTGTTTTCCGCGCAAAACATTTCCGTCGTCGCCAAGTTTTTCAGCAACTCAAAATTAAAAATTAAAAACTCAAAACTCATTGTTGATCCCGTTTTGATTTCCACCAGCGGCGCAAAATTATTGCAGCCTGCCGCACTGAAAGTTTTAATAGAAAAACTGCTGCCGCTCGCCGCGCTCGTAACGCCCAATTTGGACGAGGCGGAAATTCTCGCAGAACAAAAAATTTCGTCGCCGGAAGACTTGCGCTTAGTCGCCCGCGAAATTCATGCGCGCTACGGCTGCGCAGTTTTGGTTAAAGGTGGACACTTGAAGAATTCCCGCATGGCGATTGATGTTTTCTTCGATGGCGAAAATGAATTGCTGTTGTCTGCGCCATTTGTCAAAGGCGTTTCCACGCACGGAACCGGCTGCACTTATTCCGCCGCGATTTGCGCCGCGCTCGCGCTCGGACACGATTTGCCGCACGCGGTGGAGATTGGAAAAAACTTTATCACGGAGGCGATTGCCGACAGCTACCGCATTGGAAAATATTTTGCGCTTGGCCAGCTTAAAAATTCGGCTGGCGCAGGCGGAAAAATTGCGCCGCATTCGTCATCGTCACTATCAAAATGTTCGTGCTGCCCGTGAGCGTGGCGGAAAAATTATTGGTGCTCCACATCGGCGTCGCCAGATTCGTCGTCGCTTCCACGCAAAATCCCGCCGGATAAACCGGCCACGACAAAACGGCATTCGTGCCCGCGCGCGTGAGATTTAATTTTGTCGGTGCAAAGGCAAACGCAAGTGCGTAAGTCTCGTTGTTACTCACCACATTTGTGCCGCCGTTTTTCAAAACTTGCAAATCGTAGCTGCCCGCCGCGAGCTTCGGCAAAAAAATGTGCTCCACATTATCCACACGGCTGGTGCTGCACGCGACGAGATTGCTGTTGGCGGCATTGAATAAAAACAGGTCGAGATTATTGATGTTGGTCTCGGCAAGTTGGCGATTCCAAACGAGCGTGGCCGTGATAAAACCATTGGTGAAATTGAAGAAATAATGATTCACCGCACCGTTCGTCGCCGTGCTGGAAATGGTTTGAAAATTCCAGCCGCTCGTGGCGGAAATAAAATTTGTCGCCACAACTGGCAAATGCGTTGCGCCAATGGAAATAAAATTTGTCGCGCTGGAATTATTTTTTCCACCGGCAAGTTGTTTGTAGGAATTGAAAACATTCAGCACGCCCGCGCCGTAGCGCGCATCGAGCGGCGAGGAATTTGAATTCGTCCAGTCCGCTGGTTTCACCGCACCGTTCAGCAGCAACGCTTTTATTGTCCGCATATCGAAGGCGGAGTTCGTGTCGCTCCCACCGTCGCCGCGCAAGGCCGCTTGCATCAGCACCGCCGCTGCGCCGGAAACGCAGGGTGTGGCGGAGCTGGTCGAAAAGGCAGGCACGGTGAGGTCTGGTTTGCAGCGGCCATTGTCTAGGGTCGGCCCGACGCTGGAGTGGGAATCAGCGGCGCCAGCGCAGGCCACGCCGATGCTGTTGTAGGCCGTGCCGGGCGGAGTGACGAAACCGCCATTGTTCACCGACGAGACGAACATTGTGCCGTAGGTATTGGCATAGTCGTCATAGGCTGAATCAATGTCCCGTTGGTCGCTGACGGAAATATAATTAGCTGGCGTGGGAATGTTGGTGGACAGGCTCCAGGCAAAACTCTGGTTCACCACCGAATCACCCAGCACGGCGAGATTGCTGACGACGTAATAATTGATGAAATAATCCGCGTCGAAATTATCCACATGCGCCACGTTGGTTGCCACGCCGCCGGACAATCCATAAAAAAATCCAGCCACAATGTCAGCGTGCCATGAATTTGTGCCCACCAGATTGGGATACGCGTTCGCTAAACCAGCGGACGAGGCATAAGTAAAACGGCTAGACGATTGGCTGACGTTGGCGGGATTGACTTCAAATGCGCTGGGATGACTGGGATCGCCGTCAAGATTTGCTTCTGGCTGCGCGACGCGAATGTCCGAGCCGTTCACGTTTGTCGTCTGCGACCGCAGCAGCGTGACGCCGATTTGGTCGAGCGACTGCGCGTGTGTGGAGCAAATGCCGGTGAGCACGACGGCAAGAACGGCGGCATGGCAAATCAATCGGTTCATCAAAACTTCTGAATGGTTCGCAGAAAAATAATCCATCGCGGCGCAAAAATCCAACCGCATCGCGCAAAGCGCATTTCAATTTTCCGCGCGCCGGTCTAAACTCTGCGCGTGATCGGAACACTCGTCGTCAACGAAATCTATTTGAGCCTGCAAGGTGAAAGCACCTTTGCCGGCCTGCCGTGCGTTTTCATCCGGCTCACCGCCTGCGATTTGCGCTGCTCGTATTGCGACACCGCATACGCTTTTACGGAAGGCAAAAAGAAAACGCTCGCGGAAGTTTTGGAAAAAGTTCACGAACTGGCGAAACCATTTTCCAACTCAAAATTAAAAATTAAAAACTCAATACTCCCGTTAGTGGAACTAACGGGTGGCGAGCCGCTGCTGCAAAAAAATTCCTGGCCGTTGATGCAACAACTTTGCGACGACGGCTTCACGGTTTTGATTGAAACCAGCGGCGCGCATGACATTTCCAAAATTGATTCGCGCGTCCGGCGCATCATGGATTTGAAATGTCCGAGCAGCGGCGAAGTTGAAAGAAATCTCTTTGCTAACATTACGCATTTAAGTCCGACCGACGAAATTAAGTTCGTCATCGGCACGCTGGAAGATTACGAATGGGCGAAGCGGCAAATCGTCGCGCACAAGCTGGAAGGCTTATGTCCATTGCTGTTTTCGTGGGTGCATCCGCTCGTGCCCGCACAGCAAAACAAAGTTCTTAAAAAAGTTCCCGCCGGACTCACACCGATTTCGCGCAAAGATTTGGCGGAAAAAATCATTGCCGACGCGCTGCCGGTGCGATTCCAAATCCAGCAGCACAAAATCATCTGGCCGCCGGAACAGCGCGGCGTCTGACACATGGAAACTTTCGCCATCGATGTTCGCGGCGTCACGAAAAAATTCGGGACGCGCACGGTCGTCAACGACATCGCGATGCAAGTTCGTCCCGGCGAGATTTACGGTTTTCTCGGACCGAACGGTAGCGGCAAGACAACTTTTTTGCGGATGCTTTGCGGACTGCTCACGCCCGATGGCGGCGAGGGAAAATGTCTTGGCCTCGATTTTCGCAGCGAGTCCGCTGAAATCAAAAAGCGCGTCGGCTACATGACCCAGAAATTTTCGTTCTACGAAGATTTGAGCATCGAGGAGAATCTGGATTTCATTGCGCGGCTTTACATGATGCCGCAGCGGAAAATGGCCGTGGAAAAAAGCCTGGAGCGGCTCGGCATGGTCGAGCGGCGCAAGCAGCTTGCGGGAACACTTTCCGGCGGCTGGAAACAGCGGCTCGCGCTCGCGGCGTGTCTGATTCACGAGCCTCAATTGCTCTTGCTCGACGAGCCGACGGCGGGCGTTGACCCGAAAGCGCGGCGCGATTTTTGGGACGAGATTCACAAATTAGCCGCGTCGGGATTGACGTTTCTAATCACGACGCATTACATGGACGAGGCGTCGCGGTGCAATCGACTCGCTTACATCGCCTATGGGAATCTGCTCGCAAGCGGCACGGTGGCCGAAGTTGTGAAAGCCGGCGGGCTGACGACGTGGGAAATTTCCGGCGAAAATTTGGCGGCGCTCGCGGAAAAAATTCGCGGGCTGCCGGGCGTGGAACAAGTGGTCGCGTTTGGAACGACGCTGCACGTCAGCGGGCGCAATGCGGAAAAATTAAATGCGAGCGTGTCGCCATTTGTTTCTGGTGCGCAACGCTGGGAGAAAATTGAATCGGGACTAGAAGATGTTTTTATTAGCCTGATGGAAGCGGCGAAGGACAATTTCTCGTGAGCTTCAATTTCCAACGCCTGTTTGCCATCGTGCTGAAGGAATTTATTCAGATGCGGCGCGACCGGCTGACGTTCGGCATGATGATCGGCGTGCCGATGATCCAGTTGATTTTGTTCGGTTACGCCATCAACTCGAATCCGAAACATCTGCCGACGGCGGTTTATGCGGCGGATAATAGTGTGTTTTCGCGTTCATTTATATGGGGTTTACGCAACAGCAGTTATTTCGATCTCGTGCGCGAAGCCCGCAGTCCGGCGGAAATAAATAAATTGCTCGCGGAAAACAAAGTTCAATTTGCTGTGACCATTCCGGTGGATTTTTCGCGCAAATTGGTGCGCGGTGAAAAACCAGATTTACTCCTCGAAGCTGATGCGACCGATCCGTCCGCCGTCGGTTTCGCGCAGGCGGCGGTGAGCGGATTGGTCGCGACCGTCCTGAACCGAGATCTGCTCGGGCCGCTGGCGAAACTGCGCGCGACCGCGCCACCGTTCAACATTGTCGCGCATCAACATTACAATCCTGAAAGCATCAGCCAATACAATATCGTGCCCGGACTCATGGGCGTGATGTTGACGATGACGATGATTATGATTACCGGCCTCGCCATCACGCGCGAACGCGAGCGCGGGACGATGGAAAATCTTTTGTCCACGCCCGTGCATCCGGGCGAAGTCATCGTGGGTAAAATCATTCCCTACATCATGGTCGGCTATGTGCAGGTGATTCTGGTTTTGCTGGCGGCAAAATTTTTATTCAACGTGCCAATGCTCGGCAGTGTGCCGTTATTATTTTTGCTCGTGCTGCTGTTCATCGTGGCGAATCTCGCGGTGGGCATTACGTTTTCGACGGTCGCGAAAAATCAGTTGCAAGCGGTGCAGATGGCGTTCTTCTTTTTTCTGCCGTCGTTGTTGTTGTCCGGTTATATGTTTCCGTTTCGCGGAATGCCCGGCTGGGCGCAGAACATCGGCGAATGCCTGCCGCTCACACATTTTCTGCGCGTCGTGCGCGGGATTTTGCTGAAAGGAAATGGATTGGCAGAAACCTTGCCGGACTTGTGGCCGATTGCGTTGTTCCTCACCGTCGTGCTGATCATCGGCATCAAACGCTATCGCCAGACGCTGGATTGATTTTTCTTTCGCTTGTCCGCAGCGATTAAACCCGTCACATTTTTGCCATGGAAAAAACCGTTCGCGCATCATCAAAAACCGCCGGTGTGGTTGGCGGACTGATGTTGCTGGCGGTGGTGGCGGCGGCGGATTACATCACCGGCTACCAGCTGACATTTTTTATTTTTTACCTGCTGCCGATCTTGTTTGTGCTGCGAGGAGCCGGGCAGGGACTGGCGTTTGCAATGGCCGTGTTGTCGGCGGTGGTCTGGTTGCTGGTCAATATGGCGGCGGGGGAACATTACACGGATTTGCTGACGCCATTGTGGAATATGGCCATTCGTCTTTCAGTATTTCTGCTCATAATTATTTTGGTTTCTTCGCGGGATGAATTGCAAATTTTGGTTCAACAGCGGACGGAAAAGTTGCAGGACGAAATCCGCCAGCGCAACCGGCTTGAAAAAGAATTGCTCGAAGCTGGCGAACGCGAGCAGCGCCGCATCGGTCATGATTTGCACGACAGTCTGGGGCAACATCTGACCGCAACGGCGCTGGCGGGAAAAGTTCTGGCGAAAAAATTGACAGACAAATCCGTGGTCGAAGCTGAGGCTGCTGGCCGTCTAGTGGTTATGGTCGAGGACGCGATTGAACTTACACGCAAACTTGCCCGCAGCTTGCATCCCATCGAATTGCAAGCGAACGGACTCGCGGACGCATTGCAAAATCTAGCTACAAACATTTCCAAGGCGTTTAATGTCGCGTGCCGTTTTGAAAATTCTGGCGACGTGATTTTGAATTCCTCCGAGGCCGATACGCATTTGTATCGCATCGCGCAAGAGGCGGTGAGCAATGCGATTCGCCACGGTCGCGCCCGCAACATTGTTATCTCGCTCGCCGGTTCGGGCAAAAAAATTATGCTGGCCGTCACCGATGACGGCGCGGGTTTGTCGGCGGATGCGCGCGCAAAAAAGGGCATGGGTTTGCGAATCATGGATTATCGTGCGGGCATGATTGGCGCGACCTTTGATATTCAAAATTTGCCGGCGGGCGGCACGCGCGCGGTGTGTGTATTGGATTCCAGCCAACCTGACTTGGAAAATATTGCCGATGAAAAATAAAATTTTACTCGTGGATGATCATCCGCTCGTGCGCGAATGGCTGGCTAATTTAATTAACGAAGAAACCGACTTCGAAGTTTGCGGACAGGCGGCCAATGCGCGTGAAGCGCTTGATTTGATTGGCAAATTATCGCCGCGCATGGCGGTGGTGGACATTTCACTCGAGGGCAGTTCCGGACTCGAGCTCATTAAGGATATCAAGGCGCAGCACCCAAAAGTGAACACGATTGTTTTGTCCATGCACGACGAGTCGCTTTATGCCGAACGCGCAATGCGTGCCGGTGCATCTGGCTATATCATGAAGCGCGAGGCCACGGGCAAAGTGCTGGACGCGTTGCGTGCGGTGCTGGCGGGCGGACTTTTTTTCAGCAATGCCGTCAACGCCCAGCTCGCGCAAAAACTGGTGCAAGGTGCGGGCGACCAGCCCGCCGTCGTCGAGTCTTTGAGCGACCGCGAACTGGAAGTTTTTCAACTGCTTGGACGTGGCCTCAACACGCGCCAGATTTCCGAGCAGATGAATGTAAGTTTCAAGACGGTTCAAGCCTATTGCGCCCGCATCAAAGAAAAGCTCAATCTGGCCAACATCAACGAGCTGATTTTTCATGCCGTCCGCTGGCACGAAAGCCAGTCGCCGCGTTAAAAGAATTTTCGCTCGCCGGTGCGTAGGGTTTAGCCCTACAGGAAAATTAGGCCGCGTCATACAGTCGTATCTTGCATTTGGATTTCACCTTGCTACTGATGGTGGAGCGCGGTTGCATCAGGCAATACCGGAACGCCACTGTCATTATCATAACCCGCCTGATGCACCGTTCCGCCGCGTGAACTGAAAGTAAACAAAATGAAACCGACCAAAGACCTCCGCAAAGCAGGTTTTACGCTGGTGGAAATTATGATTGTCGTGGCCATCATCGGCCTGTTGGCGGCAATTGCGATTCCCAACTTCGTGAAAGCCCGCGCCACCTCACAAGCCAACGCCTGCATAAATAACCTGCGCAAGATTGACGATGCTGCCAGCCAGTTCGCGATTGAAAAAGGCAAGAAAACCGGCGACGACATCACCTTGACCACAGATCTGACGCCCTACATCAAAATGAATTCAGCGGGCAGTTTGCCGCCCTGCCCAGCCGGTGGCACTTATGCCTGCACCAAAGTCGGCACCAACCCGACTTGCACCTTGAGCACGCTCACCCCAGCGCATCGTCTGCAATAATTGGTTGCCAGTAATTCTTAAAAGCCGCTGTTTCGACAGCGGCTTTTTTTGTCTAAAACTTTGCCAATTAATTCCCAAAACAAGACACCCGCGCTCACTCAAAAGCAAAACGTTCTTGCCGGCGGCATGAACTTGTCGAAATTGTCCCGAAGGTTATGCCGCTGAACTTGCAAATCACGACTTTTTCGGTTTTCATAGTGGTGATGTCGCGACCATTTGGCCTGCTGATTTTAATCGGAAGTTTATTGACCACGCGGGAAATTCTCGGCGCGGAATCCGCCGAGGTGAATCTGGATTACGTCGCGCAACGCGCCCTCGAACGCGCCAAGTCACCCTTCCACTCGCCGCGCGCCGACCTCCCGAAAGTTTTGCGGCAGGACAATCTCGACTACGACAAATACCGCGAAATCCGTTTTCGCCGAGATCGCGCACTTTGGTCGGCGGATCAACTTCCCTTTCGCGTCGAATTTTTTCATCCCGGCTATTTGTATCAGGAGCCGGTGCACGTCAACGAATTCACACTCACGCACACGCAGCCCATTCGCTTCGTGCAGGACTTTTTTGATTACGGCAAACTCGACATCGCGAATCAAATTCCCACCAAGACCGGTTACGCCGGTTTTCGCTTGCTGTATCCGCTGAATCAAACCAATCAACTCGACGAACTCGGCGCGTTTCTCGGCGCGAGCTATTTCCGCTTGCTCGGAAAAAATCTGCGTTACGGACAATCTGCCCGCGGCCTTGCGCTCGATTCCGGCGAAGGCGATCGCGGCGAAGAATTTCCCATCTTCACCGATTGGTGGCTCGGCAAACCCAGCAGCGGCGATAACGAATTACGCCTTTACGCCATTCTCGACAGCGTAAGTTGCGCGGGCGCGTATGAATTTTTCATCAAGCCCGGCGACACCACCAGCGTGAGCATCCGCGCCGTTTTGTTTTTCCGCGAAACGAACAACGTCATCGCCGTAGATAAAAATCGTAAACCGTCCAAGACGATTGGCCTCGCGCCGCTGACGAGTATGTTCTGGTTCGGCAAAGATACTGAAAGAAAGTTTGACGACTACCGCACCGAGGTTCACGACAGCGACGGCTTGCTTGTCCACATGGGCAACGGCGAATCTTTCTGGCGACCGCTCGACAACCCGCCCGCCACACGCCACCAAGTTTTTCACGCGCCCAACATCAAGGGTTTTGGCCTGCTCCAACGCGAAAGAAATTTCTCCGCGTATCAGGACACCTTTAATTTGTATCACCAAGTGCCGAGTGTGTGGGTCGAGCCGGACGGCAGTTGGGGCGACGGCGACTTGCACCTCGTCGAATTGAGCACCAGCTACGAAGGCCTTGATAACATTGTCGCTTTCTGGGATCCGAAAAATAAACCCGCGCCGCTTCAACCGTATCGTTTCGGTTACACACTACACTGGGAAGGCGGCGATGCGGATGCGAAGCGTTCAGAAAATCGTATTGTCTCCACGCGCATCGGGCCGGACGCGCAGTTCGGCGGACGCCAATTCGTCATTGATTTCGACGGGCCAAAACTCGACGCCATTCCCGAAAATAAACCGCCGACAGTCGTTGCCAATTGCAGCGGCGGCGCGCGCATCGTGGACAGCTTTGTCACGCGCAATGATTTTCTCGGAACGTGGCGTGTGATTCTGAAAATGATTCCGCCCGCCGGCAGCAAGGACGCGATTGACCTGCGCTGCTCGTTGCAGCAAGGCACGAACAACGTCGGCGAAACCTGGGTTTATCAATGGAGCCCGCCCTGAAAATTCTGCCGGATGTTTCCGGCGAAATCGCCGGACGCTCGCTGGAGGAATGGAACGCGGCGTATGTGAAGGTGGAAAATTATTTTCACGCGCTGCGCATCCGCAACAAGCCGCTGCTCGGCCAGCTCGTCCTGCGCGTGCTCGAACGCGCCCAGCGCCGCGCACCCGCCGAACCGCGGCGCAGCGCCACCGAAATCGCCGCCGAAGAAATGGATCGCATCGTCACCGACTGGTTTGGCGAAGTGTTGCAAACCTCGCCGATCGGCAGTGAACAAACGCTTTCCACGCGCGGACGTCTCGCGCTCCTGCTCGCGGATATGCCGGGCAAATGGCAGGATCAATTTCTCCGCCCCGGTCCGTGGCCGCAGGAATTCGTCGAGTCCATGCGCGAAAGTTTCTTCCGCGCCGGCCCGGATTTTCAATTGTCAAAAATGACGCCGCGCCCGCTCGACCTCGGCCCGTTCACGACGCTTTCAAATTTTGGAAAACTGCCTTACGTCCGCATGGCGCTCGCGTGGGGATTTTTTGCGCTGCTGCTCATCGCCGTTTTCTGGCTCACGCACGGCGGCTTCGAGCAGGTGAAATCATGGTTCGACTAAAATGGCTGACGCACCGAACATTACCGCTGTAACTCCGCCGCGACTTCGGCGCGGCTGGCGGCTGTTTTTATTTTTCTCCTCGGCGGTGCTGCTTACTGGTTTCGTCTCGATGCTCTTCGCCGATTTGCTTTGGCGCACCGGCTGGAGCGCCTCGCGCACCGTGCTGCTCGTTCTGTTCATCATTTTATTTTTGCTCACCGCCATCGGCTGCATGCACGGCGTGTATGGATTTTTCATCCGCACGTTCGGCACGAATCGCCGTATCACCGCGCTAAAACCTTTCAAGGAACAAAATATCAGTGGCACAAGCACCGCCATTATTTTTCCGATTTACAATGAAGATTCCGTGCGCGTGCTCGAAGGTTTGCGCGCGACTTACGAATCGCTCGAACGCACCGGCCAGCTTGCTCAATTCGATTTTTTTATTTTAAGCGACTCGACCAATCCTGACCGCTGGGTTGAGGAAGAAGCGCGTTGGTCGGAACTCGTGCGCGATCTCGACGCGCTCGGAAAAATTTATTATCGCCGCCGTTTGTTCAACGAAGCGCGCAAGAGCGGCAACGTCCGCGACTTCCTCAACACTTGGGGCATGCGCTATCGCTACTTCATCTGCTGCGACGCCGACAGCGTGATGCGCGGCGAAACCTTGGTGGACTTGGTGAAATTGATGGAGGCGCATCCGACCACTGGCTTGATTCAAACCGTGCCAGCACTCGTAAATGCAGAAAGTTTATTTGGCCGCATCCAGCAATTTGCGAATCGCCTCTACGCGCCGGTATTTATTTCCGGCCTGAATTATTGGGCGCTCGATTTTGGAAATTATTGGGGCCACAACGCCATCATCCGCACCGAACCGTTCATGCAGTTTTGCGACCTGCCGTCGCTGCCCGGACGCAAACCTTTCGGCGGACAAATTCTCTCGCACGATTTTGTCGAAGCCGCGCTGATGCTGCGCGAAAATTGGGCCGTCTGGCTCGCCTACGATTTGGAAGGCAGCTACGAAGAAGCCCCGCAGGCATTGATCGAAAACGCCCAGCGCGAACGCCGCTGGTGTCAGGGAAATTTGCAACACGGCCTCGTGCTGTTTGCGAAAGGCTTGCGCGGCGTGAGCCGGATGCACTTGATTCTGGGAATTTTTGGTTACGTCGCGAGTCCGCTTTGGCTTGCGTTTCTAATTACGTTTGAATGGATTTATTGCGTTCAAAAACTGACCGGTCTGTCGGACATCACCGTGCAGTCGTTCAATCCGTATCTCAAAAATTGGAGCGGCACGGCGCACGCATCGCTGGTTTTCATCATTTGCATGGCGGTAATCATGTTGCCGAAATTTCTCTCGCTCATTGATCTCGCGAACGACTGGCCGCGCCGCAAACAGTTCGGCGGATTGCTCAACGCCACCGGCGGCGTCATCTGCGAAACCATTTTTTCCACGCTGCACGCGCCGCTGCTCATGCTCTGGCACACGCGGTTTGTCATCACCAACATCGCCGGCATCAGCGTCGGCTGGACGACGCAAAGTCGCACTGCCGACGGCACGGACTGGCTTTACGCCGTGCAACGTCATTGGGGTCACACGCTCATCGGCCTCGCGTGGGGCTGTTTCACTTTGGAACTGGATCCGGGACTTTTCTGGTGGTTCACGCCGGTGCTGGCGGGCATGGTTTTCTCAATTCCATTGAGCGTGCTGACGAGCCGCCGCAGCCTCGGCACGCGCGCCAAAAGCGCCGGATTATTTTTAACGCCGGAAGAAACTGCGCCGCCGATGGAACTTGTTTCGCTGCGTTCGCGGATGAAAATCCACGAGCTGACGGAAGATAATTCGCCACGCTGCCACGTCCACGCCGGACTCGCCGCCGCCGTGCTCGACCCGTATGTGAATGCGATTCACGTCACGCTGCTGCGCGAGAAGCAATTGAATCCAGTGTATGCGGAACACTTCACCAAAATCGGCGCGGGCACGGATGCGGCGCGGGAACTTGGCGAAAAACTTTTGTCGGGTGGCCCGGAAAAATTAAACTCGTCCGAGCGCATGACCGTGATGGCCGACCAGCGTGTGATGGTTTGGCTGCATCAACAAGCGTGGCTGCGGCCTGAAGAAAAGCTCGCGCCGTGGTGGCGCGCGATGATTCGCGAATTCAGTCACCGGGAAAATTAAAGCAGTTCTACGACGCGCTGCAATTCGGCGTCGGTGGTGTAAAAGTGTGGCGAGAGGCGGATATAATTTTGTCCCTTACGGTCGGTGCGTAATGACGCGATGACACCGGCGTCGGCTAATTTTTGGTGCAGCGGCGCGAGGTCTTTTCCCTGCGTGAAAAAAGTCGTAATGCCGCTGGCGTTTTCGGCTTTTGGTTCGGCGTTCAACACGACAAAACCCTTGGCCTGCAATGCGGGAACAAGCCACGCGCGTTTGCGTAATAATTCGGAGGCGATATTTTCCACACCGAGTTCCAGCGCCAATTCCATCGCTGCCAGCAAACCGACAAGGCCGATTAAATTGTGCGTGCCCGCTTCAAACTTCGCCGCGCCGCTACGGAATTCAATTTTTGCCTGCGCGACAAAATTTGGGTTGCGAACATTGTGCCAGCCGTAAATGGGCGGATTTAATTTTTCCTGCAAATCCTTTTTGACGTAAAGCAAACCTGCGCCGCACGGGCCGAGCAGCCATTTGTGCGAATCGGCGGCGAGAAAATCCACATTCTCCACCGTCGTTGGAAATGCGCCGAGCGTTTGAATCGCGTCGAGGCAAAATAAAATTCCGCGTTCACGCAGGAATTTTCCGACCGCATTACGGTCGAGCCGGTAGCCGCTGATGAAATGATTCGAGGCGAGTGCGACGAGGCGCGTGTTTTCGTCCACCTGACCCATCACGTCAATCGCGCGGATGATGCCGAGGCCACGCGTGTTGAGGAGGCGGACTTTCACGCCTTGGTCGGCGAGCGCGAGCCACGGATAAACATTGGACGGATAATCGTCGTGATAAATCAGGATGTTGTCGCCTTTGCGAAATTTTAATCCAGCCGCAACGAGGCTCAACGCAAGCGAAGTTGGGCCGACGAGCGAAACTTCGTCCGGCTCGCAGTTCAATAATTTTGCACCAGCCTTGCGCGTTTCGGCAATTTTGTGCATGACGAAGGCTTCTTGATCGCCAAGCGTGGCGCCGTTGGCGCAGTCAATCATCGCCTGCGCGACGCGGCGCGGAAGCGGACAGACGCCGGCGTGGCCGAGGAAAATTTTATTTTTCGCAACGGGAAATTCGTGCTGGCGCAGTTCTTCGTTGGAAAGAATTTCAGACAAAGTCATAAGGTTAAATTAGCGGAAAAAGAAAAACGGCAAAGCGGGAAAATCCGCCTTGCCGTTTTGCGTCGAAATTATTTAAGCAATCGCTTTGTCGAGGCTGGCCTTCAAGTCGCGTTTGCTTTTGGCCCCGACCATTTGTTCGGCGACTTGGCCGTTTTTGATGACGAGCAAAGTTGGAATTGCGCGCACGCCAAACTGCGCGGCGAGGCCTTGATGTTCATCAATGTTGACCTTGCCGATTTTGACTTTGCCTTGAAATTCCGTGGCAAGTTCGTCGAGCACGGGCGCAATCATCTTGCACGGGCCACACCATTCGGCCCAGAAATCCACAAGCACGGGCGTGGCGGATTTCAGCGCTTCGGTTTCAAAATTATCCTGTGTGAGGGTGACGATTAGAGGTGAGGCCATAATTTATTAGCTGGAGAAATTTTCAACGACGTTTTTCAAAGTGAGAAATACCCACGTCACACCGCCAATAGCAGCCAGGCTGGCGACGCAAGCAGAGAAAATCAAAACCTTATCAACCGTCTTGATGGACGGCACGATGGGTGCGGCGGCGCGTTGAATCGGTGCGCCTTTTTGTGCGGCAGCAACGGGTGCGGCTCCTTTGGTGGGTGCAGCAGCAGCAGCGGCGGGCGCGGCGGCAGTCCTTAAAGCGGGCGTAGGTGCGGCAGGCGCAGGCGCGTTTGCAGACACGGGACTGGGCGCGCCGGTCGGTCCACCGGGCGGCAGCGTCGGTAGTTTGATGGTCGGCGCGGCGGTCGGCTTGGGCGGCAGATTGATGCGGACGGTTTCCTTTTTAGGTTGAACTTTGCCAGTTTCTTTTTTCGGCGGCAGCACCGCGCCAGTTTCATTTTTAGGCGGTGTCACTGCGCCGGTTGGTCCGGACGTGGGGACGGGATTAATCGGAGGAATGTCAGCCATAATGTTTGAGGCTCAAGATAAGCGGGGCAGGGGTGCTGTCAAATTTAATTCTAAAACAAAAAATCGGCCAGCCGGCGAATGGGACGTAATTGAATCAGGTTTTTTCCTCAATCAATTCGCGCCGCGCGCCGCCGAGCAGTTGTTCGACAAAGTTTGTTGAATACACACCGCGTCGGAAATTCGGATCCTGCATGATGGCTTGCTGAAATGAAATCGTCGTTTTCACGCCGGTAATCATAAACTCGTTCAACGCGCGGTTCATGCGGTCAATCGCGTCGCGGCGATCTTTACCGCGCACAATGAGCTTGCCGATCATCGAGTCGTAAGTCGGCGGAATCGTGTAGCCCGCGTAGGCGTGCGTGTCCACGCGCACTTCCCGTCCGCCTGGCTGATAATACATCTCGATGCGACCAGGGCTGGGGCGAAAATCATTGAAAGGATCTTCCGCATTGATGCGGCACTCAATGGCGTGACCTTTCATCACGATGTCGCTCTGCGAGTAACGGAGCGGTTCGCCCATCGCGATTTCAATTTGCGCGCGCACGAGGTCAATGCCCGTGACTTCTTCCGTGACCGGATGTTCAACTTGAATGCGCTTGTTGACTTCGAGAAAATAGAAATTGCCGTTGTCATCCACGATGAATTCCACCGTGCCGGCATTCGTGTAACGCGCCGCCTCGGCAATGCGGATGGCCGCCTTACCAATTTTATCCCGCAACTTCTTAAATTTATATTCCAGTAACGGTGACGGCGATTCCTCAATCAACTTCTGATTGCGACGCTGCACCGAACAGTCGCGCTCGCCGAGGTGGATGATTTTCCCCTTCGTGTCACCGAGAATTTGAATCTCAATGTGATGCGGGTTCTCGATGAATTTTTCAATGTAAACGGCGGAATTGCCGAAACATTTTTCCGCCTCGGAACGCGCTGTGTGGTAACCCTTGACCAACGAAATGTCATTGTGAGCGATACGCATTCCGCGCCCGCCGCCGCCCGCGACGGCTTTCACCATCACCGGATAACCGATTTTTTTGGCAATAGCCAACGCGTCTTTCTCGTTGTCAACCGTGCCTTCGGAACCGGGCGGAACTTCCACGCCCGCTTTTTTGGCGAGGGCGCGACTGACCGCTTTATCTTCCAGCGCACTCATCGCACGCGGACTCGGTCCAATAAAACGAATGTTGCAACTTTCGCAAACTTCCGCAAAGTGCGCGTTTTCCGATAAAAATCCATAGCCCGGATGAATCGCATCCACGTCAGCAATTTCCGCCGCGCTGATAATACGATCAATCCGCAAATAGCTTTCCGAAGAAGCCGCCTTACCGATACAAATCGCCTCGTCCGCCATCTGAACGTGCATCGAATTCGCGTCCACTTCGGAATACACCGCGACCGTGCGGATGTTCATTTCCTTGCACGCGCGAATGATGCGGACGGCAATTTCCCCGCGATTGGCGACCAATACTTTTTCGAACATGATAAGTGCGGTTGAAAAACCGTTTAAGTCGGACGAACTTTGAACATTGGCTGGCCAAATTCAACTGGTTTGCCATTTTCAACCAGAATTTGAGTGATAACACCCTTAACCTCGGCCTTAATTTCGTTCATTACCTTCATTGCTTCAATAATGGCAACAACCGTGTCGGCATTCACCTCGGCACCAACTTCCGCATAAGAAGCTGATTCCGGCGAAGGTGAACGATAAAAAGTTCCAATCATCGGTGATTTGATGTCAATTTCACCAGAATTCACTGTAACTGGTGCTGCCGCCGCAGCTGTGGGAGAAGCTGGAGATGTAACCGGCACCGGAATCATCTGAAATGAATCGTCGCTTTGAACTGCGGGCGAAGATCCATTTAAGCCACGTTTCAGGCGGAGCTTTGAATCTTTTTCTTCCAGTTCGAACTCCGTGATGGAGTTTTTCTTCATCAAATCAATGATGGCTTTTATATCTTTGAGTTCCACGATGCGTTTTCGTTAAAGTGTTTTATAAAGTGTAAAAATATAGTTTTTATGCCAAAAATCAGCGGTCAATTAAAGGCTCTGCTGAACACAAAAACGATACTTTGAAGAGTGTATTTCTTACTGCGAGAAGGTCAAGCCTGAATTTTAAAATAATAAAAGGCATGTATTATCGAAAAAATCGCTCTATTTTTATTCGGTAACGTAAACGCACGCTTCAAGTCCTAAAATATAGGATTTAACTCCGAATCCACAAATTTGTCCTCGGCAAACGGACGCAATCAAAGATTTATGGCGAAATTCTTCGCGGGCATGGACGTTAGAGAGATGAATTTCAATTGTCGGCACACCAACCGCCGAAATGGCATCGTGTATAGCCACGCTAGTATGTGTGTAAGCTGCAGCATTAATTACAATTGCCTGAAATTTTCCTTTGGCCTCTTGAATCCATCCGACCAGATCACCTTCAATATTTGATTGTCGAAAATCCACTTCCACTTTCAATTCCCCCGCGCGCGTGCGAACTTGTTTTTCAATGTCTGCCAAAGTTAAGCGGCCATAAATTTCCGGCTCGCGTGTGCCGAGCAGGTTCAAATTTGGGCCATTGAGAAACAAAACTTTCATGGTTGATAGCTTATTAAATCACCTGTTACTTGTCTAATTCAATTCCATCTTGCTTGGTTAGGCATCCCAATAACGTAAAAGCTGTCCAAGCAAGTGCTGGAATGTAAAAACCAAATTCGCCAAAGCTCTGCGCGAACCAGCCGAACAGTCCGGCGGCGATGGCAAAGCTCAATGTGTCACTACACCGCCATAGTCTTTTGCCCACCGCGCTCAATGCCAGTAAAATCCAAGCCGTGTAAGCTAGTCCACCGATCACGCCGGAATCGGAAAATTGTTCCAAGTAATCATTGTGTGTGAGCCGTGCCATTTCGGCCGCTGGCGATTTGAGCTGGGCGTAAGGCCGCTGAAAAGTTCCCGGCCCGGAGCCAAAAACCGGTTTGGCGGCGGTGGTTTGCACGGCGGCCCACCAATAATCAAACCGTGCGCCTACGCTCGTGGCGCCGGCAGAAAAATAATTATGGAAACGAACGGCAAAAATTCCGAGGCCGAGGGCGAGCGCAAACGCAACGGTTGCCAGTTTTATCTTCTTGGGCCAATCGAGCCGCAGCAGAAAAATTCCGACAATGGTGAGGGCGATGAGCCATCCGAGTTTTGATCCGCTCCAGAAAAAAGCCGCGCTACCGAGAAAAATGGTCAGCCCGACCACGCCGAAGCGGATAAGCGGCTTCAATTGTTTGGTGACGCCAAACGCGAGCGCAAGTGATAGCGGCCAGAGCAATAAAATGATTCCGGCGAGCGCATTTGGATAAACAAGCGTGCCAGCGACGCGACCCTTTTTAAATTTTTCAAGGATGGCAGGGTTGGCTACGTCCATGCCGTTGGTGGTGAGGATGACGCCGCTGGTTTTCATTTCCGCGACGGTTGCAGGCGGAAAATTTGTCCAGCCATTGCGTTCGCCTTCGACGAGCATTTGGTGGTTTTGCGGAAATTCAAAGAGGTGCTGATCAATGCTGCGCACGAGACAAAAGGCAAATGCCGCCAGTAATCCCGGCAGCAGCCAGCGCCACAAATTATCACGCGCAAATATCAGCGCGCCCAAAAAATAACAAGCCACGCAGCCGCAACACTGCCAGAGCGTCGCCGCCGTTAAATCGGCATCCACGGTTTGCGTGGCGGAAATGAATTGCCAGCCGAGCCACACAATCGGTAATAACCATAGCCATTTCGTGTGTGTCCACGAAAACTTTTGTTGAAAAATTAAAATTGCGCCGATAGCTGCGAGCGGCAATAAAACCCAATTAGCCCAATGCAACGGCCATGCTTCGTTGAGAAATTCCGACGGCGTTGTGGGCGCAGAAATTTTGTGGTCAAGGATGACTGGGTTGCCGAATTTCCAGATGCAGAGACCGAGGAAAAGTCCGAACGCGAGCGCGTAAATTTTCGTCGCGGTGAGATTTTTCATCGCGTCAGAGCTGCAATTTCAGCAGGCCAACTTCGAGCGCGAGCGCTTCCTGCACGTTGCTGTGGAGCAGCCGCTGGGTTTGTTCAAGCACCGCCAAATTTTCCTGCGCCTGCCGCGCGCTGATGCGTTTAGCGACTTCATTCGCGCCGGCGATTTGCGGCAGGTGCAACAATTCTTCGCCGGCGGCGAGCGTCAAAAACCAGACATCGCGCAACCACCATTGCAGCAGCAATAAAACTTCCGCGCGCTGGCGGCGATACTCGGCCTCGATACCGGCTTTCAATTCTTCTTCCCATTTTTCGCGCAAATCTTTTTCCGCGTCGGTGTATTTTTCCAGTGGCGAACGCGCAGATAATGCTTCATCCACGCGGGCGCGGAGCGTGTTAAGATGTTGCAACAATGAATCGAGCAGGCGATAACGACTGAATAAACTTTTCTGTTCGCCAGCAGCGGCGGAGCTGAATTGTTGCAACCAGATGGATTGCTCGGCGGAAAGTTTGCGCGCGGTTTCAGCGGAGAAATTAAGGCGTAAACAGCGCGACAAAATGGTTTCCAAAATCCGTGAAGGTTCGGTCGTGAGCAAAATCAAAACGGATTTCGGCGGCGGTTCTTCCAGCGTTTTGAGAAACGCATTCGCCGCTTGCGAGTTGAGTCGGTCAGCGCCGGAAATGATGGCGATTTTGTAACCGGCTTCGGTCGGTTTGAGTTGGATTTCCCGCGTCAATTCACGCGTTTGATCAACGGAAATAATGCGCGACTTGGATTCCGCGCGTGCCCAGTGAATGTCCGCGTGCGAATCGTTCTCGATTTTTTTGCAGTTTAAACACTCATCGCAGCAATCGGTGGCGACGCCAGAAGTTTTGACCGGATTCTGGCAGTTCAGAGTTTTTGCCAGCGTGCGCGCGAGCGTTTCGAGTTCCTCAAGCTGGTGGCCGGTGAACAAATACGCGTGGCCGAGGCGACCACGCGCCAGCGAGCGTTGCAACAGTTGAACGCCCTGCGATTGTTCGGAAAATTTTGTGAAAGCCATTGCGATTTTTTGAAAGTGCGGCTGGCGACCGGCGTTTGCCGTCCGACACAAATCGCACTTTAACACCATGAATACAAGCGATGTTGCACGTCCGGTCAATGTCCGTCAAGCCGGTGTTTCGAGCGGCCGGCAAACTGGTAAAATTGTTTTTACGAAAAAAATCTGAAACAGCTTGAGTCCGCATTTTGCTTCCGCACAATTGGCGCGTGTTCAAATTTGCGGGAATCATTTTTGGCGGAATGCTGCTGCTCCTCACGGGCTGCAACAGCGTTTATCAAGGTTCGGAAGCGCAGCCACCCCCACGCGAATGGTCGCTGACGAATGAGGTCGTCCAGCCCGCGCTGGTAAAAAGGAATCCGTCCAAAAATCTGCCGCCGCACTCCGTTGTCAAAACGATTTCTGCGCCAGCCGTTCATCCGATTTCGTCGCCGCAAAAAGTTTCTCCACCCGCGCCCATTTTGACTTGGACTTCGCTCGACCGTTGGGCGGTGGAAAATAAACTCGCCGCGCCGCGCAAAATTTCTAATTCTCCGGTCGCCAGCTATTCCATTAGTTCGCACCACGGCACAATGATTTTGGAAATCGGCAGCCGCGAGGCGAGTTGGAATGGTCTGACAATGCACCTCGGTTTTGCGCCCGAAATCATTGACGACCAGATTTTCGTTTACGGTCTCGATTTGCAAAAAAATCTGGAGCCGTTGTTGCTCGACGAACCGTTGGCCTTTGGAACCAATCGTGTGCTCGTGCTCGATCCCGGCCATGGCGGCGCAAATGTCGGCACGCACAGTTTGACGGACGGACGATTTGAAAAAGAATTTACGCTCGACTGGGCGCGGCGTATTCAGACGCTGCTCGCGACGAACGGATGGAAAGTTTTTCTGACGCGCACGAATGATTCCGACCTCGCGCTTTCCAATCGCGTCAACTTTGCCGAGGCGCATCATGCGGATTTATTTGTCAGTCTGCATTTCAATTCCGCCGCGCCGGACAAAATTCAGAACGGCCTCGAAACGTATTGCCTGACGCCGAGCGGAATGCCTTCCACACTCACGCGCGGCTACAGCGATTTGTGGAGCGACCATTATCCGAATAATGCTTTCGATGTGGAAAATTTACAATTCGCCGTCCGGCTGCATGCGGCGGTCTTGCACGCGAGCGGCGAGGAAGATCGCGGCATCCGGCGCGCGCGGTTCATGGGCGTGCTGCTCGGCCAAAGGCGTCCGGCGGTTTTGATTGAAGGTGGCTATCTTTCCAACACGCGTGAGACGGAAAAAATTGAAAGCGCCGAATTTCGCGAGAAACTGGCGGAAGCCGTGGCGAACGCACTTAAATGAAAAATGGAAAACATATTTTGGTCACCGGCGGCGCGGGTTTTATCGGCGCGCACTTGGTGGAACGATTGTTGAAAGATGGTAAAAGCGTTGTCGTCATTGACGATTTATCCACCGGCAGCCGGGACAATTTGCGTGCTGTGGCGCAAAATAAAAACTTCCGTTTTATTCAGACCAAGATTTCCGCCTTCGCGGAATTGCCGGAACTCGCGGCAAATTCAGAATTTATTTTTCACCTTGCGGCGACTGTTGGCGTGGAACTGGTCGTGAAATCTGCGTTGCACGTTTTGGAAGCGAGTTTCAATGAGACGCAAATTTTGCTGCGCGCGGCGGCGAAAAATTCAACGCCGATTTTATTCACTTCCACTTCGGAAGTTTATGGCAAGAGCGCGAAACCGGAATTTAGCGAGGACGACGATTTGCTCATCGGGCCGCCTGGACAATCGCGCTGGAGTTACGCGTGCTCGAAGCTCACGGACGAATTTCTCGCGCTCGCCTACGCGCGCGAGAAGAATTTGCCCGTGACCATCGCGCGGCTTTTTAACACGGTTGGGCCAAGACAAACCGGACGTTACGGCATGGTTTTGCCGCGCTTCATTTCCGCCGCGAAAAACAACGAGCCGCTGAAAGTATTTGGCGACGGCGCGCAATCCCGTTGCTTCTGTCTCGTCCACGATGTCGTGGAAGCCTTGGTGCGATTGCAGAAAAACGATGCGGCGCGTGGCGAAATTTTCAACATCGGCGGCACGGAAGAAATTTCCATTTTAGAATTGGCCAAGCTCGTCGTGGCTACGCTTGATTCAAAGTCGCAAATCGAATTGATTCCCTACGATCAGGCTTACGCGCCGGGCTTTGACGATATGCGCCGCCGCAAACCGCTGGTGGAAAAATTGGAACGCTGCGTGAACTTCAAACCGCAGACGACGCTCCGCGAAATCATCCGGCTGACGGCGGGGTGATGAACCTAGTTTTCTTGAGGCGTTTGAGATTGTGTGTGGCGTAATGCTCTATCTGTAAAAATCGCATGATCGGCGATTTTAATTCCTTGGTTTCTTTTTGAGCAAAATCCCGCAGGTCATTGATCGCCTTGACGTAATCTTCATTGATGATTCGTTTAATCTCAATGCCTGTCGCTTTCTTTACTTCATCAACAGCCTGCTGCAAATGAAGAAACTGGTTGTATTCAACTTTACCATTTGAAGGTTTAACTACTGGCGACCAAAACATATAGGTTTTTGCATATCCCTCAAACGCCACTTTGCCGTAATCAATATCCTTTATAAATTTTCTCGCTAGGCGATCTCCAGTATCTGGCCTTTTATCCTTCGTATATTGCATACCAGTTGCCAAATGCGTAACCACCTCGCAAATGTAAACGTGCTTTGTCGTGTTGTTGATGCCAATCACGTCTATTTCCCCCTGAACGGTTTTTGTGTAAACGTTGAAATCAACAAAGTCGCATTCAAGAACGAATCTTAAATAGTCGCCTACAAGAGTTTCTCCAGGATTTTCCATTGGATTTATTTTCTATTATTTCACCCGCAGTAATTTCAGCGCGAGCTTAAAATCATCCGGCAACGGGGCGGAAAATTTCAACGGCTTCTGCGTGCGCGGATGAAACAACAAAAGCCCGGCGCTTGCACGAATCATTTTTCTGGCGCATGATGATTTCATGCTGACGGATGAGCAGACCAGTCCCGAACAGTTTGCGGCGTTGCGCGCCATGACCGGCGCGCGGCGGCTGCAACTGGCCGAGCGGCTCTACTGGTCGGCGCGCAAAATGAAAGCGGCGGGCTTGCGCAGCCAGCATCCCGACTGGCCGGAGCCGCGCCTGGACGACGAGGTGCGCCGGATTTTCAGCCATGCCCGATCTTGAATTGTTCCTGCTTTTTGTGCGACCGCTGAACCGCGCGGGCATCCGTTATGTGGTCAGCGGCAGTGTGGCCGCCATTTTCTACGGCGAACCCCGCCTCACGCATGATGTGGACTGCATTGTTTTTCTAAATGCCAATGACATTCAGAAGCTGCTCACGGTTTTCCCCGAAAAAGAATTTTATCTGCCGCCGCTGGAAACCATCTTGGCCGAAACGGCGCGGGAACAGCACGGTCATTTCAATCTCATCCACCGCGACACCGGCTTCAAAGCCGATATGTATCCGACTGGGCGCGACGAATTGAATGCTTGGGCGTTTCGCGGCAAACGTGCGGTGGAATATGAGGGCGAAACCATCATGCTCGCGCCGCCGGAATATGTCATCGTGCGGAAGCTGGAATACTATCGTGAAGGCCGCGCCGAAAAACATCTGCGCGACATCCGCGCCATCCTTGCGGTTTCAGGCGAGCAACTGGATCGAACGGCTTTGAACGAATGGATTCAGCGGCGTGGTTTGGAATCCGAATGGCGGCTGGTTTCGTGAACAGCACGATTACTTTTTCACCCGCAACAATTTCAGCGCGAGCTTGAAATCGTCCGGCAAGCGGGGCGGAAAACTTTTAAGCGTAGCGGATGAACGAGGTGTAAACTTCCGGCGGAATGTCGAGCAGGCTGAAATCTTTGGATGAAACGAACAAAAGCGATTGCTTGCCTTTGCCCAGCAGGGCGTGTTCGGAATTGAAGATTTGATGTTCGAGCGTGCAGAATTTTCGGTTGTATTCGGCGATGCGGATTTTCACGGTGATGGTGTCGAACTCGCGGGCTTCGCGAATAAATTTGTGTTCAAAGCTGCGGGTCAAAATGTAAAACGTCGTGGTTTTGAGATCGAAGTTCGGCATCGTGGCGTTGAAAAATAATTCGCGCGTTTTGCCCACGAACATTGGATACATACCGAAGTAAACATTGCCGACGGAGTTGGTATCGGCGTAAGTGGCGAACATGGAATAGACAAACCATTTGCCCTCGAAATGACCGGCGAGCGCGTGAGTGTCCGCCGGCGCTTTGACTTCCGAATTTGTCACGGCGGCGGTCGCATGGGTCAGCGCGCGGATGGCGGGAATTTCGGCGGCGGCTTCAATCACTTCGCTGGCTTTCTCGGTGGCGACGCGCAGCAGGTCGGTGTTAAACACAAGCCAACTGCCGTAAATCAGCGGGAGCAACGAACCTAAAAAAAGCAGCGGCGTCTGGCTGTTGAGATAACCAAACGCAAAAATCACGATGGACATGCTGGCCATGGAAATCATGCGGATTTGCGGCAACGGCTGTTGCGAGTTCGGCACAAAGCAGCGGGCGATAGCCAGTGCCGCGTAACCGACAAAGAACGACGCGTAGGCGACCATGAAATATTCCAGTTCCAACTTGGCAAAAATTCCGACGAGCGTGATGACGCCGACCAGCATGAAGCTCGGTATCGGCGAGCTGATCATTTGTTTGGGAACGAGCGAGACAAGCATGTTCTGGCTTTTTTCCACATTGCTGCCGAGAAACCATTTGAGCGCGATGTAGCCGCTGTCCAGCGTGGTCAGCACGCAAATCGAAAGGAACGAAAAATACGCCAGCGGCATCCAGCCGGACGCGGCGGAGTTGTTGATGAAATAATGGGTCACTAAATCGTGGGCATATTTGAAACCGTCCAGCGCGACATTGGCGGGCAGCGGTGCGTCTTGCTTATCCATCACCCACAACGCCAGACAGCCGTGGAAGAGCAGCATCAGGAAAAAAATGCCGCCGCCAAAAAAATAACTTAAACGGATGGAAGTGTTTTCGCGGTGAATTTGAATTGCGCGTTGCCAATGTTGCAAATCCAACCACGGCCCAACCAGCAAGCCGACCGTCAGCGGAATCGCGTAACCGTAAATTGTCGGGCCGGTCCATTCTTTCGGGAATGGCGCGGTCCAAGTGAAGTTCGCCGGCAGAAACGGTTGCAAGCCGCACAGAATTATTCCGACGCAAACGAGCAGTAACAGGCCGAGTAGCGCATGGCTGTATTTAATTTTCTCAATGCCAAATTCTTCGCCGAACAAACAACCCGCCGCGAGAATGACAAATACAATCAGGCACAAGTAGATGACAAAAAGTCCGCCGGACGCGAGTTGCAGCGGCACGAACAGATAGCGCGCCAACGCAAACACCGTGAGCGTGAGCGCCAAGATTTGATAGAGATAAAAAATCAGCCGGAACGGTTTGGCGAATTTATCAAAGAAAATTGCCAGCGATTCCCGTCCGCCGTCATGACGATTGGCTACGATCTGCGTGAGAAAACCAAACAGCATCAGGCCCACGGCATTCGGAATGGCGAACAGTAGCAAGCCTTGCAGGCCGAACATGAACGTCATCTGCACGCTGAAAAACAAACCGAGTCCCCACATCCAGGCGAGTGCCACGGAGTTGCCCCAAACCAATGCGTTTAACCAGCGAAAATTCATAATGGCAGAGAAAAATGAATGCGTTTTGAGCTTCACAGCGGCTCGTGTTTTAGTTTTTATTTAACGGTCAAAGCTGATGAGTCACGTCAGCCCAAGCTACAAGTTTGAGCGGGTCGGTTCCCCATTGCAATGTCATTATGGCAACCAAGAATTATTTCATCTTTAATAATTTCAGCGCGAGTTTGAAATCGTCCGGCAGTGGCGCGGAAAATTTCACCAGCTTTTGCGTGCGCGGATGCACGAAAGATAATTCCTTCGCGTGCAGCAAAACGCGCGGCGCGGCGTAGTTCGCGAGTTCTTTCAGTCGCTTATTTTTCGTCGAGCCGTAAGTGTCATCGCCCACGACGGGATGGCCGAGGTGCTGGAAATGCACGCGAACCTGATGCGTGCGGCCCGTGTGAATTTGCACCTCGACGTAGGTGGCGCACTTCAATTTCTCCAACACACGATAGCTCGTGTGCGCGGCGCGACCGTCGGAATCATCTTGCACCGCCATGCGTTTGCGATGCGTGGGATGGCGCGCGATGGCGGCGTGAATCTCGCCCGCGTCGCGCGGAACTTCGCCGCAGACGATGGCGTGATAAACTTTTTTCACCACGCGATTGGCAAATTGTTCCGACAACGCAATGTGCGTCTCGTCATTTTTTGCGACGACGAGGCAACCGCTGGTTTCCTTGTCGAGCCTATGGACGATGCCGGGTCGCGCGACGCCGCCGATGCCGCTCAACGAACCTTGGCAATGGTGGAGTAGGGCGTTGACGAGCGTGTGTTCCTCGTGACCGGCGGCGGGATGCACAACGAGGCCGGCGGGTTTATTGACGACGAGCAGCGATTTGTCCTCGAACAAAATATCAAGCGGAATTTCTTCCGGCTGCGCGGCGGCAGGTTTTGGTTCGGGAAAATGAATCTCAACTTTTTCGCCCGCGCGCGGCGAATGCGTAGGTTTAACGGTTTTGCCATCAACACGGATGTGGCCTTGCTCGATGAGGCGCTGCATCGCGCCGCGCGAGACGGCGGGAAATTTGGATCGCAGAAAAATGTCGAGTCGCTCGGACGGAAGCGATTCTTCGACGGTGAAATTTTCGGTGCGAGAGGACATGAAAAGTTATGAGTGACGAGTTATGAGTGACAAGCCAGTGGCTGCGGGCGACGGTTGGTATTTTTTCATGTCACTCGTCACGCGTCACTCGCCACTAATTTTCGGCGCGTGTTCGTTGCGCCAAGTGATGAGAAAAATCAAACCGACGCCGGTGCAGATGGCGGTGTCAGCGATGTTGAACGCGGGAAAACCGATTTCGCCGCCGCCGCGCTGCTGCATAAAAAAGTAAATGAAATCAATGACTTCATGGCGACTGGGCAGCAGGCGGTCGGTGAGGTTGCCAGCGATGCCGCCGAAGATGAGGCCGAACGCGATCTGGCCGGAAATGGTGTGGGAATTAAAATGATGCCGTGTGAGAAACAGTGCGACAAACGCGAGCAGCGCGACGAAGGCGAGCGCGCCGTTATTGCCGCGAAACAAACTCCACGCCGCGCCAGTGTTGCCCCAGTGAACGAATTTGAAAAACCCATTGATGATGATTTTTTCGTCGCCTTTTTCGAGCAGGTTCAGCACGAGCCATTTCGTGAACTGGTCGAGGATGAACACGACCGCCGCGATGACGGCGATGTTGCGGTTGGACTTTTGGAAAATGGAATTGGCAGCGGCCATGTCAATAAATTCGCGACATTAAACCGTAAGCGACGGCAAAGCTAAAGTCATTTCACCATCGGGAAATTCTTTTGCCAGCGGCGGCGAACCGTTAATCTGCGCGCATGGCGTTGGTGCGAATTCTCGTTGATGGCTACTCGCTGCTGTAAACTGTATAATCCCTAAATTTGATTTCTGCCAATTACAGCACCGTATATCAAATGGGATTTTAGCCCGGACGCACAAGCTCCACCTGTCTATCCACATAAAGACACTAATCTTGATCGGCTAACCCAAATCAATCGTAAGCCCATTCAACCACATCACCAACCTCATTTCCGATCTTCCTCATTCACCTGCATCAAAAATTCAGGCAAATATTTCGGCTCATCCCAGTTTTTTGTCCAAGGCAAAGCTGATTTCTCCAACGCCCGATTAAACTCCTGATCATTAAACGAGCATAAAAAAGTTCTGCTCAAAAAGGTGTATATGCGGTCAACGATTCCAGTGATCAAAGTTTTCATTTCGCTCTGATTAATTCGAGAAACTTGGTTCCATGGAATTTCCCGACCTTCAGCATCAATCACCTTCACATCAGAATAATCACCGGTTTTTGTAATGGGAGTGATGCCGGAATGGAGTTTTTCCAAATAACCGCGCCGAACACAAGCAGCAGTCATGATCTTGGCAAATTCACTCGCCGAATTGTCTGGGGAAGGTTTCATAGTGATGGAGACAATACGCCTTTTGCTTTTCAGCTCATTTTTTTTGTTCGTGATTAGGCCATTTCATTCCAAACTAAATCTGTGACACAATCCAACCGACCACTGAACCCCAAGAAGCTGAGGTTGAGCAAATGGTCGGCGGTGAATCCTAAAGAAAAGGAGAAGCATTTTCTGGTGACGAAGGTGATTGATCCGGAACAGCCCAAGCACCTGATTGAGTTGGTGGTGATGGAGGCGGTGTTGACTAAGCGCAGTTTTACGATGAGGTGGGAGGAATTGACTGATCCGACGAAATGGGTGCAGGGATGGATCTGATTTCATGAAACCTCTGCCACAACCAGATGACTTTCACCTCGAATCATCTTTTTGAAGGGTCTTGCCGTTTGCCATCAAACAGCCAAAAATAGTCAAAAGCCTATGGGATTTCGATTCAGCCGACGCATTGGTATTTTGCCGGGCCTGAAGCTCAACTTCAGCGGTAGTGGTGTTTCGTTGAGTGCCGGCGTTCGTGGAGCGCATCTCAATTTTGGTTCACGCGGAACCTACGCCAGCGTCGGTCTGCCCGGCACTGGTATGAGCTACCGCCAACGCATTGGTGGCACTTCACGTTCGTATTCAGCACCAGCACCCGCATTAACGGAAGACCAGATCAAAAGCATCGGCAACCGGGAGAACGACCAAGCTGCCGTGAAGCTTTTTCAGGAGGGCACCCAGAACATGGCAGTCAGTCCGGAAGAAGCCCGTCGCTATATCGCAGATCCACGGTTCAAAATGATGGATCCGGATACAGGTCGCCGGCTCACATCAGCAAAACTGGAGACCATGATCGCGGCCAACGAACTCAAGGAAAAGCTGGAACATTTGCAAGTTCAGCTCCAAACCGAAGCCGAAGAATATCAGCATCTGCTCAACTTCTGGAAACCACTGCCGGCTATCGCATCTGCAGAAGAATGGCAGACAGCATTGAATAAACGTCCTTTTCAATCTCAAATCCAACCGCCAACTCCTCCCGATATGGAGGTGGAACAGGCCAAACTGCTGGATGAATTGACGGCCAAAGAGCATACCGGCATCAACAAGTTTCTGCCTAGGTTTGTGGCCCGGAGTGATGCCAAGACGGATTTGATAGCAGCCTGGCCCGAACGTGAAGCCCAGATGCAACAGCAATACAATGACCAGATTCAGCAATACGAACAGGCGGTGGCAGCAGAATCAGGGACATGGGATGAAACCGAAGCTAAGCGGATTGATTGGGTGCAAAAGCTGTTGGCCGGTGATTTGCAGGAAATGGATCACACCATGGCCGAAGTGCTGACGGGATTACATCTGCCATTCAAGACGCACTGTGATTATTTTCTGCACGAGGCTGATACCGTTTGCCTGCACCTAGATTTGCCGGAGATTGAAGACGTCATACCCGAGACGGTCAAAGCGATCCAAAAGAACGGCACTGCCAAGGATGTGCGCCGTGACCAAGCTGAACGGCAATCAGATTACGCGCAACTGGTGATGGGGCAGTGTCTGTTTTTGGCGGCCGAATTGTTCTCTTATTTGCCAATGACGCAGCAAATCCGGGTAGCGGCTTACACGCAACGGCCACGCATCAAAGAAAGTGATCCAGTGGACAGCTATGTTTTGGATGTGGCATTTGATCGGGATGCGGTGAAGACGTTTGGATCGGACGACAATTTGAAGGCGTTTTTTGTTCGTCAGGGTGCTCGCTTCAACCAATGCGCTGATGGTGAACTGAAGCGCATCGAACCACCGTCCTGGCTGCAGCATGAGGATTACCGGCATTTGTAATAGCCAAGTGCGCCTGAATGGTGGGTGAAACTGAATGCGAAGTTGTTGCTCCGCTAGTTTGAAAAGTGGATTGTTTGCAGCGGACAAAAATTCCTTCGTTGCTTTTAAGCTACCCCCAAAATCCATCCCTCAATCAACGCCTGTTTCCGCTGGGCATCTTCAAGTTTAGGATTCAAGTAGACGGGTAAAGCGTCAGCTAAATCAGTTTGCCGAAGCCATTCAGCCACCGCATATGCTGCTTGCTGGTCTTCATTGCGTCCTTCTCGCGCAAACTGGCGCATCCAGAGCGCTGGATAAATTTCCGCCACCAGAGATTTCCCTGATGGCACCTCCCAACCATCGAATGGCCAGAAGTGGACCTGCGGGCATCGCTGTCGAATGAAGCGCAACCACGGCAGCCCGGCATGCGTTGACTTGGCAACCGATCCTGGACAATCAAAGTGAAACACCGATTTGGCGCGGGCTCGCTCCTCAACCAACCTTCGCCAACGGCTTTGGCCCGATCTTGCAGCACCATTGCCGTTGAGTCCGTCCCGAACAAAATCAACATAGACATTCGGCTCATCGGTCGGCCAATGCTTTTGGAAATCCTCCAAAAAAGCCGGCCAATCATGCTGCAGTTTGTGCGTTTGAAAATATTTCAGTGGAAATGAAAAACCATGGTCAATGCCCACGATGATTGGTTTGTTGCAGTTCAATTGCGACACCAACCACTCGGCAATTTCTTTTCGCGTCCAATATTTGCGCGGACTGGGTGGCGGCAGAACTTCGCAGGCAGGCATCAACCAGTCGCCGGAATACACACGCAACCCTTTCAAACTTGAGGTCGGCGTCTCGGCGCCGGAGTAGTCTATGCCAATGTAGCGTTCAAATTGGGGCATAGGCTAACCTTTAGGCAGATGTCCCGCCCACTTCACCGATTCACGCACTTGAGGCAGTTCAACGGCCACCTCCTTCAAAATATCTTTGCGCGCTTTTAAGCACTGGTCAAAAACTCGCAAAGCATCCTCACCCATTTCCTTGCCTTCGAACAGTTCAGGCAATTTGTCGCTGAAATCCAAGCCCGCCTGCAATTCTTGAGCCGAACCTAGCCGAATGCCCAGATCGTAGTTGCTCAATAAAAGCCGTCGTTCAGGATGGGTGGCTTTTCCACACGCATCCAGAAACCAAGTTTTGCTGCCGGTCGTGTCAATGTGCAGCAATGTCAAAAGCTTCTTTTCCAGAAACCACAATTCACGCAGCGATTCTTCGGAAACCCCAAAAGTCCGCAGATGAATGACGGTGCGAACGAAGGCCAAATACGCTTCTGGGTGGTGGGTTGTTTCAATGGCAGGCAGTTCAAACCGCTTCTGCAATCCCGATAAATAAACCGTGGATCGATTCAAAACCGCCGCCATGTCCGCCAACGATTGCACTATGCGAGTCTGCTCCCAGACAATTTGGATTTCAAGTTCTGGCTTTCATTCGACAATCAGGCCTCAGCTAGCCACGGTATCCACACCGCAAAATCCGCGATGGCTCCTACCCGGCCTAACTGCTGTCCGTAAATGCGTGGCTCGCCGGGTTGATGCGTTTCACGATACCATTCCAATAGCGGACGGATCAATCGGACCGGCTCATGGCTTCCAGCCTTGGCGGTGACCCGCTCGATCACCGCCCGCGAATCTTGCAGCCGTTTGCCTTCGCTTTCCTTGAGGATGTCTGCCAATAACTGCGGGTTTTCCTTCTTCAGTCGTCGGCCGAAGGTTAGTCCGGCGTCTACCCAATCCAGCAGATCCAGTTCACCGGTCGGGCAGTCCTGTTCGCTTTTTACCCCGAACACTTGCAGCTGTTCCTCCAGAAATCCGTGCACCGTTCTTCCCTCCAGCGAATGTTCCGGATACAGCTCTCGCGCCAACCGCAGCAGCGGATGTGCCGGCAGGTATAGCCAACCCTCTTCATGCGTTCGCCAGGGAGCCGCTGCTAAAGCCCGTTCAAAGGTTGCTGGAAAAGGCCGCCCAACCGATTCATCCAGCAGGTCGAATACGACTGGATCCGTCAATGCCACCGTCGCAGCGGCGTAACCTGCGCGTGCCGATTTTAGCAGCAGCGTGCTTACCAATGCATTCGTATTCACGCTGTCGTCCTTGGGCCGATGGGATTCTGCCACCGTCTCAAACGCATGGTCTAGGCTGCGCCAGTTCAACCGCTCGCCCTGAGCGCTTTGATGCAGCACTTGCAGCCGGCGGATGGCCTCGCGCACTTCATCGCCCGGCAATATTTCTTCCTGCAATTCCGGATGACGGCGACCCAGACTGTGTCCGGCGAAATACGCAAAGAATAGGCAATCGGAAACATTGCTCCATTCCCGTGGGACACGACAGGCCGTGAGCTCTCGCACAAAAGGAAAAAATAGCCGGACCGCCTCTGTGTCCGCTGGGCTTGCGCTTTGGTCTAGGAATGCGCGGCAGACCGCGTCATCCCGTTGCAGATAGGATTCTAGCAGCTGATTACGAGTGGGAATATCGACGGTTGGTTGCACGTCCACCCCATTCGCTATGTCCGGAGAAATGATTTCAAGGTTCATGCGACCTCCGTCGTTGAGGATGGCACCCGGCAGCCGAACAGCGCCAGCAGGGAATCCCGCAGGCATCGGGCGTCGGTCAAGTTGTGAGTTCCCAGCGACAAGCGCAACCGGCGCTTGGTATAATCTGACAGATGTAGCGTCAGATGGCACCACCAGGTGCCGTTGTTGTTCCAGAGATGATGATTGGCGTTGCCGGCTTGGGCTCGCGCCACCGCTTTGATTTCGTTTTTCATATGCGTGTTGTTTTGGTTGCCAGCACGCATCAGAGGCCTGAAAACAAAAATGCCGTCGTGAATAAAACGACGGCATCAGTTTCCAGGGGAGTTTCATTCGAGGACCACACGGTCTTCGCACATCCGCCGTCGCCCTTGTGGGCTACGGCGAAAAGCACCTTAGCTTACTCCTGCCAGGTTGCTGGATGCGGATTTACATCCGCATCACTCTGATGCCTTACTGCGTTGTTAAAAGAACTGACATAACTTTGGACGGATTCCCAAAAAAGGGAAGCGCTATTTGTGTCATAAAAATGCGACCCGATTTCCAGTAGCTGCAGAAAATACTCCCGATAAATATTTTACCTGGACAGCGGATGTCCAACCCTCTCCCGTAAAGTAGTGGCGTATGAAACTGAAAAATCTGATTCCACTACGCTATCGCACAACACTGATCCGTCAATTTGGTCAGGCAAAACTCGTCAAGCTTCCCAACGGCCAACACGAATTGATTGGCGGAACTGACCAAGATCGAACCACTGCATTTGAGTGGGCTTCGCTGTTCGCCCATGAAATTGTTTTTACACATTTCCATCGCCAAGAACCTGAACGTAAACCGATCTATTTTCCGAGGCTTTTACCTGTGTGAACAACTTGGCATGGACGGAGGCAGCGGAAGACGTAACGTGTCTGCTGCCAATGAGCCGACGCAACAACCGAATCCTGCACGTAGATGGCGATTCTTTTTTCGCCAGCTGTGAGATTGCTTTGGATTCGAGCTTGGAAGGCAGGCCAGTTTGGGTCGGTGGTGGGAGAAGAGGCGATGGCATTGTGATCGCGGCAAATCGACTAGCTAAAAAATACGGCATCAAGACTGGCACGGCTTGTTTTGAGGCGAAGCGGTTGTGTCCATCTGGTGTTCTTTGCCGGCCTCACTACGACGCTTACAGAGAATTGAGCAGGCAGATGTTTTTGATTTTGGAGGAATACGCACCGACCTTAGTTCCTTACAGCATTGACGAGGGCTTTCTGGATTTGACCAGTTTTGACGAATGTATTTGGAGGAACACAACACCCACCGATTACGTCCAGAACATTAGGTCACGCATTAAAAAAGAGGTTCGATTGCCTGTCACTGCTGGCCTCGGAAACTCTGCAAAAATGGCAAAACTCGCGACAGATGCTGCAAAAGGCGTGGGCTTTCTGGAAGTGGAAGCTGGTCGAGAAAAGGAATTTCTCAAAGACCGACCTGTTCAAGAGATGAGCGGGATTGGCAAGAATAGGCAGCGAAGTTTGGCTGCGTTAGGCGCTTTGACATTCGGCCATATCGCTAAACTTCCTTCGATGTTGTTGAAGCAGAAGTTTGGGATTTGGGGACAGCAGATGTGGTTGTTCTCGAATGGGCAGTGGAACGAGCCTCTGGTATTGGAAATCAAAGACCGAACCACGATTTCAAGCTCCACTACGCTGCCTCAAGATGAACATGATTACGAAGCTGCTCTGACATTTATGTTGAGTGAGGCTACGCGTTTAACTGGTCAATTGCGCCGGGAACAGATGCAGGCCAGGGAATTTAGTTTAGCCGTCAGGTTCAACGATTTTACGGAGGTTGGGACGAGTTTCAGGTTCAAGCATCCGCAGTTTCTGAATTCGGTGATCAATTCAGTTTTGGAGCAGATGTTCAGGGAAATCATGGGTGGGAGACAAAGACCGGTGAGGCAAATCAGGATTGCGATGTTTAATTTGGAGCGACTAGACACTCATCCAACTTTATGGGGCAGGACGAATGAGGAGCGATGGGGCGCTCTGGACGATGCGACACATGAATTGAATCAGAAGTTGGGCAAGACGGCTTTGATAACGGGTGCGCAATTAGCTCTCCAACACATCGACGAAACCCAAAAGCAGCCCAAAGCCAAATGCCCCTTCACGCCACAGCGAGAAATGATAACGAAATTGTGGGGAACTGAAGGGCCGGCGAAGCAAGTTCAAGGATCGTTGTTTTGAAGATTTTGACCGCGCTATATTTGAGAGTTGCCAAATCAGCTTGCCAGGCTTGCGGGGGAGCGCTCATCATGTCAAGTGCATCACCGTCTGGAAGTTCTGTGAATCTTTATGAATGCGGGAAAATTGTCCGGGTTGATTCTGCCCCTGTTGCTTTGGGGTTGTCTGGGCATCATTGCGTCAGCCCACGCCCAAACTCCCTCCATCGTCGTGCCACCGGCAAGCCAAAGTTCGGCGGTGGGCGGGACGATTCAGTTCACCGTTTCCGCCACCGGCGGCGGCACTCTGGCTTACCAGTGGCGCAAGAACGGCACCAACCTGGTTAATGGGGTGGTTTCTGGCGCGGCGACTATCTCGGGTGCGACCACGACCGTCGTCACCCTGACCACGATCACCACGAACGATCAGGCCAATTACACCTGCCGCATCACCAATTCCTCGGGCTCCATCACCAGTAGCATTGCTTCGCTCACAGTGGTTGTGTCCCCAACCATCACCACGCAACCCAAGAGCGCCAATACCAATGTTGGCTCGACGGTGGCTTTCATAGTGGTGGCCTCCGGCACCGTCCCGTTCACCTATCAATGGTATAAAGACAGCTCGCCGATATCCGGCGCAACCCTGAACGCTTATTCGATCAGTGGGGTTTTCATCAGCGATTCCGGCACCTACAACGTGCGCGTCAGCAATGCCGCCGGCACCATCACCAGCAGCAACGCCGTGCTCAACGTGGGCATCGTTCCGGCCATCACCAGCCAGCCCTCCAGCTTGATTGTGACGCAGGGACAAAGCGCCAGTTTCAGCGTCACCGCCACCGGCACGCCGCTCAATTACTATTGGAAGAAAAACGGCACGTTCATTTCCGGTCAGACCAACTCCTCGCTCGCTTTTGCCAGCACAGTGCCGACCAATGCCGCCGCCTACACCTGCCAGGTCAGTAACTTTCTCGGCAACGTCATCAGCGCCGGTGCGGGGCTGACGGTCTATTATCCACCAACCATCACCATTCAGCCTGTGGGAAAAACGGTAGGCGTCGGCTCCAACTTCACCGTCAGTGTCACGGCCAGCGGCGTGCCAACCGTCGCTTATCAATGGCGCACCAATGGCGCAGCGATTACGGGTGCGACCGCTTCCAGCTACACCGTGACGGCAGCGCAAACCAATCACGCCGGCAGTTACGATGTGGTCATCACCAACTCCCTGGGCAGCCTTACCAGCAGCGTGGCCAACGTCAGTATCGTTTACTACCCGCCGACCATCAGCCAGCAACCCATCGGCGGCAACATCGCCGTTGGGAACAGTTTTATTCTGTTCGCCTCCGCCACCGGCACGGCCCCGATTTCTTGGAAATGGTTTAAGGATGGGCTGGCCATCTCCAATGCCGTCACAGTGACCACGAATCTTACTGGACCGGCCACGTTTGCCTACACCAACAATTCAGCGCAAATCGTTGACTCCGGGAATTATCAGGTGGTTTTGGAAAACTCATCCGGCAGCGCGACCAGCAGCGTGGCGGTGGTGAACGTCGGTTATGCCCCCGTGGTAGTGCAGCAACCGATTTCGGCAACCAACATCCTTGGCGGGTCGAATACGTTCAGTTGCGTAGTCACCGGCACGGTGCCTATCAATGTGCAATGGATGTTAAATGACATTCCACTGCCGGGTGCTACCAATGCGACGCTCATCCTTACCAATCTGCAACCGGTCACGATTGGCTATTACGCGCTGACGGCGACCAATGCGTTTGGGGGCACGGTGAGTTCCAACGCCTCGCTAAATTTAACCGGCTACGATTATGGAGTCTGGAATGGTTTGGTGGCGTATTATCCCTTCAACGGAAATGCCAACGATGCCAGCGGGCATGGCAATGATGGCACCAATTTCGGAGCGGTTCTGATCAGTGACCGGTTTGCCAATACCAACAACGCCTACGCATTTAATGAAACCAATTGGATCGATATTGGGAATGTCATTTCGCCATACGATTTGATGACGTTCTCCGCCTGGTTCAAAACCACCAATGCCACGGTTTCAAAAGAGAATGGAATTCTAACCAAATTGAGGAGTGATGGGGGGATTGGTGCACGGCTCGGGGTTTATGGCGGGACAGTTGACATCGGGTTCAATAATTATGCGGTGAATCTCACGGTCCTCGATTCAAAATCCTCATCCGATGGCGTCTGGCATCAAGCGGTATTCGTCAACAACACCTCCAGGATCAGTCTATATGTTGACGGCCAATTTACTAGTCAGTCTGCTTACTCCCCAAACGCAGCGAACAGTTTGCTGTCCGTGGTTATTGGCAATGACCCCTCGTCCGGAAACCGGTTTTTTACGGGTCAAATTGACGACGTCCGCATCTACAACCGCGCCCTGTCCTCTAACGAAGTGTCCTCGCTTTACGCGATGGAAGCCGACCTGCCGATCATTACGCAGCAGCCTCAACCGCAAACCGATAGCGCCGGCGGCACGGTGGCTTTCAGCGTCACCGCCATCGCCAACCATGCACTTACTTACCAATGGTTCAAAGATGGCTTCGCGTTGAACAGCGCCACCAACATCACATTGACCTTGAGCAATGTTCAACCGAACCAAATCGGCTATTACTCCGTGGCAGTCAGCAACGGCGTGGCGGGCATGACCAGCACCAACGCTGCGCTAAACTTGAACGGCTATAGCTTTTCGAATTGGCAGGGGCTTGTCGCTTATTACACGTTCACCGGGAATGCGAATGATGTCAGTGGTTTCGGTAATAACGGGGTCGTGAATGGAGCATCCGCTGCTCTTGACCGCTTCGGTTTAGCGTCTTCCGCTTATTCATTCGACGGAACCAACTCCTATATTGATTGTGGAACCAATATTTCTTTGGGGGCTCCCGCTGGTCAATTCACCGTCTCAACCTGGTTTAAAACATCAGGCAGTGGGGTTATTATTTCGGACTACGACGCCCCCGGCGGGAGCGACAGCATATTTTCCGTCAATCTTTCAATTCATGGCACCGCTCAGGTTGAGACAGAGACCCGGTCTGCGGGAAACGATTACGACGTCTTTAGCACTCAAACCTCCCTTGGCAACCAATGGCATCAAGCTGTCTATATCATGGATGGATCATCAAGCCTGCTGGTTTATATTGATGGCCGGCTTGACCACGCCACCGCATACCTTGCCGCTTCAGATTATTCTTCAAACCCGCATTGGCGAATAGGTGCCAATAAATTTGCGGGGGCAATAAACGATTATTTTTCAGGTTCAATTGACGACGTGCGCCTCTATAACCGTGCCCTGTCGTCAAACGAAGTGACTTCACTTTACTCTATGGAATCCGACGTGCCGGTCATCACTCAACAACCACAGGCACAAACAGCAAACGCTGGCAGCATGGTAACTTTCAACGTCACCGCCACCGCCAACCATCCGCTCATCTACCAATGGCGCAAGAACGGCGTGGACGTCACCGGTGCGACCAATTCGGCTCTAACCTTCAGCAATGTGCAGGCCGCCTATGTGGGATTCTATTCCGTGGCGGTAAGCAATACAGTTACGGGCGTGTTTAGCGCCAGTGCTTTGCTCAACCTCACCGGCTTCGCCGACCCGACTTGGAAAGGGCTGGTTGCCTATTATCCATTTGTTGGAAATGCGAATGACAGCAGTGGGCATGGTTTAAACTTCAGTTCAATTCCAGATTTATCCGCCGATCGTTTCGGGCAGCCTGCAATGTCAGCCTCGTTCACTACGCCAAACCCTTTAAGCACCGCAAGCATTGCGCTTAACAACCAAGGCTTGGGACTTTCTCTCTGGGTAAAACTGACGCGACTACCTTCACCAACTGCTGATCGAGTGCTGATGCACGGCAGTTGGAATCTCGCCGACGGGCTTTTTAGCATCGCCTTTTGGCAGGATGGCCGCGGGGGAATTGCCTTTCAGGATTCCAACGGTCAGAGCCATGACGTCACTGCGTCGGCGGGAACTTTTTCAACGAACCGCTGGTATAACCTGATATTCACCGGAGATGGAACTAATGTTGCCATGTTCATCAATGGTTCGTTTTATGGCGCGATATCCGGAACACTCGCAACCAAAACAGCCCCAATAATTCTTGGCGGAGATGCAGGCTATTATTTTTCTGCTGGTTTGATCGACGACATCCGTATCTACAACCGCGCCTTGTCCTCAGACGAAGTCGCGTATCTCTATTTGTTGGAATCACAGTCCACCTTGCAGCCACCGCAGGTTCTCTCCACCAGCCTTGGAGCCGGGCCAAACCTGAGCATCAATCTCACCGGCCTGCCCGGACACAGCTACATTTTGCAAACCGCCACGAATCTCCTGCCGCCAATTCAATGGCTTCCCGTTCTGACCAACGCCGCTGACACCAATGGCGTCTGGCAGTTCATGGATACCAACCTCAACAGCGCCCAGAAGTTTTACCGCGTCACCACTCCGTGACCTGCTACCAGTGTTAAAATGTGCGGCCGATACACCATTACGCAGGATTTGGCTGAACTTGAAAAACTGGTCCGGTTCATCTGCAAAATCGCGGACTTCAAGCCGCGCTACAACATTGCCCCTCGTTCTCGCGTTCCAGTTCTGGTCTGGGAAAACGGTCAAAATGTGCTCAAGGAAATGAGGTGGGGTCTGATTCCTAGCTGGGCCAAGGATGAAACAATTGGCGACAAACTCACCAATGCCCGCGCCGAAACCATTACGGAGAAACCCAGCTATCGCAAACCGTTTGAAAAACAGCGATGCCTCATTCCAGCAGACGGGTTTTACGAGTGGCAAGCGATGTCGACTGGAAAGCAGCCGTTCTGGTTCTCACGAAAAAACCGGGGGTTCTTCTGCATCGCCGGTCTTTGGGAAAAATGGCATCGACCCCATCGTGAAGGCGAACTTGGCTTGGATGACACAGGGCCTGGGCTGGATCAAATCGTCGAGTCATTCACCATCATTACGACTACACCGAATCAGATGGTGGCGAAGGTTCATGATCGAATGCCGGTGATTCTAGGCCCAGAGCATTATTCGTGGTGGCTGGAACCGAAGTTTGAGCCCGAGTTTCTGAAAACATTGCTGCGCCCATACCCAGCCAATGACATGGATTGCCGTAGCGTTTCAAAACAAGTCAACAGCGCGAAATTTGATGGGCCGGAGTGTTTGGGTTGAATTTGGGCGAGTTAAAATATCAGGCTGGCTTTGAAGAGCGTTTCAAGGTCAAAGCAAACCATAAGGCGGGCCAAAAAACCAAGGCTCCTACGGTTCTTTGGTGGTCGTATGTTTGCAGTTCATCCCGATACGGCTTCAACTTGTAAACCAACTCCTCGTTTTTGGGCCACAATTCGTCGGTAAAAGGCTTTATCAATTCCATTCCTTGCTCCCTTAACTTGAGCAATTCAGTGGCCTCGCTCTTTCTCGCTTGCTCCAAGTTCACCCACTTTTGGCGAATTTGGTTGGCTCGTTCAATGGTGACGGCATCCCTTTTTGAAACGTCGGTCAACCAGTTTTGAAATTTTAGCGATTCCGTCATTGGCCCTTTTTCTGCAAATTGTCCCAGCGTTAAACCGTCAAAAAAAGACCGTGCGCCCATGCTTACCAGAGTTGGGAGGGAAAGCGTGCTGTCGTATTCTGCCCTGAGCGATGTCCGTTCAAGCACCAATTTGTCCGCTTCAGTTGCAAGGGATGAAATGCTGTGATCGATGTCGTTTATCTGCGCCACCAGATTGCTCACGCCTGAATTTATCGGGGAAATCTTTTCATAGAGCAGATCAATTTGGTGGTCGCTGTCCTGCTTCTGTTGATAAAAGCTTTGAAAATCTTGGCTGCCCAGAATCCTTTTCTCCATCAAATAGGCGTATCCCCAACTCAAGCCGGCACACGCAACAACGATCCAAAAAAATGTTTTCACATCGATAATTTGGATGACGTAGTTGCTGAACAGCCCAAAGAATTGCGCCCGTTTTTCATCAAGGAACGGTGAACTCCTTTTTCGTGTATCCCTCCACCTGAATGTTTCCCGACTCACCATGTTCAAACTGCCAGTTGCATTCCAACAATCCGACTTCCTTTTCACCGTGGGGATCTAGTGAAAATGAATAATTTTGGCGCTGACCTTGTGTCGTATTGACCACGGCCAAAGCACAACTCAAATAATTGCCGCCCGTGTTGTGGACCTGCATCACAAGCCCGCTGATAGCAGAAGGGCGCCACATGATGATGAGCGGTGCATCGGGGACTTTTGAAGCGCTTTTGTATCCTAAATAGAAGATTGCGCCCAAGCAGATGGCGATTAGGACCCCAACGGCCTGTGAAGAAAGATTCCACGTTTTGCCGGTATTCATACCCAAGATTCTGCCTTCGACCCAAATTCCAAGTCAAGCAGGACATTTACCATAGTAAATGAGAAATCCGCCAACATTCAGATTATGCGCAACGGTCTGGATGCTCAGTTGGCAAAATATCTCCGCCAAAAACGGGGCGACTTGTCGTATGCCCTGTTTGCCAAAAAAGTTGGTATTTCAGCCACGATGATCCACAAACTCGAAACTGGAGATCGTCATATCACTTTGCGGAAACTTGAAACCGTGATGGCGAAGCTCAAAATCAAGCTTGGCGACATTTTTCCAGACCAGTTTTGAGCGTCAGTTCTGAAAGCTTTTGAGTGAGATGTAGCGGTAGTAGGGACTGGTGGACAGCTGCTTCAAGAACGCCTTTCTAAACTTTGATTTACCTGGTTTGTCGGTCGGCCAGCTCAGATCCAGCAATTCCCAAGCTGACTTCATGTTTCCACTGTAAATGATGTCTAGCATTTCGCCCCACAACACGGATGGTGCTGAAAAAGCCTGGTCATGATCGGAGACAACTTCACCAAAAGCCTTTTCAATCTCCTTTGCCTTTGCTTTAAGCGTTTGTTGAGTTGGCGCGGGTTTCCTCATCAGCTCCAGATCTGGTTTATACTTCCCCTTCTGATAACGCAGAATGACTTGAGCAGAGGGGGAATCAGAAAAACCGGCATGCCAGTATTCAAAGGTCCAATCATAAACGACCAGCCTCAAATCCCCGTTCCGATTTACGTCCTTGAAATCCACGCCTGAATTGACCCCCTCGACACTTCCAAGATATTTGAACTGATTGCCGATTTGAAAGATGTGGTAGGTGAAACAGCAATGAGCCCCACCACTCCATTCAGAGACGACGAGATTGGGTTGGTTGTCGGTGGTGATGCTTTGGCCGATATGAGGAATGTTGTTGGTGTTTTGGCTGAACAATGGGCAAAAATTAAATAGAGAAGGAAATATCCGTGAAAGAACAACTACCATTGATTTTAGGAAGTATTGGCACTGTTGGAAGTATTGGTGCTATAGCCTTATTGATCTATACCTTACGACGTTTAAGAGCACTTAAAGAAGATTTCCGTGAATTAAGAAGTGAGATTAAAAAAATCAAAAATCAAGCCACTATTGAAAGTGTCACAATTTATAATAAAACATCAGAACTAAAACAGCAAATACAAGATATTAAACAAGATAATTTCAAATATTCTAGAGAAGTTATAGAACTAAGAAACAAGTTAAATCATGAACTAAATCGAATTAAGTATGAACATAAACCAATAGGAGAAATGTCATTTCGCTCAAATCAATTTGGATCGGAATCACCTTTTTGGCAATCAAAACCAC
>CAILDU010000147.1 GCA_903833055.1 uncultured Verrucomicrobia subdivision 3 bacterium | reverse complement strand
GCTTGGTGTTTTTGTAGCTGCAATGCTCGCTCCACATCACGGAAAAGATGCCGAGCTCGGTGTAGCTCGGCGTGCGGCCGAGGATTTCCACGGCGTGGGCGTATTCTTCCGGCGTGAGGTTGTGCTTGGCAACCAACTCTGGGGTGATGGCGGGTTCGGTCATGGGGAATATTTTAATTCATTTGAACATTGCAACTCGCGCGGCAATTTCCGGGCGAAGCTCAATTTCAATTTAATCAAAGTAAAACTTTCAGTCGCGCTTGGAAATCAAAAACCAAAATCAAATGGGTAGCCACTGCGTTGGCGACACCGACATGGAACACAGGAGCATCCATTTTGCTTTCGGGTTTCGACGCAATCAGGATTTCGGCGGCGGATTGGCTGCAAGGTGTTTTTCCAAATGGGCAATTAACGGCGGCAGGTCGCGCGCGATGGTGTCCCAAACCACATTCAAATCCACATCGTCATAATCGTGAATGAGAATGTTTCGCATCGCCGTGAGCAGCCGCCACGGAATTTCGGGAAAGAGATTTCGCGCCTCTGGAGACAGGCGGCGAGCGGCTTCGCCAATGATCTCAAACTTGCGGTTCACCGCCTCATATTTTTCTTCGTTCGCCTTGAAAGCCTCCAAAGAAACCCCGCCGGTGAAACGCTGGATGGACTTGGCCGCTTCCAGAATGTCTTCCAGATAAGCGTTATCCTTCCGCATAAATTTGGGTCGCGGTTGTAAGGATGGAGTGTTTACGATAGCGATTGCGGCTGCTCTCGATGGCGCGGCGGCTTACCAAGTCCACCGGACGGCCAAACACTTCCGCCAGCTTCTCCTGCATATCCGCCCAGTCGAGCAACGTCGGATGCGCGTCCAGTCGCAGCGTCGCCAGCAAATCCACATCGCTTTCATCCCGAAAGTCATCACGCAAAGCCGAGCCGAACAGCTCCAGCCGGGCGATGCCACGTTCGCGGCAGAACCGACTTAATCGTTCAGGATTGAAATTCAGCTTCACGATTATGTTTTAGCATTTTGAACCACCCCTGTCAAAGCACGCGATTCATTGAATTGGTTCGACGCGCACATCGGCAGGATTCTGCGTATTCTTCCGGCGTGAGGTTGTGCTTGGCAACCAACTCTGGGGTGATGGCGGGTTCGGTCATGCAAAAAATTTAATTCATTTGAATCTTGCAACTCGCGCGTCAATTTCCGGATGGATGGTTTGTAGCGACGAACCTGAACAATGTTCTTAAGAAAACGATTGTTAAACTGGCCACGGAGGTTGCCGGATTAACTTTTGGCAAAGACGTAATTGTGGAATTTTAATTTTTCTCCGCGCGGTGTTCACGCCTCTTGCATCGCACGTTGAAGCGCCTGAAGGTCGCGCTGCTTGAATCCCAACGGGATTCAAATCATTCAGCCCAAGGTTGCGAGGCACGCGCTACCTTGGGTCATCGCCCAAACAAATCATCAACCCCAACGGGGTTGCATCAGGTCGCACCAAATGGATTCAACCCTTTCAGGGTTACGTTCCTTTCCGTTTGTCCACCCAGCGTAGGCCGACTGCGTCGTCCAACGCTGGGCTGATTGATGAAATCCCTTTGGGATTTTCAAAATGGTTCGGCACGCGACGTTCACGCCGCTTGCGCGACGGTTTTGTTTTTGAGCGCGGCGAAGATGCTTTCGAAAATCCATTTGCCGTCGTCGCTGCCGAGCAGCGGTTCGCAGGCGCGTTCGGGATGCGGCATCAGGCCGGCCACGTTGCGCTTCTCATTGCAGATGCCGGCGATGTTTTGCAGCGCGCCGTTGGGATTCGCGATGTCGGTCAGGTTTCCGCCGGCGTCGCAGTATTGCCAGAGGATTTGATTATTGGCCTTGAGCTTCGCGAGCGTGGCTTCATCGGCAAAATAGCAGCCTTCGCCGTGGGCGATGGGCACGCGAAGGATTTTTCCCGCCGGAATCTGGCTGGTGAACGGCGAATCGTTCGTGGCGGTCTTGAGGAAAATGTTTTCGCAGTGGAATTGCAGGTCGCGGTTGCGGATGAGCGCGCCGGGCAGCAGACCGGCTTCGGTGAGGACTTGAAAGCCGTTGCAGATGCCGAGGACGAGGCCGCCGTTGTCGGCGAATTGTTTCAAGGCCTGCATCACGGGGCTGAACCGCGCAATCGCGCCGCAGCGCAGATAATCGCCATAACTGAACCCGCCGGGCACGATGACGACATCGGTGTCGCCGAGCGCGGCGTCCTTGTGCCAAATGAGCCGCGCGGAATGACCGAGCAAACGGACGGCGTGGACGGCGTCCTGGTCGCAGTTGCTGGCGGGGAATTGGAGGACGGAGAAATTCATTTTATTAAACCGCCAAGTCGCCAAGTTCGCCAAGAAAATCCGAAGCAGAATTAACAATTTCTTTGCGGCTTTGCGGCTTTGCGTGAGAAAAGTTCATTCAATTTCGATACGAAAATCTTCAATCAACGGATTGCTCAAAAATTTGTGGCAAGCGGAATTGAGCATCGTTCGCGCGGCTTCTTTATCCGTGCCGTCGAGTTCGATCTCCAGGAATTTACCGACGTGGACGGCTTTGATGCCGGTATGGCCCATGTGTTCGAGGGCTTTCAGAACCGTGATGCCTTGCGGATCAACAACGGCTTTCTTTGGTGTGATGATGATTTTTGCTTTCATGCGACGCGACGGAAATTTTTGCGAATTTTTTTTACGGAAGCGAGCCAAAAAGTTTTTATCAGTGAACGCCGAGCATTGCTCGACAAGAAAAATGTGCGCGTGTTCGAGCTAGGCAACGCTCGCCACTCCGGCTTTGAAAACTTTTCATCCCCAACCACCAATTATTTCATGCCATTTGCCGCGCCAATCAATAAGCAGAGTTGAAATCCGCCGCAGTTTACGGGTAAATTGCGGTCATGAGAATTTTGAATTCACCGAATAAAGCCGCTGGCGGCAACGGCGACCGCAAAAATCTGGACGCTTGCTCCATCGTCATTTTTGGCGCGAGCGGCGATTTGACCGCGCGCAAGCTGATTCCCGCGCTCTATCATTTGTTCAAAGACAAGCAGATGCCGGAGACGTTCCGCGTCATCGGTTTTGCGCGTCGTGACAAGACAGATGCTTCGTGGCGCGCGGAATTACGCACTGCGCTCGACCAATTTTCCCGCACCAAACCCGTGGACGACAAAGTCTGGGCGGCGTTCGCGGAAAATATTTTTTACTGCGTCGGCGATTTGACCGACAACGCGGCTTACGAAAAATTGGCCAAACAATTAACGTCGTTCGGCAATCCTGCGCTGGCCGAAAACCTCTTGTTTTACCTCGCGATTTCGCCCAGCCAATTTGGCGAAGTCGTCGAGCAGGTTCACAAATCCGGCCTGTTGAAACGCGACGGCCCCGGCTGGCAGCGGCTCGTCGTCGAAAAACCGTTCGGTCACGATCTCAAGTCTGCGCAGGCCTTGAACAAGGAATTGACGCGTTACGCACACGAGTCGCAGGTCTTCCGCATTGACCATTATCTCGGCAAGGAAACGGTGCAGAACATTTTGATGTTCCGCTTTTCCAATTCCATTTTCGAGCGCCTCTGGAATCGCGAATCGGTAGACTCAATTCAAATCACCGTTTCTGAAAAAATCGGCGTCGGTGACCGGGGCGGCTATTATGAGGAAGCCGGCGCGCTGCGCGACATGGTGCAAAATCATATGCTGCAAGTTCTCTCGCTTATCGCGATGGAACCGCCGGTTTCATTGGAAGCCGAAGCCGTGCGCGACGAAAAAGTGAAGCTGCTAAAATCCATCCGCGCGCTCACGCCCGAAGATGTCGCCAAACAAATTGTGCGCGGCCAATACTTCGCTGGTGCAGTCGGCGACCAGATGCGCCCCGGTTATCGTCAGGAAGTCAAAGTGAAACCGGACTCGAACGTCGAAACCTTCGTCGCGCTAAAATTATTGATTGATAACTGGCGTTGGAGCGGCGTGCCGTTTTATCTCCGCACTGGAAAAAATTTGCCCGCGAGCGCGAGCGAAGTGCGGATTCAATTTCGCCCCACGCCGAATGTTTTGTTCGCCGCGCAATGCGGCTCGCATCTCGACGCCAACGCGCTCACGCTGCGCTTGCAGCCGAACGAAGGTATTTCGCTGCATTTCAACGGCAAAATACCCGGCTTGGCCATCGGCGTGCGCCCCGTGCGGATGCACTTCAGTTACGACGCCGAGTTCGGCGCTTATACGCCCGAAGCTTACGAACGGCTTTTGCTCGAAGCCATTGCCGGCGACGCGACGCTGTTCATCCGCCGCGACGAAGTGGAAACTGCGTGGCAAATCGCCGACGACATTCGCGCTGGCTGGGAAGGCAAGCCGCTGACGAACCGCGAATTTTACGCTGCCGGCACATGGGGACCGATTGCCGCCGATGATCTGCTCGCGCAAACCGGTCACGAATGGCACGAGCCGCAGGTGATTAAGTAAAAATGAAATTCAAACTGCTTCTGTGCGGATTTTTGGCACTGGCAATTCCGACGGCCATTTTTGCCAAGCCGATAACCGATGAAAAATTCAGCGCGTTGCGAAACGCCGTCATTCTCATCATCCGCCACGCGGAAAAACCGGACAGCGGTTCCGGTTTGTCCGCGTCGGGCGAGGCGCGCGCCAAAGCGTATGTAAACTATTTCAAGAATTTTACCAACCCCGTTGACGGTGAGTCGTTAAAAATTAATTACATTTTTGCCGCCGCCGATTCCAAGGAAAGTCATCGTCCGCGTCTCACTATTACGCCCACAAGTCAGGCGCTCGGCCTCGCGATTGACAGCCGGTTTAAGGACAAGGATTTTTCGGAGCTGGCAAATGAAATTCAGTCCAAGTCGCACGGCAAAACGATTTTGATTTCATGGCATCATGGCGAAATTCCGGCGCTGCTGCGCGCGCTTGGAGCTGATCCCGCAACGGTCATTCCGAAATCCAAATGGCCGGAGGACGTGTTCGGCTGGGTGATTGAACTGCGCTACGATGCCGACGGACGGCTGGTTGAAACCAAACGCATCAACGAAAAACTGCTGCCGGACGATTCAAGCAAGCACGCGGAAAAATAAAGCGGGAATCCAAAACTGATTTGTTTCGCCAATTCCAGTTCGTCGCCTGACTGCCAAAGAATTGCCACACAACTGTCCGATTTCTGGTCGTTTCCTAAAAACGCGCAAAATTATTCTTCATTCTCTTGCGTTTTAACTTGTAACCAAACGGTTAATTAGTCATCAATAAAAGGGTCGGCGCGCGAAAAGTTTTTTGAAAATAGTTTGAACCTTTTTCGCGGCGGCACGTCTGACTTAATGTTATTTGAAAATTTCGCT
>CAILDU010000146.1 GCA_903833055.1 uncultured Verrucomicrobia subdivision 3 bacterium | reverse complement strand
CGGGATTTTTTCTCCTCCTTCTTGAGCTGCTTTTCCACCATCACCTGCGTGGCGATGCCGGCGTGGTCGGTGCCGGGCAGCCAAAGAACTTCCTTGCCGTCCATGCGCGCCTTGCGCGAAAGAATGTCCTGAATCGTATTATTCAGGACGTGGCCCATGTGCAACATGCCGGTGACGTTCGGCGGCGGGATGACGATGGAATACGCAGGCTTGGCGGACTTCGGGTCGGCGGTGAAGCAACCCTGCTTCAGCCAGAAGTCATACCATTTGTCTTCGACAGACTGCGGTTCGTAGGCTTTGGGAATCTCGTTCATGGTTTAGTTAGCCACAGAGACACAGAGCGCACAGAGAAAAGAATATCAGGTTTCCCCTCTGTGCTCTCTGTGCCTCTGTGGCAAAAGTTATTTTTTGAGCAGCGCGAACTCCATCGAGTCCACCAGCGCTTCGAGGCTGGCTTCGATGATGTTTTCGCTCACGCCGACGGTGCCCCATTCGCGCTTGCCGTCGGTGGATTCAATGAGCACACGCGTCTTCGCCGCTGTGCCGGCCACGCCGTCGAGGATGCGCACCTTGTAATCGGTAAGCGTGATGCGTTTGAGCTGCGGGAAAAACTTCGCGAGCGCCAGGCGTAGCGCGGCATCGAGCGCGTTCACCGGGCCGTCGCCTTCCGCCACGGTCTGGGCGCGTTTTTTGCCGACGCGAACTTTTACGGTGGCCTCGCACACTGAACCTTTTTCGTCGCGGCGCATGGAGACGTGATAAGTGTCCACCGTGAACGGCAGTTCGCGTTTCTTCAGCGCCTTGCTGATGAGCAGCGCCATCGAGCCTTCGGCGGCTTCGTATTCGTAGCCTTTGTTTTCCAGCTCCTTGACGCGATTGAGGATCGGCTTCAGTTCCGGCGTGTCGTTCGTGAGTTTGAAACCCAGTTCCTGCGCCTTGATGACGATGTTGCTGCGGCCGGCGAGATCGCTGATGAGTATGTTCCGTTCGTTGCCGACGAGCGATGGGTCGACGTGCTCGTAGCTAGAAGCGAGCTTCTGCACGGCGTTGACATGCGCGCCGCCTTTGTGGGCGAAGGCGGATGAACCAACCCACGGCAAGCGCGGGTTGTGACGCAAGTTCGCAACTTCGTCCACGAACATGGAAAGTTCCTTTAGCTTCGCGAGCGACTTTGCAGGCACGGAAGTTTTCTTCAGCTTGAGAGCCACGCAGGGGATCACGCTGGTCAAATTGCAATTGCCCGTGCGTTCGCCGTAGCCGTTGATGGTGCCTTGCACGTGCACCGCGCCAGCGTCCAATGACGCCAACGCATTCGCGACGCCGAGTCCGATGTCGTCATGCGTGTGGATGCCGATCTTGCAATTCAGTTTGGATTTGGCGGTTTTGGTGATGGCCTCAATCTCGCTCGGCAGACAACCGCCGTTCGTATCGCACAACACGACAAAATCCGCGCCGGCTTTTTCCGCCGCGCGCCAGGTGTCGAGCGCGTATTCGGGATCAAGCTTGTAGCCATCGAAGCCATGCTCGGCGTCGTAGATCACGAACTTGCCGTGGTCTTTGAGAAATTTCACGGTGTCGCCGATCATCGCGAGATTTTCCTCGGGCGTGCAGCGCAGGACTTCCTTCACGTGCAACATGGAGGTCTTGCCGTAAATCGTGACGACGGGCGTTTCCGCTTCGATGAGCAACCGAACTTGATCGTCTTGTTCAACCGGAACGCCTTTCTTGCGCGTCGAGCCGAAGGCCGCAAGCTTAGCATTCTTGAATTTCTTTTTCTTCGCTTGGGCAAAGAATTCGATGTCCTTGGGATTGGAGCCCGGCCAGCCGCCTTCAATATAATGAACGCCAAAAGAATCGAGCTTCTCGGCGATGCGGAGCTTGTCTGCGACCGAGAAATTGATGCCTTCGCCCTGCGAACCGTCGCGCAAGGTCGTGTCATAGATTTCGACTTGGGGTTTCATAAAGTGTCCGCAAAAAGCGGAGGCACACTATCTCTTAAATCGGCAGAAGTGGCAAACTGGAAAAAGAGATTTGCCGGAGCATTGCGCTTTCGCCGCGCGCGATTACATTCCCCGCATGGAAGAATTCGCCGACATCCAATGCCCGTTCTGCGGCCAGACTTTTGGCGTCGCGATTGATACCGGCATCGCGTCGCAATGTTTCACGACGGATTGCGAAGTCTGCTGCCGTCCGTTTGAAGTCGTCGCGGAATGCGAGGACGGCGAAATCGTGAGCGCAGAAGTCCGTTCCGCTTAAGCCAGTTTGCGCTTACAGCAAATCTTTGTCCGACATCACTTGCCCTTGGATTTGCTCTACCACGAGGCGCGCGCGCGTCAAAGCATTGTCCTGCGTCTCGCCAAAAAATGATTTCAACCGCACGCGCACGGCGGCGATAAATTCGCCATTGCGATCGTGCAACGGCAGCGTCATGGACACGATGCCTTTTTCGCGCACAAACGAAACGGTTCCGTCCTTAATCGCTTTTTCTTCCGCATCCGTGCCCGCCTTGCCAACTTCCGCCGCGTCATTGCTGGCGACGACGCGCGCCGCACCGTCGGCCTGCGTCGTGTAAATTCGCAACGTCACGATGCGCGGCTGTTTTTTCATGATGTCGTTCACGACGAGTTGCGCGGCGGGCACGATGGGCGTGTAATCCACCATCGCGTCGGCGAAATAACTTACGGCATCCGATTTTGTGCGGAAACCAATCAACCCTTCCGTGAAAGAATTATCACCGAGCGCAGGCATCACGGGTTTGTCGTCGAACGAAATGTTGATCTGGTTGCCCTCGCATTGCACGCCGAGCGTATGCCAAACGCCGTCCGTCACGGTCACCGTTGGTCCGATGGGATCGGAGCGCACATCATTTACGACCTTGTAAAACCTCACGTTTTTGCCGAGCGCGCTCGCGCGGACGACGTAATAGTTGGAAGGATTTTGATAACGAAAAACGATGCCCGCCATTTGTTCGGTCACGCCGCTGACTATTTTGAACCGCGTGGTGAATTTGAAATTACGAAATTTCTCACCGGTGAAAATCAGCATCGGAAAGCGTTCGTCCGTCGGGTCGCTGCTGGTTTGCGCGAGCACGCCGTGGCGCGCGACGACGAGCGCCTTGTCCGTCAGCGGCGCGAGCAGCGGCGGAACTTCCGCCGTGATGATGCGCCAGTCGCCCGGTTGACCACCGCCCGCGAGCACGGCCAGAAAATTGGTCGGCGGTGCGCCCGTCGTCGTCTCGTTGAAGTTGAATTGGATTTCTGCGCCGGAAACCGACAGCGCCAGCAGTCCGGCAAAAATCCAAGAAAAAATTCGCATGGCGCAGCGTAGCAAAACCGTTGGCGCTGGCAAAATAGTTTTGCCAACCGTCAGCGAAATCGCAGAATGAACGGATGAAATCCCACCGTCTCGTCGTCGCGCTGTTCATCGCCGTCATGTCGCTGCAACTTTCTGCCCGCGCGGAACTCAAGGTCGCCGCCATCTTCGGCGACAACATGGTGTTGCAGCAGCAAATGGCCGTGCCCATTTGGGGTTGGGCGACATCGAACGCGGAAGTGACCGTAACTTTTTCCGGCCAGACCAAAACCGCGCGCGCTGATGCGGATGGCAAATGGCTCGTGAAGTTGGGCAAATTAAAAGCGTCCGCTGCGCCGCAATCGCTCGTCGTTCAAGTGCGCGAGTTAAAGCCATTTGATTCCGCGTCCGTCACCAATGTTGCTTCTGCGCTTACCAACGAACTTTCCGGTCTTATCCATGCGCGACCAGCCGAAAGTGGATTGCAAATAACCGCTGTTGAATCTACGACCACCAAAACTTTCACGAACATTCTCGTCGGCGAAGTGTGGCTCGCGTCCGGCCAGTCGAACATGGAAAAACCCATCGGCAATCAGCCCGGACAAAAGCCGACGTTCAATGCCGAGGCCGAACTTGCCGCTGCGAATTATCCGAACATCCGCATTTTCAAAGTGGAAAAAACTTTGGCCGCCACGCCGCAGACGGATTTGAGCAAATTCAAACCGTGGCAGGAATGTGGTTCCAATTCGCTTGATAGCATTAGCTTTTCCGCCGCCGCGTATTTCTTTGGGCGCGAGATTCACACGAACTTAAATGTGCCGGTTGGCCTCGTGGAATCATCGTGGGGCGGCACGCGCATCGAGCCGTGGACGCCGCCGGTCGGTTTCGAGATAGTGGCGTCGCAGAAAAAATTTGCCGCGACGCAAATCAACGCCACGAATAAAATTCTGAACACAAAACCGACCGCGATTTACAATGCCATGATTGCGCCGCTCGCGGGCTTTGCGTTGCGCGGTGCGATTTGGTATCAGGGCGAATCAAATTTGATGGGCACGAATCAGGACAATGATTATTTGCAATACGCGGACAAGATGGCCGCGCTCGTCGGCGGCTGGCGCGCGATCTGGCACGAAGGCGATTTTCCGTTTTACTTCGTGCAGATTGCGCCGTTCAAGTATTACGGCGCTAAAACGCGCCGCGTAAATTCGCCGGAGATGCTGCCGGAATTTTGGACTCTGCAATCGCAGGCCGCGCGGCGCATCCCGCACACGGGCATGGTCGTGACCACTGACCTCGTGAATAATCTCGACGATATTCATCCGCGCGACAAGGCCAGCGTCGGCCATCGGCTCGCGCTGCTGGCCTTGGATGAAACTTATGAAAAGGAAGTCGTCAGCGAAGGTCCGGCGTTCTCCGAGATGAAAATCTCCGGCGACAAGGTGGTGCTGGAATTTGAGCACGCGCACGGCGGATTGAAGAGCCGCGACGGCCAATCGCTAACGTGGTTCACGATTGCAGGCGCGGATGGAAAATTCGTTCCGGCCGAAGCGAAAATAACCGGCAAAGAAACCGTGGAAGTTTCTTCTGCTGAAGTGAAACAGCCGACGGCAGTTCGTTTTGCGTGGGCGGAAACCGCGCAACCAAATTTGTGCAACGCCGCCGGTCTGCCCGCCGAGCCGTTCCGCACGGATGCGCCGATGAAGTAATTTTATTTGTAGGCGACGAGGTGACGAGTCTCATTTTGGAAGGCAAAAAGTTTGAGACTTCTCACGTCGTCTCCTACATAAAATAAAACCGCCGCCACGGTTGCCCGCAGCGGCGGATGAGATGGGAGGCTTACTGCCTAGAATTTTGTTACAGTGCCGTCTGCAGTGTTTGCCACCCAGATGTTGACGCCGTCGAAACAGATGCTAGTTGGAATCCTGCCTGTGCTATAATTTCCGATGATGGCTCCGGTATTTGCGTTGAGTTTTATCAGGTTGCTGCCAAGTTCGTTTCCTGCCCAAATGTTGGCTCCATCAAAACACATGGCGTCGAACATGCCTCCAGTGATGTAACACAATTGTATGCGTTCTCCGGTGCTGGGATTGAACTTCGATAGGAAGCCATCTAGTCGATCCAGAACCCAAATATATGTTCCGTCAAAACAGATAGCGTTGGGTGACACGCTCGTTCTGAAAGTGCCGATGATAGCTCCAGTGCTAGCGTTAAGCTTTGTCATAGTGTTATCGAGACTATTTGCCGTCCAGATGTTCGCTCCATCAAAACAGATTGCGGTGGGATTAGACCCAACAGTGTAAGTTCCGATGACAGATCCGGTAGTGCCACTGAGTTCGATAAGAATGTTAGCGCCGCTGTGCCCTACCCAGATATTTGCACCATCGGAGCAGATGCAGTTAGGTTTGTTTTGGGCGGCGGTAAAGATGCTGTAAGTGCCAATGGTATCTCCGGTGCTGGCATTGAGACGGCTTACGGTTTCGCTTGACTGGTTTACCACCCAAATGCTGCTTCCGTCGAAGCAGATACCGGCAGGAGTTGTTCCAACGGTGTATGTGCCGATAGTCGCACCAGTGCTGGCATTTATTTTTATTACGGTGTTGCTGCTATTATTCGCTACCCAGATGTTACTTCCATCAAAACAAAGGCCATGTGGATGTGCGTTTGCGCCCACACTGAAAGTATTACTCACCGAATACACGCCCCATTTGAGCAGGGCGATTTGGTGTGGATTAAACGCAACCGCATTTGCGCCATTCGTGCCGGGTGCGCCCGTATCGCCCGTCGCACCGGTCATGCCGGTAAAACCCATCGGCCCTTGTGGACCGACTGCGCCATCCAGTCCGTTCGTTCCATTCAAACCATCAACACCATTCGTTCCATCAATTCCCGCTAACCCTTGCGACCCGACTGCTCCGTCCAGTCCGTTAGTTCCATCAATCCCATTCGTGCCATTGATTCCCGCCAGACCTTGCGCCCCCGTATTGCCGATTGACCCTTGCAAACCCGTCGCGCCGGTCAATCCCGTATCACCTTTTGCGCCGGTCGGTCCTTGCGCGCCGGTCGCGCCATTCAATCCGTTTGTGCCATTAATTCCGGCCACGCCTTGCGCGCCCGTGTTGCCGATGGTCACCGTCAAATAAGGAACCGCCAATCCAAGTCCATTAAGAGCCATTGGATAAGATCCGGCGTGAACGGTGGTCGGCAAGGTGGTAACAATTTGCGTCGCCGTCTGGGACAGCACCGTCAAATTACTCGTGCCCAGAGTAAAAACTTCCGCGTTCTTTTGCTTGGTCGTGAAGGGCATGGGAAACCCACTGCCCGCAATGGTGAGCGTGTGTAGGGTCAAATCGCCGGACACATAATTGACCACCGTTGCGGCGTGGACGGCAATTCCGGCCAAAGCCAGCGCCAGTGTGGCTGGCAAAAACATTTTGCCCACGAATGCGCCGAAGATACGGTGATGCCCTGAAGTTATTTTCATAATTTTGATGACTCCTTGTTTGATTCCTAGTTTTCCCGACTTCACTAAATCAAGCCCGTTGCATAAGCGCAAGACTTGAAAATTTTGGACAGCGCAGCCACGCAGTCCTGCCCAAACCCACATTGACGTAAAACTAGCAAAATTCAAAACGCGAAGCAATACCTCGTGTTTGTCGGCTGGGATTTTCAGGACGATAAAGCCGTGCCGTCACGAAAGCCCAAATCTTGCACTCACCGAACCAAGCTAGGTGGGAACATTGCCGCTTTACGGGCACAAAGAAAACTGACGCAGGAACAACTGGCAGAAAAAACTGGCGTCAGTGCGCGATATATTCAGAGCTTGGAAGCCGGAGAATATTTTCCAAGTTTGCCGAAGTTGGTGAAATTGAAATCGATTTTGCGTTGCGGTTGGAATGAAATCTTTGATGGTTGCGAGAAAAAATAAGCTTTAGCCAAAGCAAAACGGCGAACCAGAATTGGTTCGCCGTTTTTTGTTTTTAAATTTGGTTACTTCATCTGCGCCAAAATCTGATCAGTGATGGCTTTCACTGCCGCTTCCGCTTCGGGGTCAAGGCCCACGGTGGGTTCGCTGGACGTATTCATCTGGGAGGTCGCGCCCGGACGCCATTCGCCGCTGTCGCAGAGTTCGCATTCCTTCATCCCGATGCGCGGGTCTACAAATCCGAGGCTCTGCTTGATGTTCATGATCTCTTTCATCTGCGGGCCGGTAAAGGTATTGATCGGTTTGCCGAGCTGGCCGGCGACGACGATCGTGCGGCAGTAAGCTTCGATGATCTCCATGCGCCAGTAGGCTTCCTCGATGTTGTTGTGGCTCCACGTGACGACGCCGTGATTGGCCATGAGGATGGTGTTGTAATCGTCGGTCATGTCGGCGACGAGCTTGCCCATTTCCGGCGAACCGGGGGTGCGATACGGCGCGACACCGACGGAACAAAACACTTCATACTCCGGCAACATACACGTCGGCGGCGCCTGGCCGACAACCGCGAATGCTGTCGCATAGGGCGGATGACAATGGCACGTCGCGACGGCCTTCGGCTGCTTCTTCATCATCTGCAAGTGCATGAGAATTTCGCTGGTGCGCTTCTTGGTGCCGCAAAGTTGATTGCCTTCAAAGTCCACGAGGCACATATCGGACGGCTTGAGCGAGCCTTTGCTGACAAGCGTGGGGGTGCAAATGGCGATGTCGTCGCCGACACGGATGGCCATGTTGCCGCCATTACCGTCCACGTAAGCGCGCTTCCACAGGCGATGACCCATCTCGCAAATCTGTTCCTTCAAGCTGTGCGCGTAGGGCGAGGCGAAAAACGCATCAAGTTCCGCTTTGGACGACTTCGAGTTGAGCTTCTTGGTCGGCGGCGAAAGTTTATCGGCGCTGGCGGGCGCAGTGGCGACACCGGTCGCAATGGCGCGCGCGCCGTTGGTCTCGATGTCCTGCAAAAGTTCACGCGCGGACGGCGTGACGATGGCGTCGGCGGGGATGCTGACGGCCTGACCGCTGCGAATCATTTCCTGAATGTCACGGACACTGATAACTTGGCTCATAATAATTTATTAACAATTAACCCTTCCACGGGTTGTAAAACATTTCGTCCACCAGCGCGCAATTGATTGCGTCAATCGGCGGCGACACCTCGAACGGCTGCGCGGCTTCCGCGCCTTCTTCGTAACCAATCACGTCGCCCACGCCACCGCCGATGTCGTCATACACGACGAGGCTTGGGTCGGTGCCCATGCCCGGCTTCGCATCAATGCCCTTGGCAAATTGCTCGCGGTTGAACGGGCTGACCACCAGAAAACGCCCGCCCTTCAGCAAATCAACCGACTTGCTCAACGTGACGCGACCGATGACGGTTCCGAGTTTCAAAATTAAATTCTCTTCCCCGGTTCGTGTTCATCCACGATGCCGGTGACGAGCCAGCGAACCGGACTTTTATCCACGCCCACGGCCTTGCGCGCGGCCTTGCCGTCCGACGAAATCACCACCTGCTGATGCATTCCCGCGCCATGCGAATCAATCGCGATGACCGGTGCGCCTTCCGCCTCGCCGCTCTTGCCGATGGGCTGGCAAATCACCAGACGCCACGCATCGAAACTCGGATGTTTCCGGGTCGCAACCAAGTTGCCTTCGACGCGCGCGAGTAACATGGCTCAATAAATTTTCAAATTATCCACCATCACGCAGCGGCGCACGCGCGTGAACGTGCGCGGATTCGTGATGCCTTCGCCTGTCGGTGTGGCGATTGAGAAACTCAAATAACCTTCGCCACCAAGTCCAAGGCCCGTAGCCGACGCGCCGTTTTTCACGAACAACGTTGTGTCCAACACCCGCGCCATCTCGGTGATGTTGGTGATGTCGTGCGAGTGGATGATGGCCGTGTGTTTGTAATTGTGTTCCGATTGCAGCGAGCGTTCGATGCCTTCCTCGACGCTCTTCACGCGCACGATCGGGATCATCGGCATCATCTGTTCTTCCTGCACGAACGGGTGCATCGCATCCGTTTCACCGAAGAGCAGTTGTGTGCCGGACGGAATATTCACGCCCGCCGCTTGCGCGAGCACGGACGGATCTTTGCCGATGTAATCTTTGTTGGTGTGAGCTTGCGCGCAGCCGCCGCCTTGGCCAGGCGTGATGGTAAATGCCGCTTTCGTGAGATTTTCTAACTGCGACGGATTCAATTTCACCGCACCGTTCTCCGACATCCTCTGCATCAGCTTGTCCGCGACCTGTTCGAGAACGAAAACCTGTTTCTCGCCGATGCACAAAAGATTGTTGTCAAACGCCGCGCCGGAAATGATCGCCTTCGCTGCGCGGGTCGGGCAGCAGGTGTCGTCCACAAACACGGGCGGATTGCCGGGGCCGGCGCAGATGGCGCGCTTGCCGGTTTGCATCGCAGCCTTCACGACCATCGGTCCGCCGGTGACGAGCAGCAGGCGGGTGAATTCGTTTTTGCACAGCGCATTGAAAGAATCGAGCGTCGGCTTTTCGATGATGCAGACGGCGTTTTCAATTCCGGTTTCACGATAAATCGCTTCGTTGTAAGCGCGCACCGCCGTGGCGGCGCAACGCGCGGCGCTGGGATGGGCGTTGAAAACCATCGTGTTGCCGGCCGCCGCGATATTGACGATGTTGCCGCTCAACGTGGGAATGGAATGCGTGCTCGGCGTGATCGCGCCGACGACGCCGAAGGGGGTGTATTCTTCCAGCGTGATGCCGTGATCCCCGCTGCGAGCGTCGGGGCGGAGCCAGTCCACACCGGGCACCAGTTTGATCAAGCCCAGCTTGGCGATCTTGTGGTCGAGGCGACCGATCTTGGTCTCTTCAAATTCAATTTTGCCCCAGTGCTCGGCATTTTTCTCGGCCATCGCCTTGACGATCTCCTCGATCTTGCGGCGGGCGGCAATGCCTCCCTGCTTGAGTTGCAAAAATGCTTCCTGCGCGGCTTCACACGCTTCGTCCGCCGTGGCGAATACGCCGAACTTGCCGCGCAACGCGGGCGCGGAAGTGGCTTTCTTCGTGCCGCAGCCGCACGATTCCGACTTCGGCGCAGGGGCGGACGGAGCGGGAGAAGGTTTGGTGGTGGTGGTCGCGCCGTTGCCTAAACGGCCCAGCACTTCAGCCACCACGTCACGGATCAAAGTTTCGTTCACGGCACTCATAATTCAATCACCGAACTTTTGCGCTGAAAATTTCTTTTCCAAAGACATCCACGCTATCCACCAAACCAATGACGACGGCGTCAATCGGTGCATCCTTCATGCCGGGGGCGAGCCGGGCGCTGCTGCCTTGGCAGAACAACACCATTTCGCCTTCGCCGGCACCGAGGGCGTCCACGGCCACAATCGTGTTGGCGCCCGGACGGAATTTCGTCGGGTCTTTTTCGTCCACGAGTTGCGGGCGGAGCAGCAAGAGTTTGCGACCCGACATATTCGGATCTTTCTTGGTGGCGACCACCTGGCCTTCGACTTTGGCGAGGAACATAAATTTAGGAGACTGGAGATTGGAGTTGGGAGTCAGGGGGAATAATTTCCCCAACTTCCATCTGCCAACTCCTATCTGCTTACTTCTTCTTCGGCAACACCGCTTCGACGTCGCTGTGCGGACGGGCGATGACGTGGACGCTGACCAATTCGCCTTTGATGGCTTTGATGGCCTGCGCGCCGGCGTCGGTCGCGGCTTTGACAGCGGCGACATCGCCAACGACACACGCGGTGCAGAGGGCGTTGCCGACCTGCATCATCGGGCCGGCGAGCTCGACGTTGGCGGCTTTGAGCATCGCGTCCGTGCCTTCAACGAGGGCAACGAGTCCGCGGGTTTCGATCATTCCAATGGCTTGTGGCATATAATTACTTTTGGTTGTTGGTTGAGAGTTATTGTTGATAAATCAGTTTAAATTCGCCTCCAGAAAGCGTTTTGCTTCGCGGGCCACGACAAGTTCTTCGTTCGTGGGGATCACAAAAATCTTCACGACGGAATCCGCAGTGCTGATGATGGCCTCGGTGGCGCGGGTGGAATTATTTTTCTCCGCGTCAATCTTGATGCCGAGATTTTCCAGGTTCGCACAAATGGCGGCGCGCAATTCCGCGCGGTTCTCGCCGGTGCCGGCGGTGAACACGATGGCGTCTGCGCCGTTCAACTCTAAAAAGTAGCTGCCGATCCAATGCCGCGCGCTCGCGACGAAAACGTCCAGCGCGAGCTTCGCATTCGCATTGCCTTTGCTGGCCGCATCAGAGATGTCGCGCACGTCATTGGAGACGCCGCTGACGCCAAGACAGCCGCCTTGCTTGGTCAGTTGCTTCTGCGCTTCTTCAATCGTGATGCCGAGTGTTTTCACCGCGTAGGGCAGGGCTTCGGCATCAAGATCGCCCACGCGATTGTTCTGCGGCAAACCGGATTGCGGACTCATCCCCATGCTCGTGCCGATGGACGCGCCGTTCAAAATGCCCGTCACGCTGGAACTGCCGCCGAGGTGGCAGGAAATAACACGCAGCGGTGCGCCGGAAATTTTCGCGGCACCGTTGTTGACGTAAAGCTGGCGGGCGCGTTCGGCGACGTCGGGGCGGCAGAGCAATTCCGCCGAGCGTTCGGCGATGAACTTGTGGCTCGCGCCATGAAATCCCCAACGGCGCACGCCGATGTCCAACCACGTTTGCGGCACGGCATAGCGCTGAGAAGCTTCGGGCGCGAATTGGTGAAACGCCGTTTCAAACAATCCGATGAGCGGCACGCCGGGCATGCGCTGCGCGAACAGTTTGATGCCGGTGATGTAAGGCGGATTGTGCGCGGGCGCGAGGCCGTTGTAATCGGTCATCGCCTGCAACACACGCTCATCCAACCGCACGCAGCCGGTGACGTTTTTGGCGATGACGGTCTTGAAACCGACGGCGCTCAATTCGCTTTCGCTGGCGATGGCATTGGCCTTCTTCAATTCGGCGAGGCAATCCTCGATCGCTTTCGGATAGTCGGTCACGCGCTCAAAACCGCCTTTGTGCAAAAGGCGCTCGGCGTTGTTCGAGCAGTCGAACAACCGCCACTTGAGCGAGGTCGAACCGATATTGGCGACGAGGATTTTCACTTTGCG
>CAILDU010000145.1 GCA_903833055.1 uncultured Verrucomicrobia subdivision 3 bacterium | reverse complement strand
CGGCGGCATCGAGCAATTCCGGCAAGCCGACGACGTTGGACATTTTAACAGTGGCGAGCGCGGCGGTGACCGGCCGCGTGCGATCCAAAGATTTTACGGCGGCGACCAGTGGCGCGGCGCATTTCACCAAATCTTTGGCTGGCGGATTTTCGGGATGATAATCTTGTCCCAGCACCGGATCGGAAAAAGGATCGTTCGCATAATCAATCTCATTGCCGATGCTCCAAAGAATGATGCTGGGATGATTGCGGTCGCGGCGGACCATGTCTTGAATGTCCGTCACCGACCATTGCGCGAAAATTTCGCCGTAGCCGAAACGACTGGCCACGCCAGCATTCCAGCCGACAACCCATTTGTTTTTCGACGGCGTGAATTCATCAAACGCCTCGTCCATGACGAGAAAACCCATGCGGTCGCACAAGTTCAAAAGTTCCGGGTCGGGCGGATTGTGGCTGGTGCGAATCGCGTTGACGCCGATTTCTTTCAGCAAACGCAAACGTCGTTCCAGCACCTGGTCGGGCACCGCCGCGCCCAGCGAACCGGCGTCGTGATGAATGCAAACGCCTTTGAGTTTCGTTGAAATGCCGTTGAGAAAAAATCCCTTGTTCGCGTCGAAAGTTGCGGTGCGAATTCCGAATGGCGTCTCGGTTTCATCAACGCCCGCTTCGCCGGATTTGACACGGCTTTTGATGGTGTAAAGCGATGGCGATGCCAGCGACCACAATTCCGGCTGCGAAATTTTCAACTCCTGCGCCAGCGTTTGAACCGAATTGCTTGCCGCCGATTTTGCAGTGGTCAGGCTCGCCACAATTTTTCCATCAGGCGTGACGATGTCCGTTTGCAGCGAAAATTTTCTTTGGTCGGCGAAATTGTTTTCAATCGTCGTCTCAACGCGGACGATGGCCGAATCGCTTTTGATTTTCGGTGTCGTGACGGAAACGCCCCAGTGAGCGACGTGCAATTTGTCAGTGATGGATAGCCGGACGTTGCGATAAATTCCCGACCCGGTGTAGAAGCGTGAATCGGCAAAGCGCGAATGATCCACGCGCACGGCCACGACATTGTCAGCATCCCATTTCAAATACGGCGTCAAATCATATTGAAAACTGGCAAAGCCGAACGGCCGCGCGCCGACGAACTGGCCGTTGATCCAGACTTCCGAGTTGTCATACACACCGTCGAATTCAATCGCGACCAGTTTATTTTTCTGTGCGGCGTCGGGCTGGAAATGTTTTCGATACCAGCCGAGGCCGCCGGGCGCGTAGCCGTTGCCGCTGCCATAATTCGCGCTGAATGGCCCTTCGATGCTCCAGTCGTGCGGCACATTCAAAGTCCGCCAACCGCTGTCATCGAACGCCGGCATTATCGCCGATGCGAAATCGCCCTTGCTGAACATCCAGTCGGCGTCGAAATCCTCCGTCACGCGCGCGTCCGCCGTCAGCGAAAACGCATAGAGCATAAGTGCCGTGAAGGCGCGTCGCAAAAACATAGCAAGAAGTGTGTGGTTGTTATTCATAGCAGAAGTATTCAGAGTGACTATTACAATTCAATATATACGCGCCAGTAATTGACTCCATGACACATTTTACCTGCCGGAGCGTAAAGTTTATTTGCAGCTATCGTTCAGCGACTGGTCGCTGCGTTCAGCGCGCGCCCTATTTCTGTTCCTATGCTTTGGCGCTAGCTCACACCAATCAGGGAAGGCCATTATACCAGAAGCTGTTTTAATCTAAATGCACGATGCCCTGTAACTTCGCGCGGGCGGATTTTCCGCTGGTGCGGTTCGCGGACACAAATGGCGTCATGACGCTCAATGAGCGTGAAATAATTTAGACCGTTTCGGGGATAGAAAAATGCCAGCGTCTATTGTAACCTTTGATGACACAGCCAACGCGCAAAGTTGAACTACAAACCAAAGTTTGCGCGGGCTTTTTGCCTGAATTAGACAACTAAACTTACAAGGTATGAAAAATTATTTACCAAAGAATCAATCGCCGAAATCTATGATCATCTCCCTAACGCGAGGCACTAAACTTGCGGTCGCCCTGGTCTTGAGTTTGCTTGGGCTTTGGACTTATTCGGCGACGGCGGAGCCGGCGACTCATACCTTCGCCATTGGCACCAATGATTTTCTGCTGGATGGCGCGCGCTTTCAAATTCGCTGCGGCGAAGTTCACGCGGCGCGCGTGCCGGCAGAATACTGGCGTCACCGTTTGCAAATGGCGAAGGCGATGGGATTGAATACCGTCTGCGCGTATCTGTTTTGGAATCAGGTTGAATTTCAACCGGGAAAATATGACTGGAGCGGCCAGGCGAACGTCATGGAATTTTGCCGCATCGCACAGGAGGAAGGTCTTTGGGTAATTTTGCGACCCGGCCCGTATGCTTGCGCCGAATGGGATGGCGGCGGCCTGCCGTGGTGGCTGTTGAAGAATGATGACATCAAACTCCGCACCCGCGATCCGCGTTTCATGCAGGCGGCGACGAATTATTTACGCGAAGTCGCGAAACAATTTGCCCCGCTCCAAATTACCCACGGCGGTCCGATCCTCATGGTGCAGGTCGAAAATGAATATGGCTCCTTCGGCAATGACACCACATACATGGGCGAACTGCGACAGGCGATGATTGATGCCGGATTTGACGTCACACTGTTCGCCTGCAATCCCTCTTACGACATCAAGAAAGGCTATCGTGCTGATTTATTTCCGGTGGTGAATTTTGGGGCGAATCCGGCCAACGGCTTCAAAGCACTGCGTGGAATTCTTCCAAATGGTCCGCAAATGTGCGGCGAATTTTATCCGGGCTGGTTCGACACTTGGGGTTCGCCGCATCATCTCGGCAAGACGCCGCAATATCTCGCCGACCTGGAATATATGCTGACCAATAACGAATCGTTCAGTATTTACATGGCGCACGGCGGCACGACGCTCGGCCTCTGGTCGGGCGCGGATCGGCCGTTCAAACCCGACACGTCCAGTTACGATTACGACGCGCCCATCAGCGAAGCCGGTTGGCCGACGCCGAAATTTTTCCAGACGCGCGAACTGTTCGCGAAACATTTGTTGCCCGGCGAAAAAATTCCCGAACCGCCGACGGCGAATCCAGTCATCGCCATCGCGCCAATTGAAGTGACGCAATGCGCGTCCATCTTCGACAACCTGCCCAAGGCAATTGAAGAAACCACGCCGCGCGTGATGGAAAAATACGACCAAGGACACGGCTGTATTTTGTATCGCACGACGGTTCCCGCTGGTCCGGCAGGAGTGCTTGAAGCCGTCGCAGTTCACGATTTTGGTTTTGTTTTCCTCGACGGCAAACGCATCGGCGTCATGGATCGCCGCAGTGGAATTTACAAGCTGGCACTGCCTGCACGGGAAAAATCCGCGACGCTGGATATTTTGGTCGAGGCCGTGGGCCATGTGAATTTTGGTCAGGAAGTTCACGACCGCAAAGGCATTCATGCGCCGGTGAAACTCGGCGGAACGGAATTGACCGGCTGGAAAATTTTCAATCTGCCGCTCGACGATAAAATGTTGGCGGGTCTGCATTTTACAAAAACAAAGTTCAATGGTCCGGCCTTCTGGCGCGCGACCGTGAACATCGAAAAACCCGGCGACACCTTTCTGGATTTGCGTTCGTGGGGCAAAGGCGTCGTGTGGGTCAACGGTCATTGTCTCGGACGTTTCTGGAACATCGGCCCGACGCAAACGGCTTACACGCCGGGTTGCTGGTTGCACGCGGGCGAAAATGAAATTGTCATCCTTGATCTGACCGGTCCGGAAAAACCGGAGCTGGCCGGACTCGAAAAACCGATTCTCAACGAGTTGCATCCAGAAACAGATTTTGCCAAATCGCGTCGTCCGCTCGTGACGTTGCATTTGGATTCAGCCAAGCCCGTGCTGACGGCGCAGTTCGCGCCCGGCGGCAATGCGCAGGACGTGAAATTACCGGTCGCCGCCAAGGGCCGTTACTTTTGTCTCGAATCACTTTCGGCCTTTGACGACGGGCCGTTCACGGCGGTGGCGGAACTGGTGTTGCTGGATGCGAATGGTAAGCCGATGAGTCACGAAGGCTGGACGATCGGCTACGTGGACAGCGAGGAACGCGACAAGGAAGATGGCACGGCGGAGAACGCGATTGACGGCCAGACGGCAAATTACTGGCACACGCAGTGGAGCGCGGCGCAGCCGCCGCAGCCGCATCAGATCGTGCTTGACTTGGGAAAATCGCAGACGATTTCCGGCTTTGAATATGTGCCGCGCCAAAGCGAAGGCGCCGGACGCATCAAGGATTACCAAATTTTTATCGGCGACAATTTAATTCATAAATGAATCGTCGCTTGAAGCAAAAAATATTTTTACGCTCACCGTCGGCGTGTTCGCGGCAAATTCGGCTGCCCCGCAATGTTTATTACTGATATGGCGAGGAGCGCACGCCCGGCGGCAACGGCCCGACGGAATATTCGATGGTTGTTTCACTTCAGCCATAGGAACCACGCACATGGACGGAGCCGATGCAGACGAATTCGCCGAAAACTGGTCGCGGCACAAAATGGATGAATGTGCCCAGCTTCGGCCTCAATTTTATTTTGATTCCGCTGGCCAAGACGCTGTTTTTTCCGGTTGGCTTATCCGTAAAAATGCTAATCTGTTTTGCGTGATGAAAAATCTGTTCAGATTGCAAACCGGAAGCCGGTGGCTCTGGGCGATGATTTGTCTTGGTTGGTTTGCCACTTGCGTTATCCACGCGCAAACGCCCGCGAGCCTGATGACTCTCGGCACGAACACGCCAACGCCGGGACTGTTCGATGTCTCTCAACTCCTCACGACCGGCCAAGCGAACAAGCCGGACGGTTTGAATTACTACACCGACAACCAGTCGGATCACACCGCTGGCGAACCCGGCCAGACCTTTACGACTCCCAACGGCTCCGCTGGATTTCTGCTCACTTCGCTCACGATCAAAACCGGCGGCGGCACAGCGAACAACACCGGCACGGCGCAAAGTTATCGTCTGCATATTTATTCCGTGAGTGGCGGCACCAGCACGCTGCTGGCGACTTACAGTGCGACAAATTTTTCTTTTGCGGATGGCGACTGGCTGCGCTGGACGAATTTCAGCCTATCGCTCGCGGCCAACACGGTCTATGCGTATTCATTTGGAAAAGCTTCGAGCGCCACCACCGGCTGGGATCAACTTGGCAATGCCGGCGGCAATCTTTATGCCGACGGCGAACTGGGAATTTTCCCCGTCGCCGGTGGCACAATCACGTTTAGCAGCAGTCACAACTTCGATGGCGTCTTTGATGTCGGACTCACTTCGACCGGTGCGCCGACGTTGGCGACCCTCACGAACAATCCGGCCACGCTGATTCAAGCGGCATCGGCGGTGCTGAACGGAAAAATTATTTCCAGCGGCGGCAGCATTCCGTCGGTCACCATTTACTACGGCGCTGGCGATGGCGGAACCAATGTCGCCGCGTGGTCAAATAACATTGCCGTCGGCCCGCAGTTGGGAGTTTTTGCGGCGACGGTCACGGGATTGAAAACCAACACGACTTATTTCTTTGCCGCCAAGGCCACGAATAGCGTGGGCATTTCCTGGGCCGTGCCTTCAAAAAGTTTCACCACGCCCACCGTGACCGCGCCGACCGTGACAAATCTGCCCGCGACGGGCGTTGCGGCTGCGTCGGCGATCTTGAACGGTCAGGTATTGAATACGGGTAACGAGTGGCCGACCGTAAAAATATTTTTTGGCGCGACGGACGGCGGCACAAATCCGGCGGCGTGGGCGAATCAAGTTTCCCTGTCCGCACAGTCGGGGATTTTTAATTCGCAGATTGCCGGACTGGTGCAAAACACGACTTATTATTTCACCACGTTCGTGACCAACTCGGCTGGCGCTGCATGGGGCGGGCCATCAAAAAATTTCACGACGCTTACCGTCACGCGCGTGCCGGTGCTGACGTATCATTACGACAATACTCGTCAGGGACAGAACACAAACGAAACGTTGCTGACACCGGCGAACGTGAACACCGCCAGTTTTGGTAAATTATTTTCCTACGCGGTGGACGGTTACGTTTATGCCCAGCCATTGATTGTAAATAATCTGAACCTTCCCGGCAAAGGTGTGCGCAATGTCGTCTTTGTCGCCACCATGCACGATTCGGTTTACGCCTTTGACGCGGACAGCAACAGCGACACCAATGGCGGACTGCTTTGGAAAACGAATCTGGGCATCGCCTCGCTTTCACCCACCGTGGAATTTGGCGCGCGTTATCATCCCGGCGTCGGCAATCTGGACATTGTTCCCGAAGAAGGCATGACCGGCACGCCCGTGATTGATCCGGCTACCGGGACAATTTATCTCGACGCTTTCACGCGCGAAGTCGTGACCGGAGTTTCGACCAATTATTTTCATCGCCTCCACGCGTTGAACATCACCAACGGAAATGAACAACCTTACAGCCCGGTGGTGGTCGCGGCTTCCGTGCCCGGTCGCGGCGTGGGCGGCAATGGAACCGTCGTGACATTTTCCGCGATTCAACATATGCAACGTCCCGCGCTCACGCTCGCGGGTGGAATTTTATACGTCGCCTATGGCAGCCACGATGACACCGATCCGTATCACGGTTGGGTGCTCGGCTACAACCCGACGAATCTCACGCTCTCGACCAACTACATTTACAACACCACACCGAATGCAAACAGTTCCTCGTTTCCCAATAATCCGGGCGAAGGCGCGTTGTGGATGGGCGGCAACGGACTCTCCGTAGATGCGAATACAAATTTATATTTTGAAACCGGCAACGGCTCGTTCAGTGCGAACACCAACGGCGGTGATTACGGCGATAGCTTCGTCAAACTTTCCACCTCAAACAAATTGGCGGTGGCGGATTATTTCACCCCCTTCAATCAAGCCGCGTTGCAGTCAGCCGATTCGGACCTAGGTTCGGGCGGGCCGCTGCTGCTGCCGGATTCCGTCGGCAGCACGAATCATCCGCATCTCATCGTGGGCGCGGGCAAGGCTGGGAAAATTTTTCTGTTGGATCGCGACAACCTGGGGCAGTTCAATTCCGCCAACGATAATCAAATCGTTGAAGGTTTGCCCGGCGCGATTGGCGGCGTGTGGAGTTCGCCTGCTTACTGGAATAATCGCATCTATTATCAAGGCAACGGTGATGTGATGAAGGCATTTCTCATCACCAACGGATTGATCGTAGTCACGCCAGAGTCACAATCCACCACGAGCTACGGATTTCCCGGAGCCACGCCGACGGTTTCCGCGAACGGCACGAACAACGGCATCGCGTGGAGCATCCAAGCGGACGCTTATTTGAGCAGCGGCCCGGCGGTGCTGCACGCCTATAACGCCACGAACCTCGCGCTCGAATTGTATAACTCCAGCCAAAATCTTTCGCGCGACAATCCCGGCGGCGCAGTGAAAATGGTTCCGCCCGTTATTGCCGGTGGCAAAGTTTATGTCGGTGCGCAATACGCGCTGTCCATTTTTGGCCCGGCAATTTTTCTGCCCGCGCCGACCATTTCACCCGCCGGCGGCGCGTTCACCAATTCGGTGCTGGTTACGCTCGCGGATGCGACGCCCGGAGTTTCTATTTATTACACGCTCAACGGCGCGACGCCCACGACCGGTTCCACGCTCTACACCGGCGCGTTCAACTTGACGAACAGCGCCTTGGTTCAAGCGATTGCGGCCGCATCGGGCGCGGTCAACAGCAGCGTGGCGAGCGCATCATTCATCAACACTTCCGCCCTCGGCAGTGGCGTTGGTTTGCGCGGTGAGTATTTTACCAATCACACGAGCGCGAGTCCGTTCACCGGCACGCCGGTTTTGGTGCAGACGAATGCGACGATCAATTTTAACTGGGGCACGAATGCGCCGAACGCCGTGGTCGGCTCCAATAATTTTACCGTGCGCTGGACCGGCTGCGTGCAACCGCAATACAACGAGACTTATAACTTCATCACTACCGCCGATGACGGCGTGCGGCTCTATCTCAACGGCCAACTGCTCATCAACGACTGGGTGGACAAGACGAATGCCACTTCGCAGACGAACAGTATCACGCTGGTCGCGCAACAGTTTTACAATCTCGAACTGGATTACTACGAGAAGACGAACAACGCATCCGTTGCCTTGTCGTGGAGCAGTCCTTCGACGCCGCTGGCTATCGTGCCGCAAACGCAACTGTATCCGTTCACGAATCCGCCGCCGACCGTGGTGCTGATTTCTCCGGTAAGTCCCGCAACCAATTACACTGCGACTGCGAGCGTGACCGTCAGCGCCCAAGCCGACGCGCCTAACAATCCCGTCAGTTTCGTGAGCTTCTATCTTAACAGCACTTTTCTCGGTAGCGTGAGCAATGCGCCTTACACCGTGACCGCGACCGGTCTGGCGGCCGCTAATTACTCGCTCGCCGCCGTGGCCGTGGATAGCACGGGTTTGAGCAGCACCTCCGCGCCGGTCAACATCACAGTCGCCACCGGCAGCGGCCTGCCTTACGGACTGACCAACCGTTCTGTGGCTCCGGCATTTTTTAATATGCCAACGACGGTCAATGGTTCGTTGCCACCGCTGCTTTCGTTGACCGGCGTTTTCAGCAACACGCCGAGCATGACGCTGACGAACAGCTTTATTCCTTATGCTCCCAATACGCCGCTTTGGTCGGATGCGGCGGCGAAGACACGCTACTTTGCCGTGCCGAATAACGGCGGCGTCATCACCCCCGATGAGCAGATTAGTTTTGCGCCGACTAACTCATGGACATTTCCAGCCGGCACTGTGTTCGTAAAAAACTTTTATTTGGTGGTGAACGAAACCAATGCCAGTGTGCCGTTGCGTCGTTTGGAAACCCGCCTGTTGGTGCGTGATGTCAACAGTCAGGTCTATGGCGTTACTTACAAATGGCGCGCGGACAACAGTGACGCCGATCTGCTGCCCGACAGTTTATCGGAAAATATTTTGATCACCAACGCCACCGGCGTGCGGACGCAGACCTGGTATTATCCCAGCCGCGCGGACTGTCTGACCTGTCACACCCCCGTGGCCAATTATGTTCTGGGCGTGAACGCGCGTCAGCTCAACGGCAATCAGACTTATCCCGCGACCGGCGTTACGGACAATCAATTGCGAACCTTGAACCGGATCGGCCTGTTCAATCCGGCCATCAACGAAACGAACATCGCCCAATATAACAAGATGTCTGCGCTCACCAATCTGGCCGCGTCGCTGGAATCCCGCGCCCGTTCCTACTTCGACGCGAACTGCTCGCAATGCCATCAAACCGGCGGCACGGGTCCCACATTTGACGCGCGCTACGACACGCCGCTAGCGAACCAGAACATCATTTATGGTGGCCTCGATCCTTTGAGCGACAATCAAGCTATGGTCGTGCCCCGCGACATCTGGCGTTCGGAAATGTATCAGCGCGCCGGTAGTCTGGCGAACGGAGTCAAAATGCCGCCGCTTGCCAAAAGCCTGCTGGACACCAATGCGCTGGCGGTGATGGCCGACTGGATCAACAGCCTGTCTGGCACGCCCGCGCTCGCCCCGCCGACCATCACGCCCAACGGCGGCAGTTACATCGCCTCAATCAATGTCGCCGTGCAGTCGCCGGCCACGAACGTTTTTATTTATTACACGCTGGACGGATCCTTGCCCACGACCAACTCGCTACTCTATACCGGGTCGTTCACTCTGCTGAACACCGCCACCGTCTCCGCCAGCGCTTACGCGACCGGTTACATCAACAGCGTTACGATGAGTGCGCTCTTTCTGGTCGAGCCGCTGCACTTTACCTCGCAGGGATTCACCAATAATTTATTCCAACTTGGTTTCTTCGGCACGGCGGGCAGCAACTATGTGTTGCAGGCGACGACCAACTTCGTCAATTGGACACCCATCGCCACCAACACGGCCATCACCAACCAGTTCAATCTCTTCGACGTCAAGGCCACTAACTATTCCTACCGCTTCTACCGCGTCCTTCGGCAATGAACGGTTCGTCAGGCCACAGGGGCGGCGTTGCTGCGGTCCGCGCCAACTTTTTTAACAGCGTGAAACACCAATTGTAGAAATAAAAAAGGCGACCCAATCCTGGGTCGCCTGTGTAAAGTCAGTGAAGGAAAATTTATTTGCCGGAATCCGTCGGCAGCTTGGCCGCATTCCAACCATCAATGCCATCGGCCATGTGCTTGATGTTCGTGTAACCCAGTTTCTGCGCTGCCTTGGCCGCCTGCAGATAAGCGGGGCAATGCGGATTACCGCAATACGCGATGATGAGCGCGCTCTTATCCGCCGGCAGACTCGCCGCGAGATTGCTCTTGATGGAGGCAAAGCTCAACGCGCCCGGCACATGACCGGCCTGATAGGAAGCGGGACTGTTGGCGTCAATGATCACCTCCGACTTGGTGTCGGCAGCCGCTTGGACGTCCTTCAGGCTGATGTCGGCGAATTCACCGGCGTAAACCGAGGCGGAGATAAACGCCGCGGCGAGGAGTGTAATAATTTTTTTCATTTTGGTGGGTTATTGGTTAGTCGTTCCGCAATTTGACCAGAAAGACTTGGGACTGTTCAATCAGAAACGGACTTGGCAGGCTTACCTCGCCGCATTCATTCGGCAAGCGAAAATAAATAAACCCACGGCTGGCACCGTGGGATTTAAATGATGGCCGTTCGGCGTGACGACTATTGTTTTTGGTAGCCCTGTTTTTCCAGTGTCTTGCTCAGCGCGTTTATCAGGTCGGGCAGCGTCTGGCCGGTGTTGTTGGCGGTCTGGGTATTGGCCGTGATGAATTGATAGCTGGAGCTGGCGTCGAGTTGAATCAGGCTGCCGGTCTGGGCATCGGGATAAACATGGGTATCAACGTCATTGAAGGTGTTAGGAAACGTGAACGTGCGTTTCTTGGCGATGATGAGTGAAGCGTTCGCGCCGCGATGCAGGTAAGACCAGAAGTGCGGATAGCTGTTGGTGTCAATGCCGTAGCCCGCGCGGCCAATGACGGTGTAACCGAGACCGGTTTTGTGCGGGATGTTAATCCAGAGGTAATCGGTCAACGCGCTGACCCAATAGATTTTTTTGCCATTGATATTATCCCAGCCGACGAAGACGCCGTTGGTGCTGGCGGGGGTGAGTAGCATTTGCCCAGAGTAATTATAGGAGAGTTCCTGGCTGAAGGTGATGATGTGTTCCTTGCCGGAATAACTGTAAATCAAAATGTCCTGCGGCATGACGGTGACAATGGCGTCGGTGCTGGTAGTCGTCCCATAGGCATTAACGATGCTGACGTGATAGTTGCCGGTCTGGCTGATATGAAGATTTGACAAGGCCAACGTGTTGGCCGTCGCGCCGAGGAGGTTAGTTCCGTTGAAGCTCCACTGATAAGATAATGGAGTAACGCCATTGGCTGTTACGGACAGAACTACATTTGAACCTGCAGGCACCGTTTGACTTCCCGGCTGGGCGGTTATGACGGGTGGGACATTAAGCGGGACGATATTCTGGTAGATAGAAACGGTGCTGTCATACTGGTTGCAAAAAACTACGTCAGGACGGCCATCGCCATCCAAGTCGCCGACCGTTACGCCCCATGCATTATAGCCCGCCGGAAAATCTACGCGCATGGCCAGTGAGCTATTCGTGAAGCCGCCGGGAGTGCTGATGTTTTGAAAGACGGAAAGAAGGCTGTTTAATTCAGTCACCACCGCGAGGTCGGGTTTGCCATCGTCATCCAGATCTCCCGCGACTACGTCATCACAACCACTGCCGGTTGCGATATCAATTTTAGGGGCGAATGAATTGGTGGTTAGCTCTCCCGCCACACCGATGTTGCGATAGATTGAAACAGTTCCATCATCACCATTAGCTATAAGTAAGTCCGGTCGGCCATCGCCATCAATATCACGAATCGTGACGCCTTGAGGATGGGAACCGGTCGTCCAATCTACGCGGGGAGCAAACGAGTTAGAACTGATGCCGCTGGGGGTGCTCGTATTTCGATAAATTGAAACAAGGCTACTGCTATTATCCGTAGCCACGACATCTAGTTTGCCATCACCATCCACGTCAGCCACGGCCAAACCCATCGGGCTTAATTCCCCAGTCGAGGTCGCAAAATCCACGCGGGGGGCAAATGAAGCCACGGTTAATAACCCGTTAGTGCTGATATTCCGATACACCGAAAAACTGTTGCCATACACATTGCCAACCACCAAGTCCGGTTTGCCGTCACCGTCAATATCGGCAAGGATCGCTCGGTAAGCATTGTTCCCAGCGGGCAAATCCAGACGTGGACCAAAACTGGAAGCGCTAATACCTGCGCCAGCCCCGATAAACGTGGGCAGGAACATTTGATTGGCAAAAGCTGTCAAGCCACCAACCGTTACGGTCACCGGCGCAAACGTCGCGCCAACCGGAACGGTAACTACCAAGTTGGTCAGGTTGGCTGACAAAACCGTTGCTTGCACCGCGCCAAAGTAAACGATGTTGGACACGGCAAAGGAATTGAAATTAGTGCCGGCAATCGTGATCGGCGCGCCATTCGTGGCAATGGCCGGCGCGATGTTGAAAATTTGCGGAATGGCAGGCGCCACCAATTCGCATTTGCCCGCGCTGCCGGCATTATAGATGGCGGCAATCTCATTTGAAGAAAGCGCGCGGTTGTAAATGGACGGCTCATCAATCAGTCCCGAAAAGGCGAAGAGTTCATCAGGAGCGCCCGACACCCTGCGTCCCAAATACAAGTCATAGGTTGTTAAAGGGTTAAAGCTGCCCAGTGTTTCCTGTGCCACCACAACTCCATTAAGATAAATTGTCGCCACGCCGGCAGTCTTGTCATAAGTCAGCGCGACATGTTGAAAAACATTGGTAAGAACTGTGTTGGCTGGTGAAAGAATTTGATGCCAATTGCCGCCGCTATCAACAACATTGGCATAGAGCGTTCCGGAGCCCGAAACTCCAATGTAAAAGTGCACCCCCCCAATTACCAGCACCGTCATTCCATTCAAACAGCGGACCTAGATTCACAACATTGGAAGGGCAAATCCAAGTTTCAAGGGTGAACCCATCGTTTGCCCCAACGTCCACACTTGCCGAGGCCGGAATTTTCACATCTGCATTCGTAGTGGTGAATTGAAATGCCTGTCCCACTTCGCCGCTGGCAAAACCCAAAGTGCCATCAACCACTCCATTGTTGGTTCCAATGATATCATTGGCGTTGCCTTCGCCGTTCCACCATGCCACCAAGCCCGCTGGCGGCGGCGTGCAATCGGCATGAGCCGGCACGCTGTTGACGAGTGAAAAGAAAAACAGACCCAGCCCGATGAAAGTAGCGATGTGTTTCATAAAGTTAATTCCCAACCGTGCCCCAAGGAAGGAAATCAAACCACTTATCCGCCCCAAACACAACCGAAATTCATTTGGTGTTAGCCATAACATCTTTTAAGCATTTATTTTTATTCGATGGCAAGCGGCGACTGCTAATGGTTGCAATAAAAAACCCCGCGGCTTGCACCGTGGGCTTTGAATCTTTGCCAGTCGTCCCCAACGACTATTTTTTCTTCGCGTGGACTTTCGCCGCGACTTTCAATCGCAAACCATTCAAGCGAATGAATCCCGTTGCGTCGTCTTGATTGTAAGCTTTCGTCGGGTCGGCTTCCATCGTGGCGATGTGCGGGTTGTAGAGGCTGACCGGGGATTTGCGGCCACTGACCATGATGTTGCCTTTGTAAAGTTTCACGCGCACCGTGCCGGTGACGTTCTTCTGCGATTCCTCCACGTAAGCCTGCAACGCGAGGCGTTCGGGCGCATACCAGAAACCGTTATAGACCAGCTCGGCATATTTCGGGATGAGCGCGTCGCGCTGGTGCATGACTTCGCGGTCCATCGTGAGGCTTTCCATCTGGCGATGCGCGAACAGCAGGATCGCGCCGCCGGGCGTTTCATAAACGCCGCGCGATTTCATGCCGACGAACCGGTTCTCCACCATGTCCACGCGGCCGACGCCGTGTTTACCGCCGATCTTATTGAGCGTCTTCATCACGCCGAGCGGGTTCAACTTCTTGCCGTTGACCGCGACGCAATCGCCTTTGACGAAATCGAGCTCAACAAATTCCGGTTTGTCCGGCGCGTCTTCGGGCAACACGGAAAGCGTCGTGAAATAATTTCTATTTTTCAAATCGTAGCTATCGAACCACGGGTCTTCCAAAATTCCGGCCTCGTAAGAAATGTGCAGAAGATTGCGATCCATCGAATACGGTTTCTTGGCGCTGGCCTGCACGGGAATCTTGTGCTTGGCGCAGTAATCAATCATCTCCTGACGACCGGGAAATTCGCTGCGATAGCGTTCGTCACGCCACGGGGCGATGACTTGCAAATCGGGCGCGAGCGCGGCGGCGGTGAGTTCGAAGCGCACTTGGTCATTTCCTTTTCCGGTCGCACCGTGAGCGATGGCGTCGGCTTTTTCTTTCTTGGCAATTTCCACCATCCGCTTGGCGATGAGCGGACGCGCGATGGACGTGCCGAGAAAATACTGGCCTTCGTAAATTGCCCCGGCGCGCAGCATCGGAAAAATAAAGTCGCGCGCAAACTCTTCCTGCAAATCGTCAATGTAAATTTTTGATGCGCCCGT
>CAILDU010000144.1 GCA_903833055.1 uncultured Verrucomicrobia subdivision 3 bacterium | reverse complement strand
TTCGGCCTGGAAAAATATCAGATGCGCTTCAGCACGCACGCGGCGGAAGGGCTCGGCAAGAAATACGTCAACGAACCGGAGTTGTGGAAGAAAACCGAAGACATGGTGCGAAAAGTTTTGGTCGAGAGCGGAATTAATTTTGTCGAGGTCGCGAATGAAGCGGCGTTTTACGGTCCGAAAATTGACGTGCAAGTCTGGAGCGCGATTGGCCGCGAATTCACCATCGCGACGAATCAAGTGGATTTCGCCGTGCCCGCGAAATTTGGCCTGACGTATCGCGACAAAGATAATTCCAACAAGACGCCGTTGTGCATTCATCGCGCGCCGCTCGGCACGCATGAGCGCTTCATCGGATTTTTAATTGAGCATTACGCGGGCAATTTTCCATTGTGGCTCGCGCCCGACCAAGTTCGCGTCATCACGATTGGCGACGACGAACCGCTTTTGAATTACGCGAAAGCCATCGTGAATGAGTTGCGCGCGGAAGGCGTGCGCGCGGAAGGCGATTACGGCACGGATCCGATGAAGGCAAAAATTGCCAACGCGGAACAGTTGCGCGTCCACACGATGCTCGTCATCGGCGGTCGCGACATGGAAGCGGGCGCGGTTTCAGTCCGTTTGCACGGCAAAGGAAATGTCGGCGCAAAACCGAAAGGCGAGGCGATTGCGGAAATTTTAGCGGCAATCAAAGAGCGGCGGGCAAATTAAATCCATTATGAAAAAAATCATTCTGTTAATCATCGTTCTGGCGGCTGGAATCGCGCTCGGCGTTTATTTCCAAAAACAAACCAAGGCGCAAAAGATTGAGACGCAAGTGCAGACGGACGCCGACAAAGCTGGCGACGCCGTCAAGGAAGGCGTGCAAAAAACCGAAAGCATCGCGACGAATGTGGCGGCGGATGTCAAAGCGGGCGCGCAAAAAGTCAGCGAGTTCACGACCAATGCGGTCGGCGAGATCAAGTCGAAGCTGCCGTGATTTGGGGAAAATTTTGACTGCGATTCGCAGGCAGCGCGCTTAACATTGTGGCATGAACTGCATCGTCACTGCTGGGCCGACGTTCGAGCCGCTGGACGACGTGCGTCGGCTCACAAATTTTTCCACGGGTCGGCTGGGCACGGAACTCGCCAATTTTCTCGCAGCGCGCGGTCATAAAGTCACGCTGTTCATTGGCGAATCTTCAACTTACGCGGGCGAGCGCAAAGCGTCATCGGTGAAAACTTTTTCTACGACGGCGGATTTGCGCGCGAAGCTCAAATCTTTTTCCGGCAAAAAGGTGGATGCCATTTTTCACGCAGCGGCGGTGAGCGATTTTGCATTTGGACAAATCTTTTCGGAAACGAAAGCTGGCGAATTTTCCACGCAAAAATCCACCAAAAAAATTTCCACGCGTAAAGGAACATTGTTGGTCGAGCTTTTGCCGACGCCGAAAATCATCGCGGAACTGCGCGGCTGGTTTCCAAAAACTAAAATCGTTGGCTGGAAGTTTGAGGCGGATGGCGTGCGCGCGGACGCGCTGCGTGCGGCGGCAAAACAACTGGCAGATTGCGCCACAAATTTCTGCGTGGCGAACGGCCCGGCTTACGGCAAAGGATTTAATCTGGTTTCAGCGGACGCACAGAAACATTTGGCCGACGCGCAAAAATTATTTACCGACTTGGAGAAAATTTAGGATTTACGATATACGAGTCGCAACCCGATTCAAGCCGCGCGTAAATCGTATATCGCAAATCGTAAATCAAGTTCACGCTTCAAAATTTTTCAGGTGTTTCAGTCCCCATTTCATCGGGAGCCAGCCGATTAAAAACGATAGCAGCACGAAGGCGATGATGCTGGCGGTCACCCATTCGCTGTTGCCGTGCAAGCCGCCGCCACCGAAAACCAGCAATGCCAGCGCGGCGATGATGTAGGTTGAACTCACCACAAAACACAGCGTGCCGCCAAAACCGCTGACAATTTTGTTCGGGTTGGTTTCTTTCACGTTCGGAAATAAAACGCCGAGGCCGACGGCGAGACCGTTGAGCGCAAAGGTCATTACCGTAATGACCGCGCCGAAAAAGGCGACGTCCGCCCACGGCATTTTCAGCAGGTAACACGAGAGCGTGACGAGGCCGAGCGTCACGGCGAGCGACGCGACGCTGGCGAGCCAATATTTTGTCATCACGATGCGCGCGAGTCCCATCGGCGACATGCCGACGATCCAGATGCGCCGGCCTTCGAGCGAAAATTGCGGGAACACAAACCGCGTGGTGACGGACGCGAGGTTGAACGCGCACGCGCCGAGGTTCAAAAACGCGACGGCGTGAATCCAAAACGGACTCGAAAGCTGATGCGTGAAATTGCGGAGATTGATGATATACGCGCCAAGCAATCCGAAGAACATCACGGACTGTCCCCATTGCGTCGTGTCGCGCCAGAACATACGGATGTCTTTTACGGCGATGGCGCGGGTATCGGGTTTCAGCCAGACCATTTTTTCAAAAAACTTTTCAAGGAAGCCCGGTGTCGCGGAACCGCGTTCGGTCGCTCGAAGAAAATTAAATTTGAAGCCGCTGCTCGCGCGGCTTTGCACGGCGGAAGCTGTGTCGTAAAACAAATTTCCAAAACGCGTGAACGCGAGGCTGCCAAAAAAAAGTGTATTACTCAACAAGACCATTGCAAAAAAAATGGCGTTGTTCGTGATGCCTTCAGCCCATTGCAATACTGCACCGGAGAGCCAATAGCTCGGCAAAAATGGAAACATCGTGAAGCGCGTTTTGGCGAGCAGGCGGTCGAGCGCTTCGAGCGTGCGCTTGTCGAGCAGGTCGTCGTCCACGGGATTCGTCTTCCACCAGAACGCAACAAACGCCAGCAATACCAAGGCAAGCAGCAGCAGGAGAATTTGAAAATTTTTGCGGTCGAGATGCCGGCCAATGGCGATGGCGAGCGCGGAACCGAACACGCCGGGCAAAATTATAAACAGGCCGACGAGCAAAACGGTCAGCGGATAAAAATGCCACGGCACATCGCGCACGAGGCCGAAGGCGACAAGCAGCGGCGCAATCAAAAATAAAAACGCCCACGACGCGAGAATCATGGACTCGATGAATTTCCAGTTGAAAATGGTTTGATTGGAAACCGGCAGCGACAGGAGAAAGGCGGTTTCACGATTCCGAAATAAATTTGTGTAGCTGATAATTAAATTGCTCAACAGCAGCAGTGCGAACAGAAACGCGAACAGTGTGTAAAGTAGGCGTTCCGTGAGCACCGCGCCGAGGCCGGGAAATTTGGCGATGAATTGCAGTCCGTGATAAAACAGTTCGAACGCGAGCACGAGATAGCCGCCGACAAACAGCGCAATGATGCCGGTGAGCAGGCTGGATTGTTCGCGCACGGCGAGCAGCCGCCGCCAGCTGTGGACGGCGTTCACGCGCAATAACAGGAGCAGTTGCGAGGATTTTAATTGGGCGGCGAAGCTGGACACGCGCGAGAAATTAAGTGCCAAAGGCCACGCGCGGTTTGAAAGCGAGGCTTTCGCAAATTGCCTTTGTCACGGTGAAAAGATTGCGCGTGGTTGGATTGCCGCGACGGCTCAACATCCGGTGCAAGGCTTTTTCACCCAGACCAGTTTGCTGTGCCAGTTCCTTGAAGGAAATTTCGGCGTGAACCAAATCGCGGAGCATGGACAAACCCTCCTCGGTTTCGCCTTCGAGCAGCGCGTTCAACGCCTCGGCATAAAGCGCGCGCGCAAATTTTTTGTCGCGCTGGATGCGGGTGACGACGGTCATTTTGTATTCACGAGTCAGAGCCATATTATTTTTCTTTCTTCGCCAGTTGGTATCGTTGCCAGCGCGCAATCGCGGCGGCGATGTCTGCGTCCTGCCGCCGTTTGCTGCCGCCACCCAGCAGGATAACAATCGTCTTTCCATCGCGTCCAAAATAAACGCGGTAGCCCGGCCCAAAATCCAATCGCAACTCGGACACGCCTGCGCGTAACATTTTGGCCGCGCCGAAATTGCCTGATTCCATGCGGCGAACGTAACGATCCACGTGCGCAGCGGTCACGGAATCAAGTCCGTCAAACCATTCGGCAAAGGGCGAACGTTCGCCATCAAGGTATTCGCGGATTTCAAACAGCGCATTCATATAGTGACATATATGTTACTATTGTCAAGGGGCGCTGAATGAGATTTCACGCCGTTGCCAGATTATCTTCCAACACTTTTGAACGCGCGGAATTTTCATTCGAATTGCCATCAGCTTGATTTGCGTCGGTAAGAATTTTAATCGGCTCGTAGAAAGAATTTCTTTGCACCGGCGTGCGTCCGGCTTCGCGGATGGCTTTGATCATGTCGGACTCGGTCTGCAATTGCGGCGAGGTCGCGCCGGCCATGTGGAAAATGTGTTCCTCGATGATCGTGCCGTGGATGTCGTCCGCGCCGTAGCTCAACGCGACTTGCGCGAGCTTCATGCCGAGGCCGATCCAATACGCGGTGATGTGCGGAAAATTATCGAGATAAATCCGGCTCACGGCAATCGTGCGGAGCGAATCAAATCCGGTCGGCGGCGTTTTGACGGGAATGTCGTTGTCCTCCGGCTGATACGCGAGCGGAATGAGCGCGACAAAACCGCCGGTCTCGTCCTGCAACGCGCGCAATTGCCGCAAATGATCCACGCGATCGGCGAGCGTTTCGACGTGGCCGTAAAGCATCGTGCAAGTGCTGCGCTGACCGAGCTTGTGCCAAGTGCGATGCACGTCGAGATATTCCTCGGCGGATTCTTTTCCCTTGGCAATGGCGCTGCGAACTTCCTTGCGAAAAATTTCCGCGCCGCCGCCGGTGAGTGACGCGAGTCCGGCATCTTTCAATTCAATTAAAGTTTGCTCGACCGTTTTTTTGGACAGCCAAGCGAGATGCAAAATTTCAATCGCGGTGAAACATTTTAACTGCAAACGCGCATCGAGATTTTTCAACGCCTTCAGCATATCCGTGTAATAACTGAACGGCAGCGACGGATGCAATCCGCCGACGATGTGCATTTCTGTGATGCCAATCTTCAATGCTTCGCGCGCCTTCTCCACGATTTCCTCGATAGAAAACTGGAAGCCGTCCGCATCGCGTTTCTTTTTTGAAAACGAGCAGAACTGGCACGAAAGAATGCAGTAATTCGAGTAGTTGACGTAGCGATTGACGATGTAGCTGGCGCGCACGCCGTTTTTTTTCTGGTTGGCGAAGTCCGCAATCGCGCCGACGGCGTTGATGTCCTTGGATTCAAACAGCCGCAACGCATCGGCGTCGGAAATGCGTTCACCCGCGACAACTTTTTCGTAAATGTCGCGGAGTTCGCTGCGTTGAATGAAGAAATTCATTTTGCTAATTATACAGTTTTGCGCGGGCAAGGCAAACCCGCTGCGCCAGTGATGCCATAAAATTAAGTTGAAATCGGAATGGTTCCGGCGGAAGATAGAAACGTGAAAGTTGCCGCCACCAAAACTCGGAAAAGCGAAGCCGGATTGCTGGATCACGCCACCAGCAATTTGTTGCGGGCGTTGAAAAGTGATATGCAAAAAAAGGACGGGCGGGTCAACTCTGACAAGCTTCGTAAAGATGGCTACAGCGACCGGCTGATTGCCAAGTTGGAACAGGCTTGAGCCTACTCATTTTTCCGCAGCCGCATAAACTCTGAAACGGTCAGGTCGAGTAGCGGTGCAGCCCGTCGCGCAAGATTCAACGCTTCCGCATAAGCCAGTCCCGCCGACATTTCACGCACGATACGGCCATCGTTCCAGCCGCGCGCCTTCGCCATCTGAATCAAGGCAGCAAGGTCGGTGTAGCGTAAAATTTCATCGCTCATTTCGACTTAACTTTATTCTTATCAAGGGTTGTGAACAAGCCTAACAGATCCATAACATCAACAGATTATTCACAAATGATACCAATGGTTTCCTTGCTCAAACAAAAATTAAACCTCGCGCACGATGCCCCAATAAACATCCAGCCGTTTGCCGAGATAAAGTTTCACGGCTTTGACGAGCGTTTTGGCTTCTTCCTTTTGTCCGGCAGCGATGATGGCCGGCAGCTCCATGCCGGGCGTGATCGCGAACGAACCTTGCGCGATGATCGGACCTTCGTCCAAGCGCATGGAAACAAAATGCGCGGTGACACCGGCGATTTTCACGCCGCCTTCGTAAGCCTGCCGATACGCCTGCGGGCCGGGGAAACTCGGCAGCAGCGACGGATGGATGTTGATGATTTTATTTTTGTGCCGCCAGACGAAGTTCGGCGACAAAATTTTCATGAACCGCGCGAGCACGATGAAATCAATCTCGTGTTCTTCAAAAAGTTTTAGCGCGGCGTTTTCGGATTTGGCGCGGTCATGCCAGTCAAGATGCGCGAACGGCAATTTGTGTTTCTTTGCGCGCGCGGCGAAGTCGGCGTGATTGCCGAGGACGAGCGCGGGTTCGGCAGGCAATTTCGCCGCGAGCAACGCGTCGAAACAATGCGTTTCCTTCGTGACCATGATAGCGAAACGCTGGCGGCGATTCGGCTCGGTGAGACGCAATTTGATTTCCATGCCGAGCGATTTGGCGAGCGTATCAAGACCGACGCGAAGCGAATTGGAATTTAATTCAGATTTTTTCCACGAGGCTTGGAGCGTCATGCTGAACTGGCCGCGCGTGACTTGTTCTTCCAGCGCCTCGATGTTGGCGCGCTGCTCAAAAAGAAAATTCGTGACACGCGCGATGACGCCGGTCTTGTCGCGGCCAATGACGGTGATGGTGGCGAATTGTTTCATTTAGATTGCTCAGTCAATTTTTCTAGTTTGCCATCTTCGTCCAGAAGTTCCACCAGCGCGTCGATTCGTTGATTGATGCCAACCGTGTAACTTAAAATAATAAAATTCACAATCGTCACGCCAAGCACGGCAAACATCAAATTGCTCGGAGTGGCTTTTATGATTTCGAGAACAAAATAAAACGACACAAATGCGAGCAGCAACGCTGAAAGTTTTGCAAAAATAATCCGCCATGATTTGTTCAAGCCGCGCGCCTGCTGCAATAAAAGTTGCCGCCGCCGCGCTCGGCCAAGTTCTATCGTGGCTAACGCCTCTTGGTCTTCGATGGGCAGCTTGGCGATTTGGTCTTTCGTAAGCATGAAAGCCATTTTTTCCTAATCTCAAGGGGTGTCAATCTTGGAAACCAAGCGATTTGCCTGAAAACTTGGTTTGTAAATCCTTTGATTTTCTGCAACTTTTCGCGGCTCGGATTGTTCAACTTGAACCTAAATGGCCTTTAGCCCAGTCAGAAATCTCGTTGCGACGGTCGCGGAAGCGTCTCCGGCGCAGTTCGACGATTGGCGCAAGTCGTGGCGCGCGGCGGCGGACGCCGGTTCCGCCGAGTCGCTGCTCACGTTCGTCGCGCGCGAACGCGGCGTGGCCGAAGACGTTTTTATTCAGAAGCTCGCGACCGCGCTCGGCTGGCCGTATCTGGATTTGCCGAAGCTCACGATTGAAAACGAAGTGCGCGGCAAACTTTCCACGAAGATTGCGTTTCAATATTTCGTTTTGCCCGTCGCCATCAACAATGGAGTTTTGCAAATTGCCGCCAGCGATCCGTTCGACGCGGCGATGATGAATGCCGTTCGCTTCGACGCGAAAATGCCGGTAAGCTTTGCGCTCGCGACGCGCAGCGAAATTGAGAAGGCGCTGAAAAAGTATTATGGCGTCGGCGCGGAAACGCTCGATGAAATGGGCGAAGGCGACGCGATGGATCTCGATCTCGCTTACGACAAAGAAATCACCGAGGGCGATCAGGAAGCGAGCGTCATCAAGTTCGTGAACCAGATTATTTGGGAAGCGTTCAAGGATCGCGCGACGGACATTCATTTTGAACCGCAGGAAGATGAGTTGCGAATCCGGAATCGCATTGACGGTATCTTGCATCAAATTCCGTTGCCGCCGCAGTTGAAACGGTTTCAGGCCGCACTCATTTCGCGCATCAAGGTGATGAGCGGGATGAACATTTCGGAAAAACGTCTACCGCAGGACGGACGCATCAACGTCCGCATCAAAGGCGAGGAAATTGACATCCGCGTTTCCACCGTGCCAACGGTTTATGGCGAATCGGTTTCGCTTCGCTTGCTCACGCGCGGAAAAATTTTTCTGTCGCTCGACAAGTTGGGTTTCTCGAAGCTGGAAGAAGATGCGATTCGCGACATCATCATCAAGCCGCACGGAATTTTTCTCGTCACCGGTCCGACGGGTTCCGGCAAATCCACTTCGCTTTACGCTTTTTTATCCGCGATCAATTCCGTCAGCAAACGCATTATCACCATTGAAGAACCAGTGGAATATGAGTTGAAAGGCGTCAATCAAATCGCCGTGCGTTCCGACATCGGGCTGACGTTCGCGATGGGTTTGCGCCATATTTTGCGGCAAGATCCGAACGTCGTGATGGTCGGCGAAATTCGCGATTCGGAAACGGCGGACATCGCCATCCGCGCGTCGCTTACGGGCCACTTGGTTTTTTCCACGTTGCACACGAACGATGCGCCGAGCGCGTTCACGCGTTTGACCGACATGGGCATCGAACCGTTTTTGATCGCGTCGTCCGTCGAGGCCGTGCAGGCGCAACGCTTGGTTCGCACGATTTGTCCGCATTGCAAAACGGAACAGAAAGTGGACCACGATTATTTGCGCCGCATCGGTTTTCCCGAAGCGGACATTGGCGTGGCGAAAATCTGGCACGGCGCGGGTTGCGAAGAATGTCGCCAACAAGGTTATCAAGGTCGCAAAGGTATTTACGAATTGCTCATCGTCACCGAGGCGTTGCGTCCGCTCATCATGAATCGCGCGAACGCGACGACCATCGCGCAGCGCGCCATCGAAGCCGGCATGCGAACGCTCCGCACCGACGGCTGGAAAAAAGTGAAAGAAGGCACGACGACCATCGAAGAAATTTTGCGCGTCACGCAAATGGAAGAACACATGGAAGCGCTCGCCGGTGGCGACGACAAAACGCAGTTTATTTCCCGCACCTAAATTCTCATGTCACGCTGGAATTCCTGCAACATCCTGCACGTCGCTCCCGACGCGAAACGCGTCTGGCAGTTCGACGCGAAGGGCGGCGGCTTCGCGCTCAATCGCGAGTTGCGCGTGGCGCACGCGGAAAAATTACCGGCGAAAGGCATCGCAAAACAATGGTCTTCCTTGTGGCAGCCGAAGTTGAACATCGCCTGGCTGCCGGCGGAAAATGTTTTTCTGCGCGTCGTTGAATTGCCTGCGAGCACGTTTGAAGAAACGCTCTCGATGGTGGAATTGCAGTTGGAAAAATTTTCGCCGCTGCCGGTCACGCAAATTGTTTGGACGATGCAAGTCATCGGCACGCACACCGCGCCCGCGAAAGGCGACGCTGCGCCGGAAAGTTTGCAGACGGTCATCGTCGTCGTCGTCGAACGCAAGGACGTGGAAGAATTTCTTGGACGATTGGAAAAGGAAGGTTTTCTCGCCGACCGATTGGAAACACCAATGCTCGACCAACTCGCGGCGATTGCGCCGACGGACGATGGCGCGTGGCTTTTTCCGTTGTCGCTTGGCGGTCAAAGTGCCGCGCTGGTGGCGTGGTGGTTTGGCGGCGTGCTGCGGAATTTAAGTTTTGTCACGCTGCCTGCGGCGGGTGATCGCGCGCAGGAATTAAAGGCACAACTGTCACACCTCGCTTGGTCAGGCGAACTCGAAGGCTGGTTGACGGCGGCGCCGAAATGGCATCTCGTCGCCGATCCGGTGAACGCGACGGAATGGGAAAATGTTTTGCGCGCGGCGTTGAATGAAACCATTTCAGTTTCCGCGCCGCCCGCGCCGGCGGAACTCGCGGCGGGCACGGCGAAACGCGCGGCGTCGGCAGAAAAATCCAATTTGTTGCCGCCGGAATTTACGGCGCAGTATCACCAGCAATTTGTTGATCGCCTGTGGTTGCGCGGCCTCGCCTACACAGGTTTGGCGTATGCGGTTTTTTTGGTGATTTATTTTTGCGCGGTCAGCGTGCTGAATTTTCACACGACCGGCGTGGAATCGCAGGTCGCGGCCATCAGCAACGATTACACGAACGCGTTGCAGTTGAAGGCGCGGTTCGGTGTGTTGCAGGAACGGCAGCAGTTGAAATATGCGGCGCTGGATGCGTGGCAACTGGTGGCGCAACAAATGCCGCTGGGCATTGCGCTCGGACGATTCAGCTTTGCAAACGGCCAGTCGGTTCAGTTGAGCGGACAGGTAAATGCGGATGACATCTCGAAGATTATTGATTTCAACGACGCCATCCGGAAAGTGAAAGTGAACGGCCAACAAATTTTTAATCCGGTGCCGGACACCACTGACCAGCTTACCTACCGCACTTCCGGTAATCAGGACAGTTGGAATTTTGGCCTGCAACTCATGCGCGTGGAGGCGGAAGCGGAATGAAAAAATATTTTGCCCATTTGCGCCCGATGGAACGCCGGCTGGTCGTCGCCGTGGCGGTGATTTTTGTGCTGGTGCTGAACGCGGCGTTCATCTGGCCACATTTATCGGATTGGGGCAAGCTGCGTCACCGACTCGACGAGGCGCATGGAAAATTAAAGCTTTATCAGGCCGCGCAGGCGCAGATTCCGGCACTGACGGCGGACGTGAAAAAATTTGAGAGCGAGGGCGAATTTGTCGCGCCGGAAGATCAGGGCATCAATTTTATGCGCGCCATCCAGTCGCAATCCGCGCAAAGCCAGGTGGGCATCCAGAATATTTCACGCCAGTTGACGCACACGAGCGACGCGTTTTTTGTCGAGCAGGTGGTGAACATCAACGTGCTCGCGACGGAAAGTCAGCTGGTAGATTTTCTCTATAAACTCGGCTCCGGCTCCTCGATGATTCGCGTGCGCGACTTGGAATTGCAGCCCGACGCGCTGCATCAACGGCTCAACGCCAACATCAAGCTCGTGGCGAGTTACCAAAAAAATCCGACGCCGGCCGCAAAAAATTCAACCGTAAAGGCAAAATGAAAACCATCCTTCTCGCACTGGCTTTGACCCTCACCGGTCTCGAACTATTTGCACAACCGGCGCCCGGTCTGCCGACCACCACGCCGCGCCGCCCGCTGCGGTTCGGCGGCACGAACATTCAAAATACGCTGCCGCGCTATCAGCCGAACGCGCCGACAACTTCGTTTGCCGCGCCCATCGCGCCGGCGCAAGCGGATGAAATCATGCCGGCCAAGATGATCAATTGGCAGGGCGTGGACGTGAGCGTGGTGCTGGATATTTATGCAGACTTGGTCGGGCGCACTTTGATTCGCGGCGCGTTGCCGTCGGCGCAAATTGTTTTGAAGACGCAGACGCCGTTGACCAAGGGCGAAGTGATTCAGGCCATTCAAGCGGTGCTGGCGATCAACGGCATCGCGGTGGTGAACATCGGCGATAAATTTGTGAAGGTCGGGCCATTGGGCGATGCGAATTCCTACGGTGCGGAGTTCAATGACACGAGCGTGACGAATTTGCCGAATCTCGGTGGCTACGTCACACACATCGTCCAGTTGAAATACGTCAAGCCGAGTGAAATGGTTCCGATCATCCAGCCGTTTGCGAAATTACCGAACTCAATTTTGTCCATTGATAGCAATGGAATTCTCGTGTTGCGCGACAATGCGGAAAATGTGAAGCGGATGTTGGAGATGATTGACAAGATTGATGTAAGCGTGCCGGCGGAATTTATTTCCGAAGTGATTCCGATTCTTTACGCGGAAGCGGCGGACATCGCGAGCGCGTTGAATTCGCTTGGCGGCAGCGGCGGTTCGACGGTGAGTTTTGGCAGCAGCAGCACGCCTTCGCAAGTGAGCGGTATGCGCGGCGGCTCGACCGGCGGCAATGGTCTGGGCACGTCTTCGAGCGGTCTCGGCAGTTCCGGTGGTTTGGGCGGCGGCTATTCATCCGGCGGCGCAGGCGGCGTGAGCAGTCCGTTCGGCAGTCGCACGGGCATGGGCGTCGGCGGCACGGCGGGCGGCGCGAACGGCACACCGACCGGCGGCTCGACGTTTCAATCACGTCTGCAATCAATCATCAATCGCGCGGGCGGCGGCGCGCCGGGCAGTGCGGGCGCGGATGCGATTCAAGTTTTCGGCCAGACGAAAATCATCGCGGATCAGCGCAGTAATTCGCTCCTCGTTTTCGCCACGCGGCAGGACATGGAAAATATCAAGCACGTCATCAAACAGCTCGACGTGTTGCTGGCGCAGGTGTTGATCGAATCCATCATCATGGACGTGGACATCGGCAATACTTTGAAGGCCGGTGTTTCGGCGGTGCAAAAGCCGCAGCAATATAACAACTCCAACGTCACCGGCGGCGGCGGCATGTTGAACGGCACGGGCTCATTTTTGAATACCGTGCAGACGCTCGTTTCCAATCGCGTCAACACGACGTCGAGTTTTCCGTCCAACAGTTTGTCGAGCGGCTTGAGTTATTTTGGCAGCATTGGGCCGACGTGGGACATCGCCGTGCAAGCGGCGGAATCGGATAGCACCGCCAACATCATTCAGCGCCCGCGCATCCAGACGTCGCAGGCCAAGCCCGCGCAATTTTTTGTCGGCCAGACCGTGCCTTACGTCAACAGCACTTACAACAACAGCATCAACGGCGGTTACGGCGGTTCGTCCTACTCGCAATTATCCGTCGGTGTGGAACTCGACGTGACGCCGTTTATCAATCCCGACGGCCTCGTCGTCATGGACGTGTCGCAAGAGATTGACGAGATTAGCGGTTACACGACGATTGACGGCAACGCCGTGCCGAACACCATCAAGCGCACGTTGAACAGTGAAATTGCCGTAAAGAACCGCGACACGATTATTCTCGGCGGCTTTGTGCGCTCGCAAAAATCGCATTCCACTTCCGGCGTGCCGCTGCTCATGGACATTCCGCTGCTCGGCTGGTTGTTCCGCAGCACGGACAATCAAAAGGATCGCACCGAACTCATGGTGCTCATGCGCCCCACGGTTTTGAAGACGCCGGAAATCGCCGCCGCCCAGACCGTCCGCGAAGGCCAGCGTCTGCCGGGCGTCGCCGATGCCGCATTTGATTACGCCAACGAGGAACGCAAACTCATCGAGAAGGAACGCAAAAAAGAAATGAAGAGCAAGACCAACGCCGTGCCGGTGGATGGCTTTCCCGGTTTCTTCAACATGAATCCGAACGTGGAAACCAACGTGCCAGCAGCGGATGCTCCGGCCACTTCCGATTCGGATAAATCGCGCGCGGCGATGGAACAAAAGATGAAGGAACTGGACGCGCAGCCAGCGGCGCAATCTCAACCGCCGCAGTAAGCGGAAAAATTATTGTGTTACCGCCGGCGCATTGGTCGTCGGCGCGGTAAATAATTCTTCCAGACTGCGAATTGGATGCAGCGGCACGAGCAGGATTTTGGGAATGAAGATGGGCGTCACTTTTGGTTCGCTCAATTGACCGGTGACGTGGCACTCAAAAATTTTGCTCACCGGCGTCAGCACCGCGCTGACCAAGGAACCGATCACCGGCAGATTACGCAGCAATTGCGCCGTCACATTCGCATTTACATTCTGCATCAAATCCACCGCGCCGGAATATTGCAGCCGCATCATCGCCGAGCGGATGAGCAACGAGTCAGTGAAGATCACGCCATTGGTGATGATGAATTCCGCCGCCGCCTCCTTCGCCCGGCTGTTGCCCAAACCCGGCGACACCGCATTTAATACCGGCGACATAAACGCGAACATCGGCACGTCCCACAGCAGCCCGTCATGTAAATTCACGCTGCCACCGCCATTCCACGAATGCCAGTCCGCCGAACTTGCGTTCGTCACCGTCACGTTGCCGCTCAACTGACCTTCCAGATTATTTTTGTTCGTGGATAAATCCGCCGCGAGCAGGTGCAAATTGATGTTCGTCACCGCGAACGAAAAATCGTAGTCGCAGGCGTGGTTCACCGGGCGAAAATCCAGGTTGCCACCACCGGCACCGCTGCCGTCATAAAGCTGCGCCACGAGGTTCGAGAGAATCAAAGATTGTTTCAGCCAGCGCACGGTTCCCGTGATGTTCGTCGTGGATAATTTCGCCCATTGAAACGGCACGCCACGGATGAAATCAAACGTCAGGTCGGCATATTCCGCATCGTGCGGCGTGAGAATATTAATGACCGGCGTGCTGCCATTCGCCCGCACCAGCGGCAGCTCCAGAAAATGATACGACTCCAGAATGCGCCCGGTTTTCGGCCCGATGGCGCGTGCGATTGCCTGCGGATCTACCAACGCCAAACCGTTGGTGATCCAAATGGCCTGCCGCCGCAAATCCAGCAACAATGTGTCTGCCTTGATCCATTGCGCGCCGTTTGCCCGCAATAATTTTGTCTCAAAAATTTCTGCCGCCAGATTGGTGTAATAAAAAGTTCCGGAAATGGAATCCATCGGCTCGGCGCGAATGGAAAAATTCGTCAGCGCCAGCCGGCCGGTCGCGCTTATCGTTTCCAACCGTCGCAGATTGCCGCTCACATCCACGGAAAAAACCAGTGGCTCGCGGCAGGGAAATTCTTCCAGTCCACGCAGCGCGTTGCTCGTCGCCAGCCACGCACCCACGGTTGCCTCGTCCAACTGGCCAGTGAGCAGGCCGTGGAAATTCTCGGTCGCCGCGCTTTCCTGTCCACTCAAACGCAAGCGCGTCCGGCCTTGCACCACCGTCAAGTCCGACACGTCCAGCAGCAAATCCGCGTAGGAAAAATGTGACCGCATTTCGTCCAGTTTCAGGCCGTGCACAATTGCGTTGGTGAAGGCCAGTTCACCGCGAATCGATACGGTGGGCGTCGGGTTGTCGCGCCAGCTTTTCGCAAAATTTGTCCACGCGGGCAACCGCACGGTTCCGTCCACGCGCAAGGTTGGCGGTTGCAGCCAGGAAATTTCCGTGAGTTGCGCGCGCGCTTTTTCCGGCAGCAAGCCGGTGATGGCGTGCCAGTCAAATTGTGATTCGTTGGTGAAATTGATTTCGCGCGACGGCACGTCGAGCGCGGCGGCGGCAAACAAATTTCCGTCGCCGAGTCGCGCTGTGAGATTCGTAATCGTCAAGGTTGGCGCGGCCCAAACGCCCGCGCAATTGATGTCGCCCGCCGCCAATGTTGCCGCGCGCAGCGCGCCGAGCCGCAGCGTCCACGTGAGGCGGAACGGTTGTAGGTTTGTCCAGAAACCCCACGCGTCGGCAAAATTTGTCGGCGCGCTGGCGGGCGCGGTGAGGTTCGCCTCGGCCATAAAATTATGCGCGTCGAACCACGGCGTGTTGACGCCCGTCAACGTCGCACTCGACCAGATGGCGATGGAATGCGGATTGCGCGCGTCGCCGGACAAAACAAAACGGAGTTGCGGTTCACCTTGAAAATGAATTTGCCGCAACGTGCCGGAAAAATTATTCAGCGCGGTGATGAATGCGCCGCGACCAGTGTTGCTATGGTCGGCGCTGCCGCCAAAAAATTTCCAGTCGAGGACTTCGGGCGCGTGCGCGACCTCGCCGCTGATGCCGATTTGCGCGCCGGAAAAATTGGCGCGGAAATTATCGAGTGCCCAAGTGTCGTTGGCGAGAAAACGCAGCTCAGTTTGAAGATTGGTGAGCGTGAGTGCGTTGGTGGGCGAGAGCGGTAAAGTGAATTGTCCGTCACGCACCACGAGCGCATCAAGCTGCCAGCGGTGGTGCAGCAGCGCGGGATAATTCAATTGCAGATGCACCTGTCGTGCGGTGAAAGCTGCGCTGTTAGGCACGTCGGTTTGGCCGGCGCGAACATTTTCCGCCACGAGGCCGTGAACGAGACTCAAACGCATGCGGGAAAATTCCAGTTTCACCCCGCGTTCCGACAAAGTGCCGACGAGCCGTGCCTTCAAAAAATTCGGCAGACCGATGCGATTGCACCAAAGGAAACCCGCGAGCAATACGAGCGCGAACGCCCACGCGGCGAAACGGACGCAGCGGAAGGCGAGACGGCATTTGCGCCAGAATCCCAGTTTGAAACGCACCGGCAAACCTTCGCCGGAATGATGGGAAAATTCAAGACGAACTGTGCGGCGAAAAACCCATCACGCAGGTGAACCCCGAAGTGCCGGTGAAGAAAGCGGTTTGACTTATTTCGCGTCCGCTGCCGCGGTGAGCGAAAGAAAAATTTCCTCCAGCGCGCCGGCGGAACCGCTTTGCTGCCGCAGTTCATCGCGGGTGCCGACGGCGATGAGTTTGCCACCGTTGATGATGCCGATGCGGTCGCACATTTCCTCGGCGATGCTCAATTGATGCGTGGAGATCAGCACGGTCATGCCCGCGAGCGAGCGTTCCTTCAAAACGTCTTTCACCACACGCGCGTGCTGCGGGTCGAGGCCGACCATCGGCTCATCAATCACAAAAACTTCCGGGTCGTGCAGCAGCGCGGACACGATGGCGATACGCTGGCGCGTGCCGTGCGAAAGGCCTTCGAGCGGGCGGTCAACAAACTCGGCAAGGTGAAACCGCGCGACGAGCTCGCGGGAATTTTTTTCGATGCGCGCGGCGTCGAGCTGGAATAATTGTCCGGTGAAACGGAAAAATTCCCACGCGGTTAGCTTGTCGTAAAGAAACGGAAAATCGGGAACGTAAGCGAGCCGCCGCCGCGCTTCGAGCGGTTGCGTTTGGATGTCAAAACCACAGATGCGCGCGGAGCCGGATGTGGGTTTAATCAAGCCAGTCAACAGTTTTATCATCGTCGTCTTGCCCGCCGCGTTCGGGCCGAGCAGGGCAAAAAATTCGCCGCGCGCGATTTTCAGCGAAACATCGTTGACGGCGATTAGGTCGCCGAAATTTTTTACCAAATGGTCGAGTTCAATCATGGTTTGCTCCACTCATCAATGCGGGCGCTGATGTTGCCGGGCAGTTCCACGCGCAAAATTTCGCCGAGCGTGCTGACGTCCATTAAAATGGGATGGCCGAGAAAATCGGTTTCGATGCGATAGACGGGCACGGCTTCGGTGCCAATTTTGACGCGCGTGCGGCTGGCGCGCCATGCCAATTTTTGCGCCGTCGAGGTGCTGGCGATGTCCGGCAAATCCATCATGCTAAAAAGTGAATCCGCAAAATTGCCGACGAGCGCGCGCAGCAACGTATTGGGATTTTGCAGTTCGGCAAAAGTAAGATTTTTTTCTAGCACCGCGCCGGCACTGGTGATTTTCAAATGCACCAGATTGTTGGTGGCGACAGAATGAATTTCCACAGCGGTCGTGCGCGAACTGATTTTGAAATTCACTTCGCGCCACGCGCGCGTCGAGGAAAATTGCACGCGCCCATCAAATTTTATGCGGTTGGTGAAGTTGTCGAGCGCGACGTTGCCGGCGAGATGAATCTGATAGCCGGCACGCGTGACGAGACCTTCGGGCGGCGGTTTGTCCGTGTCCACTGCGGCCATTTCCTGACCGATGCTGGTGGCAAATTCGCAGTAGCCCATGCGATCGCGATTTTGATAGACGCTCAAGGACGACGCGTCCGGTGCGGTCAGAATTTTCCGCCAGATCAGTTCAATGGGCACGGGCGTTTCGCCGCTATGCACGCCAAATTCCGCGCGCCAGAGCAGGACATTCATCGTCAGCCAAAAGGCGGCGATGGCGATGAATGTCAATCGGGCGGGCATGAAAATTACGGGAACAATTTTATTGCGGCGGCAAATTCAAGGTTTGGCCGACGTGCAATTTTTTAGGGGTGACGCCGGGATTGGCCGCTTGCAACGCGGCGAGGCTCACGCCGGATTTGCGCGCGATGGCAGCGAGCGTTTCGCCAGCGGTCACGGTGTGCGTGCGCGGCTTGGCTGCGGATGCGCGCGCAGCGGGTGCCGGTTTGGTCGCGGGCACATTTGCGGGCGCGGTGGAAACATCATCCGGCGACAGGTTGCCGGTTGGCGCAAGATTGTTCGGCAACGTCGTCGGCGAATTTTTTTGCGCGGCTTGTTGCGCGGCGTAATACGCGCGCCACTTTTCATTTTCATCCGAGAGTTGATGATTTTTTTCCGCGAGATCTTCCAATTGTTTTTGCGCGGCGGGCGCGCTTGGCAATGGCAGCACGTCGGCGGCGAGTTGTTGTTTGCAACTGTAAATGCGTTGCTTAATGACTTCGGCGTTGTCGGCTTTGGGATTCAGTCGGAGAAATTCCTGATAGTGATAAATCGCGGCGGCGGGATCGGATTCTTTTTGGTCGAACAAACAAGCGAGTTGAAAATGCGCGGCTGCCGAATGCGGATTGGCCTCCAGCGATTCGCCAAACGCCTCGACGGCGCCGGTGTAATCCATGGCGTTGACACGGCTTTTGCCGAGAACGAAGTGCGGTTCCTTTTCCTCATCCAGCGGACTGGAGTCGGACGGCAGACAGCCGTTGACCGCGAGCAACGCCGTTGTCATCAGCGTGACCAGACTTAATTTGCCGAAAAATTGCATGGCGCGAAGCTAAACGAACTTGCCGCTCCGTGCAATGTCAGGCTGCAAAATCAGCGCGGCGGACAAATTATTTTGTCGCCAGCTCGCCAACGTGGTTGCCATACGTCAGCAAAATGACCGCCGTCACCAATACCAGCAGCGCGAAGGCGACGGTCGTGTGCGTCAGGCGACGGCATTGCCGCCATTCGCGCAGGATGACGCCGAGCAGGGTGCTGAACAGCACGAGCATAATCATGTGAATCGCCCAGCTCGAAAACGCAAATTTCTCACCGAGTTTCACATGGCCGAGGTTGTAAAAGAAAAATTGGCCATACCAAAAAAGTCCGGTGACGGCGGCCATCAGAAAATTCACGGGCAACGCTGACTTTTCCGGACCAGCGGGCAGTTCCACGAGTTCGCCAATCGTTTTGTGCCGCGCGTGCAGCCAGAGACAAAAAATCGCCGTGGTCAAAAATGCGCCGGTATTGGAAAAAATGTAAACGACGTTGCCGCGAAAAATTCCCGCGCCGTGCGCCGAAGCGACATCGGCAATGGGCGTTCCCGCTTCCAGCGCAAAACCGTAAACCGCCGACAGCACGCCCGCGAGCAGCGAGAGAAACAGGCCTTTGCTCAAAGAAAATTCGCCGCAACTTTTCTGCGCGGTTAAATCTTTTTCCTTCAGCCAGCCCGCCCAGCCGGCGCAGGCGATTCCCAATACGCCCACGACAATTCCGGCCATTACCCAATCCGCGCCGACTTTGTGCAGCACGTCGTCCAAAGTGCCTTTGACCAACGGCGGAATGAGCGTTCCCAAAACCGCCGAAAGTCCGACGGCGATGGCGTAAGTGAGCGAGAAGCCGATGTAGCGAATTGAAATTCCAAAAGCTGTGCCGCCGATGCCGTAAGCTGCACCAAGAAAAAACGAATGCCACATTGCGCTCGTCGGCGCTTCGCGCAGCACCGCGATTAAATCAGGAATCGTCAGCCACGCGCCAATGATTGGCAGCAGCAGCCAGCAAAAAGACGCTTGCACGAGCCAGTAAGATTGCCACGACCAGCCGCGCACTTTTTTTTGCGGCATGTAGCAGGTCGCCGCGAAAAGCGCGCCGATGGCGTGCAGCGCGATGCCGAGCAATGGATTGGCAGGAACGGTGTTCATGCGCGTAGGTTACCTGATTCGTTATAAAAGACGCCTTGCTAAATCTGGCAATTCTTTTAAGAGAACTGTCAATAGTCACGCCGCCAACGCTCCTGACTTGTCCCGCGAAGAGTTTGGACTACCCTGCGGAAAACCCATTGATGAAACGGCCGCAAAACTGAACCAGCATGAGTGAAATTCGATTAAGCGATTACAGTCTCGTGGGCAAAGATAGTGACCTGGCGATTGAAAACGGATTGGCCGAGGCCACGTGGTATGCCTCGCCGGTTCCGAAAGAAAAAATGCGTGAACTGCTCGGTCGCCGGAACGGACCGGCGATTCGCGACACGATTATTTGGTTCGCGCTGCTCATCGCGACCGGCGTCTGGGGTTGCTATTGGTGGGGCAGTTGGTGGGCGCTGCTTCCGTTTGGAATTTACAGCGTGCTTTACGCTTCGACCTCCGATTCGCGCTGGCACGAGTCCAGCCACGGCACGGCGTTCAAAACGGATTGGATGAACAATGCGCTTTACGAAATCGCGTCTTTCATGGTGCTGCGCGAATCTACGCCGTGGCGCTGGAGCCACACGCGACATCACAGCGACACGATTATCGTCGGTCGCGATCCCGAAATTGCCGTGCCGCGTCCACCGGATTTAAAGGTGTTCGTTAAAAGTTTTTTCAACCTTCAAAATTTTCCAATTTACGTCCGCAATGTGCTCCTGCATTGCACCGGAAAATTGACACCGGAAGAACTCACTTACATTCCCGAATCCGAACACAAGAAAGTTTTTTTCCACGCGCGCATTTACGTTTTAATTTACGGCTCGGTTGCTGCCTTGGCGGTTTATCAGCACAGTTTTCTGCCGTTGATGTTCATCGGTCTGCCGAATCTTTGGGGCTGCTGGCTGATGCCGATTTACGGTTACACGCAGCACGCCGGCCTTGCGGAAAACGTCCTCGACCATCGCCTGAATTGCCGGACAGTTTACATGAATCCCATCAACCGGTTTTTGTATTGGAACATGAATTATCACGTCGAGCATCACATGTTTCCGCTCGTGCCGTATCACGCGCTGCCCAAATTGCACGAGCTGGTCAAGCCTGACATGCCGAAGCCGTATAATAGTTTGATGGAGGCGTGGCGCGAAATTATTCCGGCTGTTTTGCGGCAAGTGAAAGACCCGGCTTATCACGTCAAACGTGCAATTCCGACGCCGACCGACCGCAAGGAAGCGCCGCCAAATGAAGAGATAATCACTGGCGACGGCCGCGCGGTGATTGACGGCTGGATTGAAGTTTGCGCCGCTGACCATTTGAGCGTGGAAGATGTTGTCCGTTTCGACCGCGACAAAAAAACTTACGCCGTTTATCGCACCGCCGATGGGAAATTTTACGCCACAGACGGAATCTGCACGCACGGCAACACGCATCTCGCCGCCGGTTTGGTAAAAGGAAATTTGATTGAATGTCCAAAACACAACGGACGTTTCGATGTCACCGATGGCGTGCCCAAACGCAAGCCGGTTTGCGTTGGCCTACAAACTTTTCCTGTGCGCGTCACCGATGGGAAAATCTTCATCAATCTTACGCCGCCGAAAGTTGCGTCGCAGAAAACGTATCGTTTCCGCGTCGTCAGCAATGACAACGTCGCCACGTTCATCAAGGAACTCGTGCTCGAGCCGGTGGACGCGGAATCCGCCGTGAAGTATCAGCCCGGCGATTATTTGCAGTTGAACATTCCAGCTTACAAAGAAGTCAAGTTCCGCGAAATCGAGGTCAAACAACCGTTCGCAAAAGTTTGGGAAGAGCAACACGTCTTTGATTTTAAAAGCGAAAACGAAGTTCCCATCCGCCGCAATTACTCACTCGCGACCAATCCGGCGGTGGACAAACAGCTTCGTTTCAACATCCGCATCGCCACGCCGCCACGCGGTCAGGCTTGCAACGCGGGTGCAGGTTCGGCGTATATGCTCCGGCTGAAACCTGGCGACACCGTCACCGCCATCGGGCCGTTCGGCGAATTTCACATCAAGCCCACGCAGAACGAAATGGTTTATCTCGGTGGTGGTTCCGGCATGGCTCCGTTGCGTTCGCACATTTCAAATTTGCTCGAAACGCAAAACAGCAAACGCAAAATCAGCTTCTGGTATGGCGCGCGTTCGTTGCAGGAAGTTTTTTACCGCGACTATTTTGAAGGCCTCGCCAAGCGTTTTCCGAATTTTAGTTATCATCTGGCGTTGTCCGAATCGCAGCCGGAAGACAACTGGACTTCGCACACGGGTTTGATTCACGAAGTTTTGAAGCGCGAACATCTGGATAAACATTCCAGTCCCGCCGCTGCGGAATTTTATTTGTGCGGCCCGCCGGTGATGATTCAGGCGGCAATCCAGATGCTAAAAGAATTGGAAGTGTCGCCCAAACAAATCGCGTTCGACGAATTTTAATTATGCCCAAAAATCTCAACGACGGTTCCAATTTGCCGCCCCGGCTGAAAATTTATCTCAACCTCGGCACGCTTATGGATTTGCCGGCGCATTCCATCTGGCCGCAGTTAGAAGGCGCAGAAGCCATGGCCTGCTTGAAGGAAAGGAGTTTTGAAGGCGTGCAAGATGGTGACCCGGAACTGTGCCGCCGCGTCGGAATTGGTTCGGCTGGCAGCGGAAGAATTGATTCACCGACGGATGCAGAAGCATTAGCGCGAAAATTAAAATCGCTCGGTCACGAAGCGGGAACTGTTCACGTCGGCAGCGGTTTTGAAAGCGATGCCGAAATGGACGCGCTCGTGCATTCCATTTTGAAAGCATCGGCGCAAATTGATTTTCCGCTCTACATCGAAACCCATCGCGCGACGATTACGCAGGACGCGTGGCGCACGATTCAATTGACGCAGCGGATTCCCGAAGTGCGCTTCAACGGCGATTTCAGCCATTTCTACACCGGACAGGAATTGCCTTACGGCGACCTTGAAGCCAAGTGGCGCGCGATGCAGCCGATTTTTGACCGCGTGCGTTTTATGCACGGACGTATCGGCAACACCGCGTGCATGCAGGTGGACATCGGCGATGGAAAATCCAACGTGCCGCAAATTTTTGGCGCGCATAATTTTTTGGCTCACTTCCGCGAGATGTGGACGCGCGCGATGGCGGGTTTTTTGGCTTCAGCCAAACTGGGCGACTATCTTGTTCTCGCGCCGGAAATTCTTTCGCCTGACTACTATTACGGACGGAAATTTTCCCTGCCCGATGGCACGTTGCGCGAGGAGTCCGACCGTTACGCGCAGGCGCTCGTGTATGCGCAGATCGCGCGCGAATGTTTTGAAGCGGCCAAAAAACGCGTATGATTCAGCAACGTGCATTCGGAAAAATACCGGCGGGCGAGCGCATTGACGAATACACTTTGACCAATACCAACGGGCTTGTTCTCAAGGTTATTACTTACGGCGGCATCGTTACGCAACTCCATATTCCAGATAAAAATGGTCGCATGGATGATGTGGTTCTCGGCTTCGACAACTTGGAACAATACCTCGCTGGCCATCCGTATTTCGGCTGCATCACCGGCCGCGTCGCCGGAAGATTAACGCATGGAAATTTTTCTCTGGATGGAAAAAGCTATTCGCTTGCGGTCAACAATCCGCCGAATCACCTCCACGGTGGCTCGGTTGGTTTTGACAAACGGGTCTGGCGCGCGGAAATAATTTCAGATGGAAAAGAACGGCTGCGCTTGAGTTATCTTTCTCCCGCTGACGAAGAAGGTTATCCGGGAAACGTCCAAGCCAGCGTCACTTACTCGCTGACGGATGCGAATGAATTTGTGACTGAATACGAAGCTATCGCCGACCAAGCCACGCCGTTGAATCTAACCAATCATTCTTATTTCAATCTGGCGGGCGAAGGCAGCGGACGCATTGACGACCATATTTTACAAATCTTCGCAGACGATTTTGTGCCCGCTGACGAAACAATGACGCTGCTTGACCGCCGCGAATCGGTTGCCGGTCACGCCAACGATTTCACCCGCGCCAAAAGCATTGGCGAGGCGTTGCCCGGTCTCTGGAAAAATCACGGTGATGTTTATTTTATTCGCCGCGAAAATTCCGAACTTGCGCGGGTTGCCAAACTTTTTGATCCGCACAGCGGTCGCGTGATGGAAATCTCCAGCACCGAGCCGTGCCTGCAACTTTACACCGGCGTTTCGCTTGATGGCACTTTGACGGGAAAATCTGGGCGAAGTTACGGTCAGCACACGGCGCTTTGTCTGGAATGTGAAAACTATCCAAATGGCGTGAACGCGCCGCAACTCGGCAACATCGTGTTGCGTCCGGGCGTGACATATCGCCAAACAACCGTGCATAAATTCTCCACCGCGAAACCAAAAAATTTTCACCACATCGACCTAAACATTCATCCGTCGTTGCCGTCGAAAAAAGATTTCCGCATCGGCATTCTCGGCAGCGGCTTCATCGTGAGCGATTGCCATCTCGTGAGCTATCGCAAGGCTGGTTTCAATCCGGTCGCCATTGCGTCGCGTTCGCGGGAAAATGCGGCGAAGGTTGCCGCGCGCCACGCCATTCCGAAAGTTTACGACAGCTATGAACAGTTGCTCGACGACAAATCCATCGAGGTTCTCGACATCGCCGTGCCGCCGAACGCGCAGCTTGCGCTCATCAAAGCCGCGTGCGAACGCAAAACCGTCAAAGGCATTCTCGCACAAAAACCTTTGGGCATGAATTACACCGAGGCGCTCGAAGCTGTCCAGCTTTGCGAGCGCGCTGGTATCGTGCTCGCCGTGAACCAGAACATGCGTTACGACCAGTCGGTGCGCGCCGGAAAAACGTTGCTCACGAACGGCACGATTGGCGAACCGGTTTTCGCGACGATTGACATGCGTGGAATTCCGCATTGGATGCCGTGGCAGGCGGAACTCGGCTGGGTCACGTTGCGCGTGATGTCCATTCATCACATTGACTGCTTTCGCTATTGGTTCGGCGATCCGGAAAATATTTTTTGCAGCACGCGCCCCGACCCGCGCACGAAGTTTCCGCATACGGATGGCATTTGCACTTATATTTTGGAATACACGAACGGCCTGCGCTGCGTGGCGATTGATGATACTTGGACTGGTCCAGCGAAAGAAAATTGTCTCGGCGACATCGGCATCAAATGGCGTATCGAAGGTTTGAATGGCTTGGCCATCGGCGATCTCGGCTGGTGCAAAGATCCTTACACGAGCGCTTCAACAATTCGCTACGCGAGCAAAGGTGACAAAGCTTTTCACGAACCGAAATGGAGTGGAAGTTGGTTTCCTGACGCCTTCGCTGGAACTATGGGCCAATTGCTGGTTGCGCTCGAAACCGGCAAAGAACCGGCCATCAGCGGACGCGATAATTTGAAAACCATGGCACTCGTGGACGCGGCGTATTTGAGCGCGGAGCAAAAACGTGCGGTGAAAATTTCGGAAATTATTTCTTAACCAAAACTAAATTACACAACCATGAAACTCGGCATCATCAACAGCGCGTTTGGTCAAGCCGGCGTGGACACCGCCACCGGCCTCAAACACATCGCCAAAATCGGTTTCGACTCCGTGGACATCTTCACGGAAGCGATGACGCTTTCCAAAAAGGAAAAGCTGCTCATCGCGCGCACCTGCGCCAAAGAAAATTTGCCCATCATTTCGCTCGTTGTCGTTGCCACCGGACTGATTGATTTCAACGATCCGGTTCGCGCCTTTCACGTCGCGCGTTGCAAAAAGTTCGTTGACCTCGCCGCCGAGTTTGGCGCGAAAAATATCCTGCTCGTGCTCGGCGAATATATCTGGCAGCGCGAAGTCATTCCGCCCGCCGTGCAATGGCAATGGGCCGTCGAGACGTGCCGCGAAATTGGCGATTATGCCGCAAAGAAGAACGTGGATATCGCGCTCGAACTTGAACCGTTCCGCTTGAGTTTGCTCAACAACATTGACGAGATGGTGCGCTTCGTGAACGATTGCAAACATCCGCGTGTGCGCGCAAACATTGACGTAAGTCATCTGGTGCTGTCCGACAGCAGTCCGCTGGATTTGAAAAAATTGAAAGGTAAAGCCATCCACGTTCATATCAGCGATTGTGATGGCAAAGTTCACGGCGATCTTCCGCCCGGACGCGGCATTGTGAAGTTCGAGCCGTATCTGCAAGCCATCAAGGAATTGAAAATTGACGGCGTGGTTTCCATTGAACTGGAATATTCGCCCGACCCAAAACGTATTGTCGAATGGGTCACGGAAGCTTACACGCAAACGGACCGCTTGATGCAAATGGTTGGCTTGCGCGGATAAAAACCAAAGCGCATTTTATTTTTGTCCGCTGGCGGAGAAGCGCAGCTTCAGCGAATAATTTGTCGGCGGCACGGAAAACTTTTCCAGCACGCCCGGCCCGCAACTGCTGTTGCCCAAGCCGCTCATTTTCGCGTCAAGCGACAAAATGATTTCCGATCTCGGTTGCAATTCAAAGTTGTGCCGCACGGAAGCAAGGTCGTTCGCCGTGAAATGCAGCGCGGAAAAAGTGAATGGATTTTCTTCGGCGGAAATTTTCAAGCCGTTACCGCGCATATCCGTCAATTCCAGCCAACGCACGTCTTCTTTATTTCCGTTTTCCTGCGGATGGACGTAAGGAACATATTGCTCCGTCACCGGGCCTTTCCAAACGCCCATATCAGCGGCGTCTTTGCGGTCGGAATAATTTTCCCACGGCCCGCGGCCCAGCCAGCGGACGTTTTCAAAATTATTGGCGAGCGACATCCTTATGCCGACGCGTGGCAGCAACGGCAATTCACCAAACGGCGTGAAATCATTATCCATTTCCACCAGGCCATCACCGCGAATCGTCCAGAGCGTTTTTAATTTATATCCGCCACTCGCCGCGCTGCTGGTCGCAATAATTGTTATTTTTATATCGCCAGAATTCGTCTGCGTGATTGCAAACGAATCCACGCGACGAATTAAATTGCTTAACCCCGCCTCGCGCCAGTCGCGCGCGAGCCATTTACCGAAACCTTTGTCGTTGTCCGTAGGCGCGCGAAATAATTGTAAAACCGGTCCGGCAAATGCGTTCGACGCCAGCATTTCGCGCCCATCAAAATTTAGTGAAGTCAAAGTTCCCGCCGACTTGCTAAATGCGGCCAAGAAATTTGTTCCGGCAATTATTATTGCATCACCATCTTTAATCAAATTTAACAGGGATAAATCGTTCGTTTTAGTTTTTGATACCGCCGGAATTTCCGCCGCCAATTCCATCTGTTGCCACGCGATTTCATAACCAGCCTTCGCCCAAAGCGAATCCGTCTTAGTATGGAAACTTACGCGCAGCCAGAATTCCGCGCCCGAATTAGCTGCGTGAATTGCTTCAACTGGAACTTTTACTTCGCCCGATTTTTCCGGCGCACAATTAACCGGATTCAAAATGCCTGATTGAATCGTTTCGCCGCCGCTGCTTGTGACCGACCAGCGCGCTTCATAGTCGCTCAAGTTCAAAAACGCATTTCGATTCGTGATCTTCACTACAATTTTGCCCGGCTGCAAATTCACCGCTTCAATTTGAATCGGCTGATAAACTTTTTTAACTTCCCAATACTTTGGAAAAATTTTCCGTTCGGCACTGACCAAACCTTTGATGGCAAAGCCGCCGTGATTTGGCGCGTCGCCAAAATCTCCGCCCATTGCGGTGAAAATCTTTTCATCCGTCGTGCGCTGATGCAAACCTTGGTCGCACCATTCCCAAATAAAACCGCCGAGCATTCGCGGATTGGAATAAATTTCGTCCCAGTATTCCTGCAAATTGCCGACGGCGTTGCCCATCGCGTGCGCGTATTCCGTTGCCAAAACAGGACGATTGTCATTCGTGCGCTGGGCGATTTCCAAAGTTTTATCCCAGCGCTTATTCCACGCGTCGTCCGGTTTCGCGTAAGTTTCTGTCGTCAGTCGTGGATAAAATCGGCCAATGATATCAACGGTTTTCGGCGCATCAGTTTCCGTTTGCGCGCCTTCGTAATGCACCGGACGCGTCGGGTCGAATTCATGCAGCCAGCCGGAAATTGCCGCGAAGTTCGGGCCGTAACCGGATTCATTTGCCATTGACCAAATAATCACGGACGGATGATTTTTGTCGCGCTCGGCCATGCGTTGCGCGCGGTCGAGAAACGCGCCGGTCCAACTTGGATTGTTCGCGAGTGCACCGCGCGTGCCGTGCGTGCAAATGTTCGCCTCATCTAAAACGTAAATCCCGTAGCGGTCGCATAGCTCATACCAGCGCGGGTCGTCGGGATAATGGCAGGTGCGGACGGCGTTGATGTTCGCCTGTTTCATCAAGGTTATGTCTTGAATCATGCGCGCTTCGGAAATCGCGTGGCCGGTGTCAGGATCAATCTCGTGGCGGTTCACACCGCGCAAACGAATCGGCTGGCCGTTGATTGAAAATTGTCCGCCGTGAATTTCAATTTTTCGGAAACCAATCGAGCAACTATCGGCTTCAACCACGTTTCCGCTTTTGTCGTTCAGCGTGAGAACGAGCCTATAAAGATTGGGCGTTTCCGCTGTCCACTTGGCGGGATTTTTTATCTTGGCTTCGAGCCGCGCGAACTTTGGTTCGCCGCGCTGCGGCATTCGGTCGTCGAGAATTTTCGCGCTGAAATCAGGATTTAAAATTTCCGCCGCGTCGTGGCTCAATTCATTTTTGAAAACGGATTTACCATTCGCATCAAAAAGTTGGGCGCGAATTGTCCAGCCGGCGAGCGAAAGATTTTTTGCAGCAAGTTCCGGTTTGATTTGCAAAGTCGCGTCGCGGTAATCGGAATCCAAATCCGTCCGCACGGTGAAATCGCGGATGCGCGCGGCGGCGGTCGAGTAAAGATAAACGGGTCGAAAAATTCCGCTCATGCGCCACATATCTTGATCTTCGAGATAGCTGCCGTCGGACCAGCGATAAACTTCCACGGCAATTTGGTTCGAGCCGGGCTTGACGAAATCCGTGAGGTCAAATTCCGCCGGCGTGCGGCTGTCTTTGCTGAAACCGATTTTTGTGCCGTTGCACCAAATATAAAATGCGCTGTCCACGCCGTCGAAATGAATGAATACGCGGCGGCCATTCCAATTGCGCGGCAGCGAAAAAATTTTGCGATACGAGCCGACCGGGTCGCGTTGCGCGAACGCCGTCCAGTTGGTTGTCGGTTCGCTGGTCACGCGCGGCGGATCAATCTTGAACGGATAACCGGAGCCGAGATAAATCGGCGTGCCGAAGCCTTTCATTTCCCAGTTCGACGGGACGGAAATGTTCGTCCACGTCGAGGTGTCGAAGTTCGTTTCATAAAAATTCGTCGGACGCAATTCCGGCTTGGGAACCCAATGAAATTTCCATTCACCGTTCAGCGAAAAATAAAACGGTGAGTTGGTGGAATCGCCATTCAACGCTTGTTCAACCGTTGCGAAGGGAGTAAACGTGGCGCGCGGCGGTTCGGTGTTGAGGTGAAGAACGTGTTCGTTTTCCCAGTCGGGTGCGTCGGCGCGCGCGCTGGCTGCCAATAAAATCAGTAGCAGGAAACAAAGTGAACGGAGAATTTGATTCCGTAAATCGGCTTGTTCGGTTGGCTCCGGTTCAAATTTCATGCGGCGTAAAAGTTTTACGCTTTTTGACGACAACAAGCAATCACGCGGACGGGGCTGGCGTTTTTCCAAAGTCTTTCGGCAGTTTTCCAATGACGCTCAAGCTTGGATTCGCTACAAGAAAGCGGCACACTCAAACCAATCCGAGCATGGAAAGAATCGTTGCCACATATCTCATCGAAACGCCGCTGGCTGTGGAAAAAGCCGCCGCCACGCTCGCGGGCGAGCAATCGTCGGGAACTTTTGTCGCCGTGCCGGGTGAGACGGAAGAATTGAAACAACGCTTCGCCGCGCGCGTGGAAAAAATCACGCTGCATGAAAGCGTCACCGTGCCGAGTTTGCCGGGCGCAAAATCAGCTTCAGGAAAATTTCAGCGGGCGGAAATCCTCGTGTCGTGGTCGTTGGAAAACATGGGTTACAATTTGCCCGCGCTCGTTTCGACAATTCAGGGCAACCTCTACGAAATCACTGCGTTCACTGGGCTGAAACTGATGGACGTGGAATTGCCGCTGTCATTTGCCAAATATTTTCGCGGATCGAAATTTGGCGTCGCGGGAACGCGAAAATTGACCGGCGTGGAAAATCGTCCGCTCATTGGCACGATCATCAAGCCGAGCATTGGTATGTCGCCGCAGCAGACGGCGGAGCTGGTAAAAGTGTTGGCCGAAGCGGGAATTGATTTCATCAAGGACGACGAGTTGATGGCCAATCCACCGCACTCGCCGTTTGACGCGCGTGTGGATGCCATCATGCGCGTCATCAACGATCATGCTGACCGCACCGGCAAGAAGGTGATGCATGCGTTTAACATCAGCGATGAAATGGACACGATGCAGCGGCATTATGAAAAAATTGTTTTGGCAGGCGGAACGTGCGCGATGATTTCGCTGAACAGCGTCGGTCTCGCGGGCGCGAAAAAAATTTGCGATAACGGCGCGCTGGCAATTCATGGTCACCGCAACGGCTGGGGAATGTTGAACCGGCATCCGCTGCTGGGCATCGAATTTCCTGCGTATCAAAAACTCTGGCGACTCGCGGGCGTGGATCAAATTCACGTCAACGGCATCGCGAATAAATTCTGGGAGAGCGACGATTCCGTGGTGCGCTCGATGGAAGCCTGCGCCAAGCCGCTGCTCGGTGGAATGTCGGTGTTGCCCGTTGTTTCATCCGGTCAATGGGGTGGACAAGCTTGTGAAACTTTTCGCCGCACGAAGACTGTTGACCTGCTTTACATGGCGGGCGGTGGCATCATGGCGCATCCGGACGGCCCGGCGGCGGGCGTGCGCTCGCTCCAAAAATGGTGGGAAGCAGCGGTCGAAGGTTTGACGATGGAGCAGGCGGCGGCGAAATATCCTGAACTCCAAAAGTCCGTGGAAAAATTTGGCGCGAAGAGTTGATGAGCAAACTGCTTCTCACATTTTACGGCGACGATTTCACCGGCTCGACGGATGCGCTGGAGCAACTCACGCTCGCGGGCATCCGCACGACACTTTTTATCCAGCCGCCCACGCCCGCGCAGTTGAAGAAGTTTCCCGGATTGCAAGCCATCGGCATCGCTGGCAAAACGCGTTCGCTCGCACCGGACGCATTGAAACGCGAACTCAAACCTGCATTACTCGCGTTCAAGAAACTCGGCGCGCGGCATGTTCACTACAAAGTCTGCTCCACGTTTGATTCGTCGCCGAAGATTGGCAGCATTGGCTGCGCGCTGGATGTGGCGGCAAACATTTTTCCGGCAAAATTTATTCCGTTGCTTGTCGCAGCGCCCGCGCTTGGACGTTACACGGTTTTTGGCCAGCACTTCGCGCGCTACGGCATCGGCAGCACCGGCGCGATTCACCGACTCGACTGTCATCCGTCTATCAGCAAACATCCGATTACACCGATGACCGAGGCGGATTTGCGGCTGCATTTGTCGCAGCAGACGAACAAGAAAATTGCGCTATTCGACATCCTAAAAGTTGCGCTGCCGGAAAACGAATGCCACTCCGCGCTCCAAAAAACTCTCGCCGAAAAGCCGGACGTAGTTTTATTTGACGCGTTGACCACCGAACAGCTTGCACGCATCGGCGGTGTGCTTGAAAAATATGCGGCTGCAAAACGACCTTTGTTTTCAGTGGGTTCGTCAGGAATTGAAACCGCGCTGGCGAAGTTTTGGTCTGTCGGAGACGACGTGAGGAGTCTTAAATTAAAGTTGGGAAAAATGAGGCTCGTTCCCTCGTCTCCTACAAAACAAATCCTGGTCGGCTCCGGCAGTTGTTCGCCGGTGACGAGCGGGCAAATCGCGTGGGTGTTGAAGCACGGCTTTGTTGAAGTCGCTTTGAACTCTGAAAAACTGGCGGCAAAAAATTCCCGCACGGAAATCCAGCGCGCCACAAATACGGTAATAAAATTTCTGCAAAGCGGACGTAGCGTGATTGTCCACACGACGAAAAGCGGTTCGGACAAACACATCGTGGCGAAGCTGAAAAACAACAGCGCCAAGATTCTCGGCACGGCGCTGGGCAAAGTTTTGCGCCGCGCGCTGGCGCAAGCCAAAGTTCAACGTCTGGTCATCGCGGGCGGCGACACGTCGAGTTTCGCCGCGCGGGCATTGGGAATTGAGGCGTTGGAAATGATTGCGTCGCTGACGCCGGGCGCGCCGCTGTGTCGGGCGCACGCGCCAAATTCGCCGGTGGACAAAATGGAAGTTGTTTTCAAGGGCGGACAGGTTGGTGCGGAAAATTATTTTCAAACTGTGCTCAAAGGAAATTCATGAAGAAAAAACGACTTGGATTGGTTCACACGTCGGCCACGCTCGTGCCGGTGTTCGCGGCGCTGTGCAAAGAGAAATTACCGAACGTGGAGGTCTTCAATATCGTGGATGATTCGCTGGTGCGCGGCATCCGCGAGGCGGGGCGTATCACTCCGACCATCGAAATGCGCGTGGCGGGCTATCTGACATCGGCGGCTTATGCCGGTGCGGATTACATTATGGTCACATGCTCGTCCATCGGGCTGGCGGTTGAAGCGGGCGCAAAAGGGATTCCCACGCCCGTGCTGCGCGTGGATTTGCCGATGGCGGACAAAGCCGTGGCCGCTGGCAAAAAAATTGGCGTCGTCGCCACGCTTTCCACAACGCTCGAACCGACGGCGGAATTAATTGAACGCCGCGCCGCGTTAGCCGAAAAGAAAATTGAACTTACTTCCAAGCTCGTCGAAGGCGCGTTTGAAGCGTTGATGGCCGGTGACGGCGCAACGCATGACGCGAAAGTGGCGGCGGCGCTGAAAGAATTGTCGCAGCAAGTGGATGTGATTGTGCTGGCGCAGGCTTCGATGGCGCGGGTGGTCGAAACATTGTCGGCGGAAGATAAACGCGTGCCGATTCTGGCGAGTCCGGGAATCGCGGTGGATTATCTGGCGACAGTTTTGTGAGACACGAATTGCACTAATTTTCACGAATTCAAAATGTATCCGTTAGCTAAAGTTTATGGTGGCTGGATTTTGCTGACGGTTGCCATTGTTGCATCAACATGGTTGATGAATGATTCCGCTATTTGGCAACCAACCTTGGTTGTTCTTACCGTTGCTTTGGCGATTACGCTTCGCTTCTCCAAAAATTTTCGTGGCTATCAGTTCACGGCGTGGATCATCGCGGTCGTCGCGGCGGCGATGATTTATCCGCAAAGTTTTCTTCACGTCGGCGATTTCGACATGAAGAACAAATGGGTCATGCTCATCGCCATCCAGATGGTGATGTTCGGTATGGGCACGCAGATGAGTTTGCGCGATTTTGCGGGCGTGGCGAAAGCGCCGCGCGGTGTGTTCGTCGGAATTTTTTGTCATTTCACGGTGATGCCGCTGGTGGGATTTTCGCTGGTGAAAATTTTTAGTTTTCCGCCGGAGATTGCGGCGGGCGTCATCCTCATCGGCTCATGTTCGAGCGGACTCGCGTCAAACGTCATGGCTTACATGGCCAAATCCAATCTTGCGCTGTCGGTCACGGTCACGGCGGTGACGACGATGATTGCGCCCATCATGACGCCGCTCTGGATGAAACTGCTCGCCGGCACGATGGTTGAAGTCAGCTTTTTCAAGATGATGGTCGAGATCATCAAAATCGTGCTCGTGCCGATTGGCGCGGCGTTGCTGCATGATTATTTGAAACACGCTTCGTCGCGCGGACGGGAAATTGTTTTTGCCATCGCCGCGCTGGCCGTCGCGTGGCTGGCGTTTTTGATTTTCGGCGGCTGGCAACTTTTACAGCAGAATTTTGCGCCCGACACGCTCACGACAATTTCCCTTGGTGGATTTTTATTAAGCGCCTTCGTCATCGGCACGGTTTATCACGCGCTGACGAAATATTTTCCGCGTCTGGATAAATTCATGCCGACGATGGCCATCGTCGGCATTCTTTATGTTACAGCGATGACGACGGCTTCGGGTCGCGATAATTTATTGAAGGTCGGCGCGCTGCTGTTTGTCGCTTCCATGCTGCACAATCTGGCGGGATATTTCTTCGGCTACTTTTTGAGCCGAGGCGCGGGACTCGATAAAAATTCCGCGCGCAGCATTGCCTTTGAAGTCGGTTTGCAAAACGGCGGCATGGCGTCCGGCCTGGCGAGCGCGATGGGCAAGCTCGGCACGGTCGGGCTGGCGGCGGCAATCTTCATTCCGTGGATGAACATCAGCGGCTCGGTGCTGGCGAATTACTGGAGCAAACGGCCGGCGAAATAATTTTATTCCCGGCGCGCGCCCAGCTTGTCCGCCGCGACCGCCGCGAGGATCACAAAACCTTTCACCACTTGCTGCCAAAACGGCGAAACGTCGAGGAGAAAAAGTCCGTTGTTCAATACTCCGATAATTAAACAACCCAAAACCGTGCCGAGAATCGAGCCGCGTCCGCCGGAGAGCGACGTGCCGCCGATGACGACCGCCGCGATGGAATCGAGTTCGTAGCCAAGGCCCGCCTTGGGATCGGCGGCGTCGAGCCGCGCGGTGACGATCAAGCCCGCGACCGCCGCGAGCGCGCCGCCGAGCGCATAGACCCAGATTTTCACGCGGTTCACATTGATGCCGGAAAATGCCGTCGCCTTTCGCTGCCGCCCACGGCGTAGATGTAGCGGCCAAG
>CAILDU010000143.1 GCA_903833055.1 uncultured Verrucomicrobia subdivision 3 bacterium | reverse complement strand
TGCAACGCCGGCAATCCTTGGATCTGCCGCACGACTTCGCGCATCTTCTGCGCGGACATCGGGATATTTTTGGTGATGGCGAAAACTTCCATAAAAACTATTTGGCTTCCGCCTTCGCGGTGTGGGCGCCGTGCTTCTTGAACGTGCGCGTCAGGGAGAATTCCCCCAACTTGTGACCGACCATGTTTTCCGTGATGAAAACCGGGTTAAAAACTTTGCCGTTGTGAACGGTGAACGTCAGGCCGACAAACTCCGGCGTAATCGTCGAGCGGCGCGACCAGGTCTTAATCGGCGTCTTCTGGTTGGCCGCCTTCGCCTTCAGGATTTTCTCCAGCAGACTGGCTTCTACAAACGGGCCTTTTTTAATCGAGCGTCCCATAAATTATTTATTTTTCATCGGCAGGCCATTGCGTTGAACAACAATGAACCGGTTTGAAGCCTTGTATTTCGCGCGGGTCTTGCCGCCCTTTGCGACTTTGCCCCAAGGCGAAACGAGCTGCTGCCAGCCGCCGCCGCCCTTGGATTTGCCCTGACCGCCGCCGTTCGGATGGTCCACCGGGTTGCGCGCCACACCGCGCGTAATACCGCGATGACCGCGATGACGGGTGCGCCCCGCCTTGCCGAGAATGACGTTTTCGTGTTCCGTGTTGCCGACCTGGCCGATGGTCGCGTAGCACTCTTCGTTGATCTTGCGGATTTCGCCTGAGGGCAAACGGATTTGCGCGTAACCTTCGTCTTTGGACATCAAGGTCGCCGAACCGCCGGCGGAACGAACCATCTGGCCGCCACGGCCGGGCTGCAGTTCCAAATTGTGAATCGCCGTGCTGACCGGAATCGCCTTGAGCGGAAGAGAATTGCCAACTTCCGGCGGAGCCGTCGGCCCACTGGAGATGATGCGACCGACCGTCACGCCGACCGGCGCGATGATATAACGCTTCTCGCCGTCTTTGTATTCGAGGAGCGCGAGACGAGCCGAACGCATCGGATCATATTCAATCGCCGCGACCGTCGCCTCGACGCCGTGCTTGTTGCGCTTGAAATCTACGAGGCGGATTTTTTGTTTGTGACCGCCGCCGATGCCGCGCGCAGTGACGCGACCATACATATTGCGGCCGCCAGTCTTCTTGCGGATTTCCACAAGCGACTTCTCCGGCTTCGTCTTCGTAATGTCGCTAAAGTCCGCGATCGTGATGTATCGCGTGGACGGCGTTAGCGGTCTAAATGTTTTTACGGGCATAATAACTAAAGTTTTTTTCAGCAACTTTTTGAAGTCAGCGAGCCATCAATCCTGTCCCAAGGAGGGAATCAGTTATCGGTTCACAAACAATGCTGTCCTGCCATCCTTTCGGGCGGCGAGGAGCGGTGAAATTATCAAATGCCAAATTGATTGCAATACTTTTTTGAAATTATTTTAGGTTGGGTGAAAGATAGAAAAACGCTGACGCCAATTACACCTTTGACTCCGCAATAAAATTCCGGCCAGTTTATTTTTCCAAAGCCGCCAGCATGTCATCCAGTTGTTTCCGTTCAATGTCCGTCGCCGTCCCCGCCACAATATGCCCGGCAATACTGCGCAAAATGTGCGTCTGGTCGGCGGCCAGTCCGGGTGATAGTTCCGCAATGAAGTCGCGCGCGATGGCGGCAAAAGTATTCCCGTTGTAAAAACAAAACGGCGCGAGCCGGTGACATTTCAGACAAACGTCAAGCGCATCGGCCAAGGCGAGTTCAACAAATTGATTTTTCTCCCAAAGAGTTTTGGCAGGCAGATGTCCGTCGGAAGTGGGTTTGTGCAGCGCGTTCTTTTGCCGGCAAAGTCCGCGATTGATTTCCGTGACAAAATTCCAGTCAAAGGCCGCGAGCCAAGGTTTGACGAAGTGCGGCATGGAAACAATTTAGGATTTAGTGCGCCGCCGATTTTCTCAAACCGGCCTTGATGCGTTGCAGCGTCCCAACGCCTTCGCTCTTGAGATAACCTTTACCCGTTCGCGCAAGCACGGGTTCGGCGGCAAAACGATCCTGAATGCGGAGCGCATCCTTCATGATCCGCTTCAATCGTTTTTGCGATTCAGTCATGGTTCCAATTTAATCACCCGGCAGCGCAATCGCAAATTGAAAAATCCGGCGCGGCTGAATCTCTCAATTGCCCTGACGGCTTTCCGCGAATAGACTGTGTGCGTGAAATCCAAAGGCACAGTTTATTTAGTCGGCGCGGGACCGGGCGACGCGGGCTTGCTCACGTTGCGCGGCGCGGAATTGCTCAAGCGCGCGGACGTGGTCATTTACGACGCGCTCGCCAATCCCGATTTGCTCCGGCTCGCGCCCGCCACCGCTGAATTTATTTCGCGCGGCAAAAATATGGCGATGCCGCAAATTGAAATCACCGCGCTCATCATCGCCAAGGCACGCGAAGGAAAAATTGTCGTGCGGCTCAAGGGCGGCGATCCATTTATTTTCGGACGCGGCGGCGAAGAAGCCGAGGCGCTTGCGGCGGAAAAAATTTCCTTTGAAATCGTCCCCGGCGTTTCGTCCATCACCGCCGTGCCGAATTACGCGGGCATTCCGCTCACACACCGCGACCATTGTTCCAGCTTCACCGTTTTCACCGGCCACAGCGATTCGGCGGACGCGGCGACGGCCTTGCGCTACGATCAAATCGCCAAAATTCCCGGCACGAAAGTCGTGCTAATGGGCACGGAACAATTGGACGATTGGACAACTGCGCTCATCAAAAATGGAATGTCGCCGCAGACGCACATCGCAATAATTCATCGCGGCACGACGGGTCGGCAAAAAACCGTGGCGGGCACGCTCGCAACGATTGCCGCGCTCGCAGCAAAAGAAAAAATTGTTCCGCCCGCGCTCACCATCATCGGCGACGTGGTGAAGCTGCGCGGAAAATTAAACTGGTTTGAAAATCGTCCACTATTCGGCCAGCGCATCGTCGTCACGCGCCGTTCGGAACAAGCCGCCACGTTCGCGCAACGCCTCGCGGAACTCGGCGCGGATGTTTTGAAAGTGCCAACGATCAAACTTACATTGCCGACGGAAAAAGACGCCATCATTGATTGTCTGCTGGAATTGAATTCTTACGAATGGCTTGTCTTTACAAGCGCAAACGGCGTAACGGCGTTTTTCGATTTGTTCTTCAAACGCTTTCAAGATTTGCGCGATATCGGCGGCGCGCGCATCGCGGCGGTCGGCCCGGCGACGGCGGCGAAATTGCGCGAGCTGCATCTGCAAGTGGATTTGCAGCCGGAAGAATTTACCGCGAGCAAAGTCGCCGATGCGTTCAAGAAATTTCAAAACATCGAGAGCGTGAAAATGTGTCTGCTGCGCGCCGAAGTGGCGAACAAGGAATTGCCGGACGCGTTGCAGGAAGAAGGCGCGATCGTGGACGACATCGCGATTTACAAAACCATTCCTGAAACCGAAGACCACACCGGCGCGAGCGAACGCCTGCTCGCCGACGGCGCGGATTGGGTGACGTTCACCAGCAGTTCAACGGTGGAACATTTTCACGCGCGCTTCGATTTGCCGAAGCTGGTGAAACAATTTCCGCAAATGAAACTCGCCTCCATCGGCCCGGAAACGAGCAAGGCGATTATCGCGCTTGGATTAAAACCGACGCTCGAAGCGAAGGAGCACACGACGGACGGTTTGATTGCCGCGTTGCTCAAAGCGACGAAATAAAAAAACTGCCGGACGAAATTATTTTCGTCCGGCAGTTCAGTTGAATTTAGTTTTAACTTCACCGTTTGTAGTAGCAGAGATAGGCGACATCGCCAACGGCTTCGACTTCAAACTTCACGCCGCGCGGCACGATAAAAAATTTGCCCGCGCAGTAGCTTTGCCAGTCGCCATCGGGCAATTTGGCCTTGAGCGTGCCCACCACGACGTGCATATGTTCGATGCAATCCGTGCCGAAGCTGTATTTGCCGGGTTCAATCACGCCCACGGTCGCCGGACCGTCGGACGTGCCGATGGCGAGACTCTGGACTTTGCCTTCAAAATAAGAATTGTGTTTCATGCGCGCGTTTTAATGCCTTTTTTTCCGGCAACAATCAATTCAAACCATGCACTGCCCAAATGAATTTTCCTTTGCTGGCGGCTTTGCTTCTTTGCGCCTTTGCGTTAAATCTTTCCGTGTGACGCACGCCGAATCAAAAAAACGCCACGCGCAACTTGCCGACGAAATCCGCCGGCACGACCACGCCTATTACGTCGAAGGCCGGCAGATTATTTCTGATCGCGAATACGATTTGCTTTTCAAAGAGCTTCAGGAATTGGAAAAACAATTTCCCGAACTCGTCACGCCGGAATCGCCCACGCAACGCGTCGGCGGCGCACCAAGCGAAAAATTTTCCCGCGTTAAACATCTCGTGCCGATGCTTTCGCTCGACAAAGTTTCCGCCAGCGATTTGCCGACGAAAGAAGAAGAACCTGACCGTGACAAGCGCAATCGCGCGCAGGATGAAAACACTTTAAGCGAGTTGCGCGCGTTCGACACAACCATCAAAAAACATCTCGGTCGTGAAAAAATCCAATACATCATCGAGCCGAAAGTGGACGGCGTTTCCATCAGCGTTCACTATCGCGACGGCAAACTTGCGCTCGGCGTCACGCGCGGCGACGGCACGGAAGGCGACGACATCACGACCAATCTCAAAACCGTGCGCGGCATTCCGCTGGAACTTGCTCCCGTAGCGGCTTTCGGTAGAAAGCCGCAAACTGAAGATGGCAGCGCTCTGCCGAACGCCGCTACACCGAAACTTTTGGAAGTGCGCGGTGAGGCTTACATTTCCATCAAAGATTTTGACGCGCTCAACGCCAAGTTCGCTGCCGCCGGTGAAAAATCTTTTCCCAACGCGCGCAATGCCACCGCTGGAACTTTAAAACAACTCGATCCAAAACTCGTCGCGCAACGTCCAATTCGCGCGGTGTTTTACGCCGTCGGCGCGATTGACGGCATCGAGTTCAAGACGCATTCGGAAATGCTAGAAACGCTCGCCAAGTTCGGTTTGCCCACGCAAAAACTGTGGTGGGTTTGCGACGGCATTGACGAAGTTCTGAAAATTTATCGTGATAAAATTGTCGCGCATTACGACGAAGAAAAAGATTTGCGGAAACAATTGCCTTACGAAATTGACGGCATTGTTTTGAAAGTGAACACGCTCGCCGACTGGCAGAAAATTCCCGGTCGCAGCCGCGCGCCTGGCTACGCGATTGTCCACAAACCCGTGCCGTGGATTACTCCGGCGGAAACAGTTTTGAAAGCGATTACGGTTCAAGTCGGGCGCACCGGCGTCCTCACGCCCGTGGCCGAACTTGAACCCGTTTTCGTGCAAGGCTCGACCGTTGCGCGCGCGACGTTGCACAACGAGGATGAAATTCGCCGCAAAGATATTCGCATCGGCGACACGGTGGTGATTCGCAAAGCAGGAATGGTAATTCCCGAAATTTTTGAAGTGGTGAAACTCAAACGTCCCGCTGGCGCGCAGGAATTTGATTTGTTCCAGCACGTCGGCGGCAAATGTCCGGCGTGCGGCGGCGCGATTGCGAAGGAAAAAATGTCTGACGGTGACAATGACGCGGTCGCGTGGCGCTGCCAGAATATCGCGGGCTGTCCGGCGCAGCTCACGCGACGCGTTGAGTATTTCGCGCAACGCAAGGCGCTCGATCTCGAATCGCTCGGCGACAGCGTGGCGGAAAAACTGGTTGAGCGCGGACTCGTCAAGGAACCGCTCGATTTGTTCGACCTGAAACTGGAAGTGCTCGGCAAATTGAATCTCGGCACCGACGACGAGCCGCGCACGTTCGGCGAGAAAAACGCCACGAAAATTCTCGACGCGCTCCAACGCGCCAGGACCGCGCCGCTCTCCCGCTGGATTCACGCACTGGCGATTGCCGATGTCGGCGAAGCCACCGCCAAGCAACTCGCCGCCACGCACGAATCGCTTGATTTACTTGCTGATTCTGAAGTGTTGCGCGACATCCGCGAACTCGGCGCAAAGGAAAATGAACGTGCCGAAATCAGCCCGCGCTCGCGCAAAAATCCGCCGAAGGATGAAAAGGAAAGTGCGGAGCGCGGAGTGCGGAGTGCGGAATTAAAAACAGAGATTGCTGCAATCGAAGCGCGACTGGAAGCAGGCGGATTGAAATCAAAGTTGGTGGAAGTCGGGCCGGTGGCGGCGGCGAGCGTGCTGGATTTTTTTGCATCAGCGGCGGGCAAGAAAGTTCTCGCCCGCGTGCGCGAACTCGGCATCACGCCACAAAATGAAAAAGTGACGATGGCCGCGCCGACCGGCGCTTTTGCGGGCAAGACGTTTGTGCTGACCGGCACATTGCCAACGCTGACGCGCGAGGAAGCGACGGCGAAGATTGAAGCACTCGGCGGCAAAGTGACCGGCAGCGTGAGCAAGAAAACGGATTTTGTTTTGGCGGGCGAAGACGCCGGTTCCAAACTTACGAAGGCGCTGGAACTTGGCGTGAAAATTTTGGACGAAGCGGGGTTTTTGAAGCTGCTTCAATAAACCAGCACCGCCACGTCTCGAAGAGACAAAATGAAAATAGCCCGGCGTTTCAACGCCGGGTGCGCGGTGAAAAGATAAAGTCCCGCAGGAACGACCGGAAACGTCAGCCGTCCCTGCGGGACTTAAAATCTTTGCGGGTTCAACCCGGCATTAAAATGCCGGGCTATTTTCAAATGTTCCCTTGGAACATTGCTTCATGTTCGCGTGGTTCGTGTATTTCGCGGTTGAACAGGACAACCGAAACTTGCGCGCAAGCCACTTTACTTTCGCAGGTTCATGGCGCAATTTGGCGGGACATGATTCGTCCGTTTTTTATTCTTTGGGCAATTATTTTTGCCACGCAAATCAGCGCGCGCGCGGGCGCGGGCGAAACGGCGGCGCTGTCCGCTTCGCTGCTGGATAGTGATGTGCTGCGGTTGCGTGTCGCACATTTGACGTCCGATTTTGGGCGGGATTTTCTCGCCGCGCAGCCGACGAATAAACTGGCCGGCATCATTCTCGACCTGCGCGCGGCGGACGGCGACAAGAACGCGGTGGCGGCGGCGAGCGGTTTTTTTGCGGCCAAAAAAATTCCACTGGTCATCCTCGTCAACGGCCAGACGCGCGGGGCGGCGGCGGATTTGGCGGTGGATTTGCGGTCGGCGGGCGAAGGCATTTTGGTCGGCAGCACCAATTTTTCCGGAAAAATTCCCGACATCGCGGTGACAGTTTCGAGTGCGGACGAAATTAATTTTCTCGCAAATCCGTTCTTCATTCCGGTCGCGCCAAAAAATGTGACGCCGGTTTCGACCAATGAATTCGCGGAGTTTGTGGATCACACGAGTGAGGACGATCTCGTTCGTCAGCGCGTGAAAGATGGCGATGAAGACAGTTCCGCCACGCCGCGCGTTGCGCCGAGCGTGCCGGTCGTCCGCGATCCCGCACTGGCGCGGGCGCTGGATTTGTTCAAGGCGCTGGCGGCGCTGCAACCGGCGCGCGGTTGATTTCGCATGATAGCGTCCAAATTTGAAATTCACTTTCTGAAAATTCATAGTGTCGCCGCACAAAATCTTCGTTGACTACAACCACTAGGCAAGTATCCCATCTATTTATGAGAAAAATAATCACCTTTGCTGTATTGCTCTTTGTCGCTGGTTGCACAACTCACACAACTGACGGTCACAAACTTACTCACAGGGAAATGCAATGTTTGAACCGCGTAAATGTCTTGATGATTGATGCGACCCCGCGTTCACCTTCAATGAAAGTGGATATTATAATTGAAGAATCTAGCCCTACCGCCAAAGCCAATAAGCCAATTGCATTTCTTACTTGTGAAGGGGCGGCTAAAGAAGAAATAGACATGACCAAAGGAATGGCTGAAAAAGCCCGTCTATTAGGAGCTGATGCAATCGTGATTTTGAATGCTAATCTAGGCAGTGACTTTCAAATGGGGCACGGTGGCAGCAGGGCAGTATTCCGAGCCAAGGCGATTGTATATCAATAATTCACGCCAAGTTTGGATACTACCTTTCGCATTGACGATTTGCCTCCGAACAATCACCTTTTCTGTCCGCGTTTGGGATGAAAACAATTCTTTTTCTTTGCACCGGCAATGTCTGTCGCAGCCCGATGGCCGAGGGACTTTTCCGTCACGCCGTCAAAGGCCGTGGCGAGTTCCGCATCGTGTCGGCGGGCATCGGCGCGGTGGACGGCGAAGTGCCGACGCAACATTCGGTGCAGGCGATGCGCGAAATTGGAATTAATATTTCCCATCAACGCAGTCGCGCGCTCACGTCGGAATTGGTGCGCTCGGCGGATTTGATTTTGGGCATGACGCACAGCCACACGGACACGGTGGCGCTGCTGTATCCGAAGGCAGCGGAAAAAACTTTTTTGCTGCGCGAATTTGACGAGACGCTGGAGCCTTACGAAAAGGACATCAGCGATCCGATTGGCAGCCCGTATCATATTTATGTCGAATGCCGCGACCAGATCGAACAAGGCATCGTCACGCTTTTGAAATTTATGGAACAACACAACTTCCTGTCGAAGAATCAAAATCAATCGTCCTCGGCCGTCATTAATTTCGCGCTCGGCGCGGATCACGGCGGACTGGAACTCAAGGAATCGCTCAAGGCATTTTTGCGTGAACGCGGATTGACGGTCAGCGATTTTGGCGCGACGACCAAAGATCCGGCGGATGATTATCCCGACTTCGCCAAGCCGGTCGCGCAAGCGGTCGCGGATGGCAAAGCCGAACTCGGTTTGCTCGTTTGCACCAGCGGCGTGGGCATCTGCATCACCGCGAATAAAGTCACCGGCGTCCGCGCGGGCGTGGCCGAGGATGTGGAAACCGCGAGCATGATGCGCCAGCACAATGACGTAAATGTCCTTTGTTTAAGCGGCAAAAAAACTTCCGCTGAACTTGGTAAAAAAATTCTCGACGCGTTCATCAAGGCTAAATTTGAAGGCGGACGCCACGAACGGCGCGTGTTGAAAATGGACTCCAAATTTCCCGCCGCGAATTTGCGCCTCGCGAATGTTGACCCAGAAATCGCGACGGCGATTGACCATGAACGCACGCGCCAGCAGGAAAATATTGAGTTAATCGCCTCGGAAAATTTCACTTCGCCCGCCGTGATGGAAGCGCAAGGTTCGGTGCTGACGAACAAATACGCCGAAGGCTATCCGAAGAAACGCTGGTATGGCGGCTGCGAAAACATTGACACGATTGAGCAACTCGCGATTGACCGCGCGAAGAAACTTTTCGGCGCGGAACACGCGAACGTCCAGCCGCATTCCGGTTCCGGCGCGAACATGGCCGTTTATTTTTCCGTGCTGAAACCGGGCGACAAAATGTTGACGATGGATTTGAGCCACGGCGGCCATTTGACGCACGGCAACAAGGCAAATTTCTCCGGCAAGTTTTTTGAGATTGTTCATTACGGCGTGAGCAAGGAAACGGAGCGGATTGATTACGATCAAATCGCGACGATGGCGCGTGAACACAAGCCGAAGATGATCACCATCGGCGCGAGTGCGTATCCCCGCATCATTGATTTCAAACGCATGGGCGAAATCGCGCGCGAAGTCGGCGCGTATCTGCTCGCGGACATCGCGCACATCGCGGGTCTCGTCGCGGCGGGCGTGCATCCGAGCCCGATGGAGCATGCGGATTTCGTGACGACGACGACGCACAAAACGTTGCGCGGGCCGCGCGGCGGTTTGATTTTGACGCGCGAAAAATACGCGAAGGAAATTGACTCGAACATTTTTCCCGGCATTCAAGGCGGACCGCTGGAACACGTCATCGCCGCGAAAGCCGTTTGCTTTAACGAAGCGTTGCAGCCCAGCTTCAAATCGTATCAGCAGCAAATTGTGAAGAACGCCGCCGCGCTTGCGGACGGCATGAAACGCAACGGCTATCGCCTCGTCAGCGGCGGCACGGATAATCATTTGATGCTCGTGGACGTTGGCGCGAAAGGCATTACCGGCAAAGATTGCCAGATTGCTTTGGACGAAGCGGGAATCACGACGAACAAAAATACGATTCCGTTCGAGACGCGCTCACCGTTTCAGGCCAGTGGCATTCGTTTGGGAACGCCGGCCTGCACAACGCGCGGCATGAAGGAAGCGGAGATGGCCGCGATCGCCGACATGATTTCTGAAGTGTTGATGGACATCAAAAACGTGGACGCGGCGCACAAAGTCCGCGACCGCGTGCGCGAGTTGACGGCGAAATTTCCGCTGCCATATTAATAAGCATCATGTTCAGCGTCGGACAAAAAGTGGTTTTGGTGGATGACAAATGGCCGGAAACGGTCAAGCAGCTTTACCTGCAATTGCCGGTTCTTGAAACGGTCTATGTCGTCCGCGCCGTGCGCGTGGGCGTGCGCGCGGACGAACTCATCATGGATCATCGCCGCGTGTTGGAGCAATCCATCTTGCTCGTCAGCATTTACAATCCCACAAATAATATCGGCGTAGAAGCCGGTTTTGCGGCGAGCCGTTTTCGCGCGCTGGATGAATTGAAAAAATCCGCCGTCGAGGAACAAGAAGCGTTGGTTTGAAACTGACGGACGAAATTACGAAGCGCCGACAACGCGGCACTTACCTTCGGGAATTCTGGAACAGCATGATGGCGGCGATGGTCACCGCAAAAATCACGGCGGTCAAAGTGACCAGCAAGATAATTTTGGCCTGTCGTTTGCGCTGCCACGGAGCGAGGCGCGGAAATAGCACCTTGCCTAAAAAATTCATCGGCATAACGGTTTCTGGTCTGATTAAGGAATACTAAATCAAAGCATAATCAAACTGCGTGTCCAGCTTGATTTTAAACGGCAGCAACAACTTCAAGCCGCCGCATCCGCCACGCCACGACCGCGACCGTGATTCAGATTAATGAACTGCCGCGTTTCCGTGACGTAGCCGACGATGTTGAACTTGCCAATCGCCTCTTTTTTCGCCACGTCAAACGCTGCGCCGGTGCGGGGGAAATGTTTGCCGTCGGCAGGAATTTTCGTCCAGTGATTATCGCCGGTGAGGTATTCGAGGCTGTCGGCGTTCTCGATCATGATGTTCATAGAACGCCAACGTAACAGACGGCCAGACTTAACTGGCAACATATCTCCGATTATCTTTACTCCGGCGCGACCGAACGACGCGCGGCTTTTTTACCGGCGTGATGGGACTTGTCCGCGAGCATTTTATTTTTGGCGCGCCGCGAACGCTTGCGCTTCTGCCGACGGATTTTTTCAATCTCCGCGCGTTGGGCGGCGACAAAACCATTCTTCCGTTCCTCAATTTTATCGAGCAACAACCGACGCGCGATGAAACGATTGAGTCCCTGCTGGCGCGTCTCCTGACATTTCACCTGCACGCCGGTCGGACGATGAATGAGCATGACGCAGGTGGAAACCTTGTTCACATTCTGGCCGCCGTGACCGCCGGAGCGGACAAAACTTTCTTCGATCTCCGCCTCGCGCACACCCAGCGCGGCCATGCGCTGCGCGAGCTGGTTTTCTTTTTCGATGCTGACGGAAAATGCGCCCATAAATAAATCGTAACATCACGCGCGCGACTGCACCAGCACACGAAACGCACGGCCAAGATGTTCGGGATGCGTCAATGTTTGAAACTGGCGAATCTGCTTTGCGTCCAAGCTGGCAAAGGTTTTTTCCGCCACGGCTTTTTGCAAAATGCGCGTCAAAAATTGCGGCTGCGTGCAATATTTTTCCGTTTTCAAACCAACTTCCTCGCCAACTTTTTGAATGGCGGAGAAATTGACGTGCGCGGTCAAATCCTGTTCGCCGACGTTCGCCAGCAAATCATCAGAGACTTGATGGCGATAATAGGCGCGTAGTGTTCCTTTAAGTCGCGCGGGCAAAAATTGTTCGTCCGAATTAAAGCCGTAATCAATCGCCAGCAGTTTGCCGTGCGTCAAAATTCCAGCGGCCTCGCGCCACCAATTTTCAGCGGCAGGGGAAATTTCGATGGTGTAATTGTCGGGCAAGACGGACAAAAGAGCAGATGGCAGATGGCAGATGGCAGATGGCAAATCCGTCGGCGAAATTTTTGTCCAACTGAATTTTTTACCGTCCAGCGTGACGCCCCACTCGAACCAGCTTTTTGCTTTCGAGTCCCAGCCGAGACGGCGGACGGGAAAGGCGTCGAGCAATTCGTTGCTGAAAAGCACTCCGTGCAGTTTTGAGTTTTGAATTTTTAATTTTAAGTTTTCAAAACTGGAATGCCAGCGGACGTTTGTAAAAGATTTAAGCGTGTTCCGCTGCCATTCTTGCCGGCGCAAAGACGGTTCGATGATGACGTATTTGATTTCGGAAAAAAGTTTTGGGCGATGTATTTTCAGCCAGTTCAAAATGTCGGCGGCAAGTTTGCCATCATGCGCGCCGGCTTCTACAATTCGCAATTTGCAATTCGCAATTCGCAATTCCTCCAGCCATTCCGCGAACTGGAACGCGAGCAATTCACCAAATAAACTTCCCACACTGACGCTGGTAATGAAGTCGCCCGCGCGTCCGACTGTATTTTTTTGTGTCTCGTAATAGCCGGTTTCAGGACAGTAAAGCGCCAGTTCCATGAAGCGCGCAAAGGGAATTGCACCGCTTTGCAGAATTTCTTCGCGGATGGCGGCGGTCGGCATTTTCATTGCTTGCAGTGCTGCATGGCTTTAGTTAGTGTCGTTTCACGAGAGAGGACTTATGGCTAAAATTGACGCATTTTTCAACCTGATGTTTGAGCAGAAGGCTTCTGACCTTCACATGGCTTCCGGCAATCCGCCCATGATGCGAATCCACGGCGAACTCCAGCGCGTGGATTATCCGCCGCTCGAAAACGACGTGCTCAAGGCGATGCTCTACGAAATCGCGCCGGATTACAAAATCAAACAGTTCGAGGAAACTGGTGATGTGGACTTCGGCTACGAAATTCCAAACATCTCGCGCTTCCGTGTAAATTTCTTCAACCAGAAAAACGGCGTGAGCGCGGTGTTCCGCCAGATTCCAAGCCGCGTATTGTCGTTTGAAGATTTTGAAAAATTGGAAGCGCCGTTGCCTGCCGTTTTCAAAAAATTTGCGATGCTCCATCGCGGACTTGTCGTTGTAACCGGGCCAACGGGTTCCGGTAAATCCACGACGCTTGCGGCGGTGGTGGACTACTGCAATCGCAATCGCAAAGATCACATCATCACGCTGGAAGACCCGATTGAGTTCGTTCACGAAAGCAAAAACTGTCTCGTGAACCATCGCGAAGTCGGCGTGCACACGAAGTCGTTCGCGTCCGGTTTGCGCGGTGCGTTGCGCGAAGACCCGGACATCATTCTCGTCGGCGAAATGCGTGATTTGGAAACGATTGAACTCGCGATTACGGCGGCGGCGACCGGGCACTTGGTTTTCGGCACGTTGCACACGCAGAGCGCGGCCAAGACGGTGGATCGTATCATCGACGTTTTTCCGGCTGACCAACAAAACAAGATTCGCCAGACGCTTTCCGAAGCATTGAAAGGTGTCGTGGCGCAGACGTTGTTCAAACGCTCGGATAAAAAAGGTCGCGTGGCGGCATTTGAAGTTCTCGTTTTCAACACGGCGGTTGCGAACCTTGTGCGCGAAGGCAAGACGCATCAAATCCAAGGCATGATTCAGGTCGGCAAGAAATTTGGCAACCAGCAGTTGGACGATCACATCATGGAACACGTCCGCATGAAACGCATCACGCCGGAAGACGCCTACGACAAGGCGCTCGACAAGAAAAAATTCCGCGCACTGCTCGCGCATCCGCCGGAAGACGACGACACGATGTAATTTTTTATGCGTCGCCCGGAGCTAGACCAACTTTTGACGACGATGCTGGCTTCGCAGCCGGAAGTTTCTGATTTACTATTCACCGTGGATCGCCCGCCGCAAGTGGAAGCTTACGGCGAACTTAAACCGGTAATTTTTGACCCGCCCATCGGCAAGCTCACGCCGTTTCAGATTGAAACGATTGTGATGAACATCATCGGTGACAACCTCTGGCACATCGAGGATTTATTGCGGCACGGCTCGTGCGATGCGTCGTATTCGTTGTCCGATCAGGCGCGTTTTCGTGTAAATATTTTTTCGCAGCGCGGCAGTTTTTCCATTGTTTGCCGCCAGTTGAACGCGTCGGTGCCGACGTTGCAACAGTTGAAGTTTCCAGAAATATTCACAGAAATTCCCAAGGAAAAAACCGGTCTCGTGCTAATCACCGGCGCAACCGGTTCCGGCAAATCCACCACGCTGGCGGCCATTCTCGACGAAATTAATCGCACTAAACCCGTTCACATCGTTACGCTCGAAGACCCGGTTGAATATCTGCACAAGCACCAGATGGCGACGTTCAACCAACGCGAGCTTGGCCTTGATTTCGATACTTATGCGAACGGTCTGCGCGCAGCGTTGCGGCAGGCGCCAAAAGTGATTCTCGTCGGCGAAATGCGCGACCGCGACACGGTGAAAATCGCCTTGAGCGCGGCGGAAACCGGCCATTTGGTTTTGAGCACGCTGCACACGATTAACGCCGGCGAAACCATCAACCGCATCCTCGGCATGTTTGAACCGGACGAACAGGAGCAGGTGCGGACGCGGCTTTCTGATTCGCTTCGCTGGGTCGCCAGCCAGCGGCTCGCGCCCAAGATTGGCGGCGGGCGCTACGCCTTGATTGAATTGATGGGGACTAATTTGCGCACGCAGGAAACCATCCGGCTCGGTGAAAGCGAGGGCAAAACTTTTTACGAAATCATCGAGGCAAATTATCCCTTCGGCTGGCGCACGTTTGACAACGCCTGTCTCGACGCCTACGAAGAGGGGATCATTACCGAGGAAACCGCCCTGCTCTATTGCACCAAGCGCAGCGTCGTTTCGCGCGGCATTGACAATATCAAGAAGGCGCGTGGTGAAATGAGCGCCAGCGCCAATACGCTCCGCATGAAAAATCTCAAGGGCGCTGCTGGCGGCGACGGCACGCCCGCACCACCTGTTTTGAAAATACGATGAACGGAACTTTTGATTTTGTCGGCAGCGAGGACAAGCCCGCGTTGATTGCCTTTTCCACGCCGGAATGGCTGGACACCTGCAAGTCCGCGCTGAACGAACTCGGCTACAAAGTTCACACCGCCGCGACGCACAGCGATTTTTTGATTCGTTTTTCTCAAGCGCGTTATCAGGTTGTCATCGTCGAAGAACTTTTTGGCGCGAACACACCCGACGAAAATCTCACGCTCAAAGCACTGCAAAATATGCCCGTCAATCAGCGCCGTCACGCGACCGTTTTGCTCGTCGGCAATTCCTTCCAGACGTTCACGCCGATGGAAGCGTTCAAGAACAGCGTCCACGCCGTCATCAACAGTTCCGAAATGTTCCTGATGAAACAGCTCGTCGAAAAAGCCGTCGCCGACAACGACACTTTTCTCCACAGCTTCCGCGAAATCCAAAACCGCGTCTTCGCCAGCGGCACCCGGTTTTGAGTGTGACGCGACTGGATCAAGCGCTCGTCGAGCGTGCCCTTTGCGACAGCCGCGAACGCGCCAAACGCCTGATTATTGCTGGGCAAATCCGCGTCAACGGCCATCCCGCCAAAAAAGCCAGCGACTCCGTAAAACCCGCCGATGAAATCACCGTGGACACGCCGGAAAAATTCGTTTCGCGCGGCGGCCACAAACTCGAACACGCACTGGAACATTTTCAATTGAACGTGGAAAAGCTCGTCGTCATTGATTTGGGCGCGTCCACCGGCGGCTTCACGGATTGCTTGTTGCAGCGCGGCGCGGCCAAGGTTTTTGCCGTAGACGTCGGTCAAGGCCAGCTCGCGTGGAAATTGCGAAGCGACCCACGCGTCGTCGTCATGGAAAAAACCAACGCGCGTTTTCTCAAGCCGGAAAATTTTCCTTCGCCCGCTGATTTAATCGTCGTGGATTGCTCCTTCATTTCGCTCAAGAAAATTTTGCCGCCTGCCATTCCGCTAATCAAAGCGGATGGAAGAATTGTCGCTTTAATTAAGCCGCAGTTTGAAGCGGGCAAAGCCGAGGCCGATAAAGGTCGCGGCGTCATTACTGATTCCGCCATTCATGACCGCGTGCTGGCGGAGCTGCAAGAATTTGTATCCGCGCAGGCTGGCCTTTGCTGGCGCGGTGTGGTTGAATCTCCCCTGCTCGGCCCGGCCGGCAACAAAGAATTTCTGGCACTGATTGAAAAAGTCCGCTGACCATTTCCAACGCATCGGCCTCGTCGGCAACGCGGAAAAATCCGCCTGCGCCGCCAGCGTCCGCGCCGCCGTGCGTCTCATCCAGCGCACCGGTCGGAAAATTGTCTGCGACGAAATCACCGCGCAACTTGCGAAATTAAAATGCCCGACCGCGCCCAACGCCGCTGCGCTCGCGCGCGAAGTTGATTTGATCCTCGTTTTCGGCGGCGACGGCACGATGCTCCACACCGCGCGGCAGATTGCCAGTTCGGAAACACCCATGCTCGGTGTCAACATCGGCAGCCTCGGTTTTCTCACGGCGGTTCCGTCGGACAAACTTGCCGATGCACTGAAACTGGTCTGGGCGGGTGAATTCAAATTTGAATCCCGCGCGCTCATCGAAGCCACCGGCGTCTGCCACGGGAAAAAACTTACGGCGACTGCGCTCAACGACATCGTGGTCACGCGCGGTGCGGTGTCGCGTTTGCTCGCGCTCGACGTGACCGTGAATGGCGATCTCGTCACGCGCTATCGCTGCGACGGTTTGATTGTCAGTTCGCCGACCGGCTCGACGGCCTATTCGCTCGCAGCGGGCGGCGCGGTGGTTTTGCCGACCGCAGAAGTCTTCGCGCTCACGCCGATTTGCCCGCACGCGCTTTCAAATCGCTCCATTATTTTGCCGCTGTCCGCGACGGTTCGCGTGAAAGCGATCAACACCGTGCCCGCCGCGTTCCTCAATGCTGACGGCCAAATCGTCGGCGAACTTGCGGCGAACGACGAAATCACCATTCGCCGCAGCCGCCATTCCGTTCGACTTTTGCGTCTGGCGAACAGTTCATTTCTCGAAGCGCTGCGACGCAAACTTCACTGGCGCGGAACTTATCTCTAAAGAAAAATGGTTCGCTTAAAAGACATTGCCCAAATCGTCGGCGTCTCCGTGATGACCGTCTCGAAAGCCTTGCGCGACGAGCCGGATGTCTCCGCCGCCACCAAAGCCAAGATCAAAAAACTCGCGGCGGACATGGGTTACGTTCCCGATTCCAGCGCGCAAGGTCTCCGCACCAAGACCACCAAACTGTTTGGCCTCGTCATTCCGTCCACGACGAATCCCATTTACGCGCGCATCGTTTTTGCCATCGAGGAACGCGCCCACGAACTCGGTTACGACCTACTGCTCTGCCACACTTACAACAAACCCGAACGCGAGGACGCCTGCCTGCGCCGACTGCTTTCGCGCCGCGTGGATGGACTTTTTATTGTTCCCGTTTATCGCTTCGAAGCCGAAGCGCGGATTTATCAGGAAATTATTGCACGCAATACGCCGACCATTTTGCTCGGTTCGCCCGCGCCGTTTTGTAAAAATTTTCCCGCCATCGAAATCGAGGAACTCGTCGCCAGCTACAACGCCACGAAACATCTCATCGCGCTCGGCCATAAAAAAATTGCCTATCTCACCGGCCCGCCCGCCGCGCCGTGGGCGCACGAACGCTTCGAGGGTTTCCGCCGCGCGCTGCGCGAAGCGAACATCGAGGTGGACGACAAACTGGTTTTTCAATCCGGCAACACCATTGAAGACGGCACGAAAGCCGCGTTGCAGATGCTCAACGAAGGCGTCGAGCCGACCGCCATCATGGCCGTGAGCGACCTTGTGGCCATCGGCTGCGCGGAAACTTTATTGCAACAGGGCATCAAAATTCCCGGCGACATTTCCATCGTCGGCTTTGGCAATATTTTGACGGCGGAACATTATCGCGTGCCACTCACCACCGTCAGCCAGCCGAAATACCGGCTCGGCGTAACGGCGATGGAAACAATGATGAAGCTGATTCGCGGCGAAAAAATCCAGTTGAAACGCCTCGCCGCCGAATTTGTGGAACGCAAAAGCACCGCGCCGCCCAAGTCCTAGCCACAGATTTCCACAGATGAAACACAGATTCGGCAAGCCTATCCAGTAAAACAAAAATATGGACTGGCTTGTTTTTGATTCTCATTGCTTGGCTGGAATGGCCGGTGCGGTATTTGTGTATTGCGGTCTTTTCCTTTATGAAAATGAGGAAAATACTATACATAATAAGTTAGATGAGCTTTGGCGATTTCTAGATGAAAAGAGTGAAAAAGCTATTCGTGGCCATGTCACAATTATTCAGAAACTAGGACTGGCTGCTAATTTAGGGATAACTAAAATCTTTGGTGATAAGGTATGGACTAAACAAAATCTGGTTTCTAACTGCTGCTTATCTTTTCTTACAATAAGTTCCATGGTGTCTATCTGCACAATATATTTTGCGAGCAGGGGACTAACTTTGGACTATTTCCTATTACACAATGTTAGCCAATTCAGTTTCGCTGTCTCATTTCTCGCATTGTTACTATCACCGCTTCTAAAGACATATCAGCAAAGTAAACGGCTGTGGTTAATTACTGCTACGGTTTCCATCCTTGTTTTCTTATGTCAAATAGTAACAGATACGTTTTATTTTTCAAAAATCAGCCCTGACGTATATCCCGATATGACTATGATTGATTATTTGTTTATCAATGCGCCCCCTCTTGTATTTGCATTGATAGCAATTATTCAGTTTCCACCTATATTTCGTAATGTTGTTGAAACTGTATTCATAGGCAAAAAATCTAATAACAAAAGTAAGGGGATAATTTTAGCCTTAATGGTTATAGGATTTATTGTCTATACAATGAGTAGCAGTCTTTACAAAAACACTGATAGCACGGGGCGAGTTTTATATGGATTCGTAGCACACTCTCATTTTGACTATGTAATTTGTTTCTTGGGATTTTATGGAGTGGCGTGGTTGTTTTTGGTTGTCCTGCTACTCACTCTAGCAGGGCTGCTTTCCATTCATTCAACATTATGGGGCGCAATTAAACGACCCGCCTATTCTATTGCGAGGCATAAAGTGTTTAATAAACATAAACAACTTGTGATAGTAGGGGCTGCATTACTTGGTTATGCAATACACTTACCAAGTATCGTAAAAGAAATTATTGGCGCGTTTTAGCAACTTTTATTGAAAAACACCGAGGTAAGACTTACGGCGAACTAAACCGTTTAATAGCAAATTGAATTCTGGTCGGCGACTTAATGTCTTGGCGTTTCCCCATCTGTGTTTCATCTGTGGAAATCTGTGGCTAAAGTTTTTTCCCACCCCCGAATAGCAGCCGCAGGCTGTTCATCACGACGATGACCGTGCTGCCTTCGTGGCCGACCACGCCGAGGGTCAGCGGGATTTTGCCGAACAACGCGAACGTCACCAGCACGACGACCGTGCCGAGCGAGATAAAAAGATTCTGCCGGATAATGCTCCGCGCGCGATGGCTCAAACGGAACGCAGCGAGAAAATTTTCCAGCTTGTCGTTCATCAGCACCACGTCGGCCTGCTCCAACGCGGCGTCCGCCCCGCGCGCGCCCATTGCCACGCCGATATGCGCGACGGCCAAACTCGGCGCGTCATTCACGCCGTCGCCAATCATCGCCACCTTTTTTCCGGCAGCGGAAAATTCCTGAATTGCCGCGACTTTTTGTTCCGGCTTCAACTCGGCGCGCACGTCGTCGAGTTTTAATTCCGTTCGCAAATGTTCAGCGGCAGCTTCGCGATCGCCGGTCAGCACAACAATATGCAGCCCGCGTGCGCGCAATTGCGCCATCACCTCCGCCGACTGCGGACGGATGTCGTCGCGCAACACAACGCGGCCAATCAAACCGTCGCTGGCAATCCAGACTTCGGACGTGCCCACGCCGGATTGCGGCGCGGCAAATTCACCGCGCGCCATTTGCGTCTCCACCCATTCGCGTTTGCCCAAAAAAACTTCTTTGCCATCGCGCTTCGCTTTCAAGCCTTGGCCGGTGACGGATTCAAACTGCGAGAATTCGTGCGTCGCGAGATTCTGCTGTTTGCCGTGGCGCGTGATGGCGCGGGCGAGCGGATGCGTGGACAATTTTTCCAGCGAATACGCAAGCTGCGCGATTTCATTTTCGCGTCCGGGCGGAAAACTTTCCACCTGTTCCACGCGCAGTTCGCCAGTCGTGAGCGTGCCGGTTTTGTCGAGCGCGACGACGTTGATTTCGGCCAGTTTTTCCACCGCTGCGCCGCCGCGAAATAAAATTCCATGCCGCGCCGCCCACGCGATTGCCGCCAGCACGGCGGACGGGATGGACAGCACGAGCGCGCACGGCGATGACACGACGAGCAGCGTCATCGTGCGATAAAATGCGCTGTGAACTTCGGCGGTGGAAGTGAACGCCGGATAATTCAAAACAAACCGCCACACAAAAAACATCGCGAGCGACAGGCCGAGCGCGCCGTAAGTGTAAAAGGTGCTGAACTTGTCGGCAAACATTTGCGCGGGCGCTTTCTGATGCTGCGCCTCGCGGATGAGCGTGATGATTTTTTGCAGCGAGCTTTCCGCCGCCGGTCGCAGGACGATGACTTCAACCGCGCCCCAAAGATTCAAAGTGCCAGCGAGCGCGGTGTCGCCAATGATTTTTTCGACGGGCGCAGCTTCACCGGTGAGATTGGATTCATCCGCAGCGGTGTTTCCCTTGGCGATTTCCGCGTCCACGGGAAATTGCGCGCCGGGCTTGATGAGCAAACGCACGCCTTTGGAAATGTTTTCAACGGGAATTTCTGTTTCGTTTCCATTCGCGTCAATGAGCGTGGCGGTTTTCGGCGCATCGCGGAAGAGCGAGCGGATTTCCTTCTGCGTGCGGCCAAAGGCGTAATGCTCCAGTGCGCCGGAAAAGGAAAACAGAAATAGCAGCGTCGCGCCTTCCGCCCACGCACCGATGGTGGCCGCGCCAAACGCAACGGCAAGCATGAGAAAATGCACGTCCAATATGCGTTTGTGTAGACGCTCCAAAACTTCTTCGGCGGCGAAAAATGCGCCCGCGAGATAAGCAATGGCGTAGCTAATAATGGCGATTCCCGGTTGATCGGCTTTGCCGAAAAAGTAAGCCGTCAATCCGGCCACGCCACACGCGATGGCGAGGACGAGCTGGCCTTTCCATTCGTCAATGTGGTGGTCGTCGTCGTGGATTTCCATTTCGCGCGGCGCAATTTTGGGAAACGGAATATCGCGCCAGCGCCAGAACTTCGGTGCGGTCGGACAGGTGACGCGCGCGATGGTCGTAGCCGTGGCGTCGCGGTGGATGGTGATAAGTTTTTGTTCGTTCGCAGACAATGGCGAGTCGCACACGGCGCAATTATTTTTGCCGGAAAATAAAGAACAGGTTTCGCTGGCAGCGGAATTTTGTGCGGACGAAATTTTAGCAGAAATTTTTTGTGTGAGTTTTTCCACGTCGGCGCGACCGAGCGTAGCGACGGAAATTTTCTTTTGCACAGTATCAATCGTCACCGCTTCCAGCATCGGCTCCTCGGAAAATGTATCAGCGACGCAGCGCGCCAGACAAATTGCCGCCGGTTCTTCGTGCCGATGTCCATGTCCTGAACTCATGGCTTAACTTCTAGCACAAGGACATTTGCGGCGCGAAGTAATAATAATTTTGACTTAATGTGCGGCCAACTAGTGCCAATAAAATAAGTTGATACTTTAGCAAATTTTGCAAAGCTGCGGACGAGGCGGCTAATTACACTAGGGGGCATGCAGGAACTTACAAAAGGAAGATCAACATGAGCAAAAACACATTTGGCAATTGCAACACCACTAACCCGTCGGTCATCCGCTGGGTCGAGGAACAAATCAAAGTCTGTCAACCGGATCAAGTTTATTGGTGCGATGGCTCCGAGGCGGAAGATAAAGTAATGCGCGACCGGATTGTAGCGTCCGGCGCGGGTCTGTGGCTCAACGAAAAACTGCGCCCGAATTCCCTGCTCGTCCGTAGCGACCCGCGCGACGTGGCGCGCGTGGAGCAGCGCACTTTCATCTGCTCCAAATCGCCGAAGGACGCCGGCCCGACGAATAATTGGGAAGCGCCCGCGACGATGAAGGCCAAGCTCAACGGCCTCTTCACCGGTTGCATGAAAGGCCGCACGCTTTACGTTATTCCTTTCAGCATGGGACCGATTGGTTCGCCCATTTCGCAATATGGCATCGAGATTTCCGACAGCCCGTATGTCGTCGCCAACATGCGCATCATGACGCGCATGGGCGTGGGTGTGTATGCGCAAATCGAAAAGACCGGCACGTTTGTAAAATGTCTCCACTCCGTCGGCATGCCGCTCGCGGCGGGCGCGAAAGATGTGCCGTGGCCGTGCAATCCCGAGGATACTTACATCACGCATTTTCCTGAAGACCGATTGATCATGAGCTACGGCTCCGGTTACGGCGGCAATGCGTTGCTTGGCAAAAAATGTTTCGCGCTGCGCATCGCTTCGGCGATGGCGCGCGACGAAGGTTGGATGGCCGAACACATGTTGATCCTCGGCGTGAAGGAGCCGTCCGGCAAAAAAACTTACGTCTCCGCCGCGTTCCCGAGCGCGTGTGGCAAAACGAATTTCGCGATGATCATTCCGCCAAAACATCTCAAGGATGAAGGTTGGGAAATTTCCTGCATCGGCGATGACATCGCGTGGATCAAACCTGGCGCGGACGGCCATTTACACGCGATCAATCCGGAAGCCGGTTTCTTTGGCGTCGCACCGGGCACGTCTTACAGCAGCAACCCGATGGCGATGGACTCCATCAAACGCGATACCATCTTCACCAACGTCGCGCTCACTGACGAAGGCGATGTGTGGTGGGAAGGCATGAGCAAAGTTCCGCCCGCGCATTTGATTGATTGGAAAGGCAAAGACTGGACGCCGGATAAAAAAGATGCGGAAGGCAAACCCGTCGTCACCAGCCATGCGAACAGCCGCTTTACTGCGCCTGCGAAAAATTGCCCAATCATTGATCCCGATTGGGAAAATCCCGAAGGCGTGCGCATCAGCGCGATGATTTTTGGCGGACGCCGCGCGACGACGATGCCCTTGATTTTTCAGGCGTTTAACTGGGTTCACGGCGTTTATCTCGGCGCGACGGTGGGTTCCGAAATGACCGCCGCCGCCGCCGGCACGCTCGGTCAAGTGCGTCGCGATCCGATGGCGATGCTGCCGTTTTGCGGTTATAACATGGGCGATTATTTTGCGCACTGGCTCGAAATGCGCCGCCTCGTCAAACATCTCCCGCGCGTTTTTCATGTGAACTGGTTCCGCAAATCGCCGGAAGGAAAATTTCTCTGGCCCGGTTTCGGCGACAACATGCGCGTGCTAAAATGGGTCGTGCAACGTTGCCAACTCGGCGCGCACGCCATCGAAACTTCCATCGGCTGGGTGCCGGAATATCAGGACCTCGACATGCGCGGCTTGGAAAACGAAATGACCGTGGAGAAATTTGCTGAGGCGCAAAAAATTGATCAATCCGAATGGCATCGCGAACTCGTAATGCAGGACGAATTGTTCATCAAGCTTTACAGCCAGTTACCTAAGGAACTCGTCTTCCAACGCGAACTGCTCATCGCGCGGTTATAAAATTATTGCCACATTCTGAAAAACAAAAAATCCCCGCATCGCCAGATGCGGGGATTTTTTTTGACCGCACGTTTTTAGGCGTGGCGGTGGTGATGCTTGCCGGCGAAGTGACCTTTGTGGTGTTTGCCAGCGTGATGGGCGGCTTTTTTGCCGTGCTGATGTTTGCCAAAGCCCGCCGCATTCGCAGACGCGACGGATGACACCAACAAGGCAGCGAGCACCAGATTGACGAGTGTTTTCATGATCATCTGCTTGGACGCGGGAATTTGAAAACAAGTTACACGCACCTGCTTAAAAAAGTTTAGCGGCAAACGCTCCGGCAACTAATTCACTGGCGGTTTGGCTGCCGAAAACTTGAAACCGCGCAAGCCGGCTGGCGGATTCTGGCCTTGCGTCATTGCGAATAACCGCCGTCCAAGTTCGTGCGCCAGCGCATTCAGCTCACTCGCTTCTTGAGGCGGCAACGAACGGGCATTGTTGAATTCCCACAGCGCAATCCAGTTTTGAAAATGTTCCGGACGCAAGCCTAGCCCCATGTGCGCGCGGGCAAAACCACCTTGATAACGCGAGGCGCCGCCCGCTTGCAACGCCCAGAAGTCCGCGATTTTTTCCAGATGCGCCGACCAATCTTGGATGTGCGAATTGAAAATTGGGCCGAGCAATTCGTGTTGGCGCACGTCGGCATAAAACGGTTTGATGAGCTTCAGAATGCCCTCGTGCCCGCCGAGCCGTTCGTAAAGTGAACGCGTTTCGCTCATCCGAGCAACGTCTTTGCTTTCGCCAACGCTTCGTCGAGCTTGCCCGCGTCTTTGCCGCCGCCGCGCGCGTTGTCCGGCTTGCCGCCGCCTTTGCCGCCGACGATGGGCGCGATGGTCTGGATAATTTTGCCGGCCTGAACTTTCGCGGTGTAGTCGGCTGACACGGAGGCAATCAAAGTGACCGCGCCATTCGCTGCGCCGCCGAGCACGACCACGCCTTTGAACTGCGACTTCAATGAATCCACGATGGTTTGAAGCGTATCGCCATCCGTCGCGCCAAGATTCGCGATGATGGCCGGAACGCCGAGCACCGTCTCGGCCCGTTCCAGCAATTCTTTCGCACTGCCAGCCGCCTCGCGTTGCTGCGCGGACTTGAGGGACTTCTCCAATTCTTTTTGATGCGCGAGCAAGGCTTCGACTTTTTTCTCCAACTCGCCGACGGGTGAATTGATTTTGCCGGCAATGGTCTTGATGAGTTGCACCTGTTGATTCGCCAAATCGTAGGCGCTCAATCCGGCGACGGCTTCGATGCGGCGGACGCCTGCCGCCACCGCAGCTTCGCTGACGATGCGGAACAAGCCGATCTCGCCGGTCGCGCGCGTGTGCGTTCCGCCGCAGAGTTCCATCGAGTAGCCGTCCAGCTTTCCGGCGGTGCCGCCGATTTGGACGACGCGCACGGTGTCGCCGTATTTGTCGCCGAAGAATTGCATCACGTCCTTGCGGTTCTTCACGTCGGTGTGCGCGACTTCCGTCCACGAGACGCCGGCGTTTTCGAGGATGCGTTCGTTGACGAGTTTCTCGATGTCGGCGACCTGCGCGGGCGTGAGCGGCGCGCTGTTGAAATCGAACGTCAACTTGTCCGGCCCGACGAACGAACCCTTCTGCGACGCCTCCTTGCTGGCGACTTCGTGCAACGCCCAATGCAGCAAATGCGTGACGGTGTGGTGGCGTTGAATCGCATCGCGGCGGGATTTTTCAACCGCGAGCGTGATGGCTGCGCCGACAGCCGGAGCATCGCCGCCTTCGACGAAGTGCAGGAAGGTGTTGCCGGACTTCTGCGTGTTGGTGACGCGCCAGAGCTGGCCGCTGCCGGTCAACTCGCCGGTGTCGCCGACCTGGCCGCCCATCTCGGCGTAAAACGGCGACGTGTCCAGCACGACGGCGGTTTTGTCTTTGACGCTGACGATTTCGAGCACGCGCGCGGGCGATTCCAATTTTTCAAAGCCGGTAAATTTTGTCGGCGTCGTCGTTTCGATTTGCGAGAGGGAAATGACTTCTTTTTTCTGCGCGGCGCGGGCGCGGGCGCGCTGCTCTTCCATCAATTTTTCAAAACCGTCCTTGTCCACGGTCAAACCGCGTTCGCGCGCCATCAACTCGGTGAGGTCGAGCGGAAAACCGTAGGTGTCGTAAAGTTTGAAGACAAATACGTCTGGCAAATCAAAATTGGATAGATTTCTTACCGAAGCCAACGTCTCCGAATCATCCAGTGATAACAGTGTCGGACGATTGCGGTCGCCAAGGTTAGCTGCCTTGGCAAGGTTTGGATTGTAAATGCTTTTTTGAGATATAAACGCCTCAAACAAATCAATTCCTTTATCTAGCGTTTTATTAAACGCCTCTTCCTCGCGTTGAATTGTTTCCTGAACAATTTTCTTCTTGGCGCGGATTTCGGGGAACACATCGCCCATCGTGTCGGCGAGCACGTCCACGAGTTTGTAGAAGAACGGTTCGTGGAAGCCGAGCGTGCGGCCGTAACGCACCGCGCGGCGCAGGATGCGGCGCAAAACGTAGTTGCGGTCGTTGTTGCCGGGTTGGATGCCGTCGGCAATCGCGAACGACAGCGTGCGGATGTGGTCAGCGATGACGCGAAACGCGACGTCGGCTTTTTCCTGCTCGGTGTCGCCGGTGCTGCCGGGTTTCGGGAGCGTGGAGCCGTATTTCTTGCCGCTCAATTTTTCGATGGCGTCGAAGATGGGGCGGAAAATGTCGGTCTCGTAGTTGGAAATCTTGGCGTTCTGGAAATCGGTCAGGTTCTTCGTGCCCTGGATGATGCTGGTGACGCGCTCGAATCCCATGCCGGTGTCCACATGCTGCGCGGGCAGCGGCGTGAAGGTGCCGTCGGGATTGGCGTTGTATTGGATGAAGACGTTGTTCCAAATCTCGATGCAACGGGCGTCGGAACCGTTGACGAGTTTCGCGCCGGAGGTTTGCGCGTCGAGGTCGGTCTGCGCGGGGCCGGGGCGCAGATCCACGTGGATTTCGGTGCAGGGACCGCACGGGCCGGTCTCGCCCATCATCCAGAAATTATCTTTCTTGCCGCCGTTGACGATGTGGATGGCGGGGTCGAGGCCGACGCTGCGGAATTTTTCCGCCCAGAAATTCCACGCTTCGTCGTCGCGGTCGGCGGGGTCGTTCTTCTCCTTGTTCGGCTGGTATATCGTAGCGTAGATGCGTTGCGGTGGAAATTTCCAGACTTCGATGACGAGTTCCCACGCCCAGTTGATGGCGTCTTTCTTGAAATAATCGCCGAAAGACCAGTTGCCGAGCATCTCGAAGAACGTGTGGTGATAGGTGTCGAGGCCGACGTCGTCGAGGTCGTTGTGCTTGCCGCCGGCGCGGATGCACTTCTGCGTGTCCGCCGCGCGACCGGGCGTGTAAGGGCATTTGGTCTGGCCAAGGAAGATGGGCACGAACTGGTTCATACCGGCATTCGTGAACAAAAGGTTCGGCGAATCGGGCATGAGGCTCGAAGACGGGACAATGGTGTGCGACTTCGACTTGAAGAAGTCGAGGAACGACTGGCGGATTTGGTTGCTGGTCATCACGGTAAAATTGGACGCAGAAAATAGCAGGATTTGGCGAACAAAGGCGAGTTGGAATTTGGCCGGAGAAAATCCTTTGCAAGCGGCGGGAAGAGGACTATGTATTGCATGTTCATCCAAACAAGTTACGCGCCTCAAGTAACCAAATGGTTAATAACGAACAATCACCCGCAGACGGGTCAGGAAGGTTGGCTATCGCAAGTCAATCGCGGGTGTTCGCCTATGGATTTGCGGTCGTGGTGACGGTGCTGACGCTGCTGGCGCGCTTGAGTTTTTCCCCGTGGGTCAACGACCGTCCGCTGCTCGTCATCTTTTTTCTGCCGATTCTTTTTAGCGCCTACATTGGCGGACTGGGGCCGGGCTTGGTGGCGACATTTATCTCCGCCATCAGCTCCGAATATTATTTGATGCCGCCAACGCACAGTTTTTTATTCGCCAAGCCAATGGATTTTCTCCAATGGCTGATTTTTATTGCGGGCGGCGTAGTAGCCAGCTTTTTGAATGAGGCCTTGCACCGCGCGCGTCAGCGGGCGAATACCAATCAGTCGTTGTATGCGGTGACGCTGGCGAGCATCGGCGACGCGGTCATCACGACGGATGCACAGGGTCGCGTCACTTTTCTGAACGGTGAAGCGGAACGGCTGACAGGCTGGACGAATGCGGCCGCCGCCGAAAAATCGTTGCCAACGGTTTTTCGCATCGTCAACGAGGAAACGCGGCTAACGGTGGAAGATCCGGTGGAAAAAGTTTTTCGCACGAATGGCGTCGTGGGATTGGCGAACCACACAGTGTTGATCGCGCGCGACGGCCGGGAGTTTATCATTGATGACAGCGGGGCGCCGATTCGTAATCTGGAAGGAAAAATTATCGGGGTGGTGCTGGTGTTCCGGGATAACACGGCAAAAAAACGGGCGGAAGATGCGATTCGCGAATCGCAGGCGCTTTATTTTTCACTGGTCAACGAAATGCCGGCGGGAGTTTTTCGCAAGGATGCGGCGGGACGTTTTGTTTTCGTCAATTCCGCTTTCTGCAAATTGAAAGGCATGAAGGCGGAACAGTTTTTGGGTAAAACGGCGCTGGAACTTGGCTTGACTGACACGGCGCTGGCGGCGAGCGGCGCCAATCATCATGAGCAAATCATGACGACCGGCCAACGGATTGAAGTGCACGAGGAATATGTCCATCCGGACGGACGCACACTATTTTTTGAAGTCATCAAATCTCCGACTTACGACGCCAATGGAAAAATTGCGGGTTCGCAGGCCATCATGTTTGATGTCACGGAACGCTTGAAGGTCGAGCAGTCGCACGCGCGGCTGGCGGCGATTGTGGAATTCTCGGATGACGCCATTATCGGCAAAAATCTGGACGGCATTATCACCAGTTGGAACCGGGGCGCGGAACGCGTCTTTGGCTACACGGCGGTGGAAGCCATTGGTCGCCCGCTCCTCATACTTTTTCCGCCGGAACGGGAACATGAGGAGCACGAAATTCTGGAAAAAATCCGGCGCGGCGAAACCGTTGAACACTTTAAAACGGTGCGCGTCTGTAAAGACGGCAAGCGGATTGATGTTTCCGTAACCATCTCTCCGCTCAAAGATAGTAACGGCAAAATCATCGGCGCGTCCAAGATTGCGCGCGACATTACGGGATACAAACGGCTGGAAGAACAATTGCGTCAGTCGCAAAAAATGGAAGCCATCGGCCAACTCGCGGGCGGTGTGGCGCACGATTTCAACAACATTCTCGCCATCATCCAGCTTCAAATCGGCATGCTGGAAACCACGAACGAACTGCTGCCGGCGCAGCAGGAAGTCACCAAGGAAATTGGCAAGGCGACGCAACGCGCGGCGAATCTGACGCGTCAGTTACTTTTGTTCAGCCGCAAGCAAACGCTCCAGCCGCAAGACCTCGACCTGAATGAAATCGTTGCCAACATTACCAAAATGCTTCAGCGCACGTTGGGCGAAGACGTGCATCTGCAATTGAACTTTTTTCCGGAGCCATTATTCATCCGCGCCGACCTCGGCATGATGGAACAAATTTTGGTGAATCTCGCGGTGAATTCCCGCGATGCGATGCCGGAAGGCGGACGGCTCATCATCGAAACTTCGGCGGTGGAATTTGACGAGATGACCGCGCGGCAATCACCACAGGCGCGACCGGGTGCGTTCACCTGCTTGAGCGTGAGCGACACCGGCTGCGGCATTGCCCCACATATTTTGCCGAGGATTTTTGAACCGTTCTTCACCACCAAAGATGTCGGCAAAGGCACGGGTTTGGGACTGGCCACGGTCTTCGGCATCGTGCAGCAACATCAAGGCTGGATTGGCGTTTACAGCGAAGTTGAAATCGGCACAACCTTCCGAATTTATCTGCCGCGACTGGCGGAAATCACCGGACAAGTTGCCGCGCCGGCGACGCTCACGAATGTAAGTGGCGGAAATGAAACCATCCTCGTCGTCGAAGATGAACCGGCCTTGTGCGTGCTTGTGCATACGGTTCTCACCGGCCTCGGCTACCGCGTGCTCGAAGCGTCCAATGGCGCGGACGCTTTGACGACTTGGGAAAAACACCGTGATGAAATTCATTTACTGCTCACCGACATGGTGCTGCCGAACGGCATTAACGGAAAGGAACTCGCGCGGCGGCTCACGCTGGACAATCCGAAATTAAAAGTCATTTACGCCAGCGGTTACAGCGCGGAAGTGGCCGGGAAAGATTTAGTTTTGCAGGAAGGCGTCAATTTTCTTACCAAGCCATTCCTGATTCACAAGCTCGCCCAAACGGTTCGCGAATGCCTCGATAAAAAGTAAAAGGCGACGACGGCGCGGGTAATTTTTCCAACGGGAGGCGGTTGCAGATTCACATGGGTTGAAACATACTTTGTCGGTCTTTCCATACCCATGACCCAAAAATCCAGCGCGGTGGCACTGCGGGCGAGCCTGTTATACGGGCTGTTCGCGGGGCTGTGGATTTTATTTTCCGACAAGCTGCTGGATGATTTGGTCTCGGACAAGGAACGGTTGTTGCAGTTGGAGACTTACAAGGGCTGGGGCTTTGTCGCGTTCACCGGCGTAATGCTCTTTCTCATCATGCAACAGTTGTTGCACCGTGAGTCACAAAAAATTGCAGAACTGAAAAAGGCGGAGGCGTTGACACGGCTGCAAAATGAGACGTTGCAGATGATTGCGGGCGGAAAACCGCTAAAGGAAACGCTGGAAGTGTTGCTGCACGGCATCGAGACGCAATCGCCGGATATGCTGGTTTCGATTTTACTGCTGGATGCGGATGGCGCTCGGTTGCGGAACGGAGCCGCACCGTCGTTGCCGGTGGATTATGTGCGGGCGATTGACGGGGCGACGATTGGACCCAAGGTGGGCAGTTGTGGCACGGCAGCGTTTCGCGGTTCGCCGGTGTTCGTCGGCGACATCGCGCACGATCCGTTGTGGCAGGATTACAAACATCTGGCGCTGCCACACAAATTGCGCGCGTGCTGGTCAACGCCGATTCTCGATGAGCAAAAAAAAGTGCTGGGCACATTTGCGATTTATCATCGCGAGACGGGGTTGCCGAAAAATGACGACGTGCGGCTGATTGAATTGGTGACGCATACGGCAGCCACGGCCATCGTCAAGGATCGCGTGGAAAAAACCTTGCGCGGCAGCGAGGAACGTTTTCGCACGCTGGTGCAGCAGGCGTCGGATGCAATTTTTGTGCACGACACGGAAGGCCGTTTGCTGGATGTGAACCAGAGCGCGTGTGAAAGTCTGGGTTACTCGCGCAAGGAATTATTGCGGATGTCGGTGCTGGATATCGAACAGGACGCCCGACTGGAGGAGGTGCGGCAGGTCTGGTCGAATTTGCATCCGGGGCGTTCACAGATTGTGCGTGGGCGGCACCGGCGCAAGGATGGCACGAGTTTTCCGGTGGAAATTAGCCTGACCTGCTACGAAATTCAGGGGCAACTGGTGCTCGCCGCGCAGGCGCGCAACATCAGCGAACGCAAGGAATACGAGGATCAACTGGCGCAATCGGTTTCGCTATTGCGCGCGACCATCGAGTCCAGCGTGAGTGGTTTGCTCGTAGTGGATCTCACGGGAAAAATTACGACTTACAACAACCGGTTCCTCGAAATGTGGCGCATCCCGGCGGAACTGATGACACAGGGCGATGATCTAGTCATCTTGAAAGTGGTGCTGGATCAACTCAGGCAACCGGAAACTTTTTTCCAGCGCATCAAGGAGCTTTACCAACAGCCAGCGGAGGAATCTTACGACACGTTGCATTTCAAGGACGGACGCATTTACGATCGCGTGTCGCGCCCGCAACGGCTCGGTGAAAAAATCATCGGGCGCGTCTGGAGTTTTCGCGACGTGACGGAACACCAGCGCGCGCAGGAGGCGATGAAACACGAACGGCAGTTGCTCCGAACACTCATCGACCTCGCACCGGATTTTATTTTTGTCAAGGACACGGAAAGCCGTTACCTCGTGGTCAACGAATCGCTGGCGAAATGTTATCGCAAACAGCCGGCGGAAATGCTCCACCACACAGACGCGGAGTTTCTGCCGGTGGAACTCGCGGCGCATTTCCGTGCGAGCGAACAACAAGTCCTCACGTCCGAGTCGTTTTGCACGTTTGAAGATTCCATCACTTTCCCCGACGGTCAGGCGCGCACGGTGGTGACCAACATGGTGGCCTTTCGCGATCCGCAGGGAAAAATTGGCGGCCTCGTCGGCATTGGCCGCGACATCACCAAACAGCAGTTCGCCGAAAAATCCATGCGCCTGCAAAGCGTCGCGCTGGAAACCGCCGCCAATGCCATTCTCATCACCGATCCGCGCGGCAATATTGAATGGGTCAACCCGGCGTTCACCGCCAGTTCCGGCTACACGCTGGCCGAATGCGTCGGGAAAAATCCGGGCGCGCTCATCCGCTCCGGCAAGCATGGCCACGAATTTTATCAGGCGATGTGGGAGACGATTCTTGCGGGCGAGGCTTGGCATGGCGAAATCACCAACCGCCGCAAGAATGGCAGTTTTTATCTGGAGGAGATGACCATCACGCCGTTGCGCGACGACCAAAAACAAATTACGCATTTTGTCGCCATCAAACAGGACATCACGCAGCGGCGGCGGATGGAGGAAGAATTGCGCGCCGCGGCGGAACGCACACAGTTTTACATGAACCGGATGCCGCTGGCGTTCATCGCGTTTGATTGCAATTTCTGTGTGGCGGAATGGAATCACGCTGCCGAGGAAATTTTTGGCTGGAGCACCGTTGAGGCCACCGGCCGACATGCTTACAAATTAATTGTGCCACCGGAAGTCCAACCGCAAGTGGATCACGTATGGAATGAAGTTATCAAGACGGGCAACGTGGCCAGCCATTCCGTCAACGAAAACCTCACCAAGGACGGACGCCGCATCACCTGTGAATGGCGCAATACGCCGTGGCGCAACGCGGCGGGCGAAATTTGCGGTTGCCTGTCCATCGTCACGGACATCACTGAAAAAATTCGCGCGGAAAAAGAACGCGGCAATCTCGAAGCGCAACTCCGCCAGTCGCAAAAAATGGAAGCGGTCGGCCAGTTGTCCGGCGGCATCGCGCACGATTTTAATAATATTCTCACCGTCATTCAGGGCAACGCTTCATTGTTGCAGGGTCTCGATTTGCAGCCGTCAGAAATTCGCGATTGCTCCAATCAAATCGCGCGCGCGGGCGAACGTGCCGCTGGCCTCACGCGCCAGTTGCTCATGTTCGCGCGCAAGCAGCAGATGCAACCGGTTCATCTCGATCTCAACGAAACGGTTTCGCAGATGACCAAAATGCTCCAGCGCATTCTGGGCGAAGACATCGCGCTGCGTTCGGAATATTCCCCCGCGCTACCGCTCATCAACGCCGATGTCGGGATGCTTGAACAAATTATTCTCAACCTCGCCGTCAATGCCCGCGACGCCATGCCCGGCGGCGGACAACTGACAATTCGCAGCAAGGTGGAAAAATTTCAGCCCGCCGCCGGTGCGAAAAATCCGGCGGCGGAATCGCGCGTCTGTCTGTCCGTGGCCGACACCGGCAGCGGTATCGCTCCGGAAATTCTCGCACGCATTTTTGAGCCGTTTTTTACGACGAAAGAAGTTGGCAAGGGAACCGGCCTCGGTCTCGCCACGGTTTACGGCATCGTGCAGCAACATCACGCCGACATCACCGTGCAAAGCGAACTCGGCAAAGGCACGACCTTCAACGTTTATTTCCCTATCGCCGCTCCGGCTGCCGAGGTAAAAACTGATTTCCAAAACCGGCCGGTATTGCCGTGGGGCACCGAAACTATTTTGCTCGTCGAAGACGAATTTCCGCTCCGCACCTTCGTCAGCGATTTGCTCCAGCGTTGCGGCTACACTGTGCTGGAAGCTGAGTCCGGCCCCGCCGCCTTGAAAGTTTGGAAGGAACAGCGCGACCAAATCAAACTCGTTCTCACCGACATCATTATGCCGGAAAATCTGAACGGCATTGAACTTGGCCGCCAACTGCTCGCTGACAAACCGACGCTTAAAGTCATTTATACCAGCGGCTACACCGGCAATCTCGAAGGCCGCGACGCCAAACTCACCGAAGGCGTCAACTTCATCCGCAAACCGTTCAAGCCCGAAGCCATCGCCGAAATTATCCGCAAAAATCTGGACGGCAAAGCGGGAAAATAAAAAACGCGGTTGGTGAACGGGAAGAAATTTAATTAGACGCCTCGCGCGCCGTGAACGCAAGCGCCAGTTTCAAAAACGCGAAAATTTATTTTCAAATTTCACTTGAGAAAAAAGCGGAGCAGAACGAACTTATCTCCAGTCAGTTTGATCTTTGCTAGAAAATAATTTCCCTGCCCTGTGCGTGATTCGCAACAGTCCTTGGACCGTAAATAAAACGAACTCGGGATGAGCCGCAGACGGTGGCCAACACGTCGGCATTACGTCCGAAAGTTGTAAGCCATCGGGCGAGTCCCACATATGGAAACATATGTCCGAAGGATACAGTTAGACACGGCAATGGCGGGGTTTCTTTCAAGATTACCGGACTGCTTTTAGCAACCCGGCAATCAAAGCCCGCCACCCGTGCGGGCTTTTTTATTTTGGGCAAACAACTTCAACTGCTAACGTCTCCGCATGGCGCGCGACGAACTATTTTCCCAACCGGCAAAAGCATTGCCGGAAGAAGAAATTGTGTCCGCCGCCGAAAATAACTTTCGCAGCCAGCCGCTCGCCGCGCGGATGCGCCCGCGCAACTTAAATGAGTATGCTGGGCAAACCCACATCCTCGGCCGCGGCCAACTTTTGCGCCGCGCCATTGAAGCAGATAGAATCCAGTCGCTGATTTTTTACGGGCCGCCCGGCACGGGAAAAACCTCGCTCGCGCAAATCATCGCGCGGCAGACCAAATCAAAATTTGAAAGATTGAGCGGCGTGGAATCCAACGTCGCCGATATGCGGCGCGTTTTGTCAGCAGCGGCCAATCGCCTTGAAAACACTGGCGCATCCACAATTCTCTTCATTGACGAAATCCACCGCTTCAACAAATCACAGCAGGATGTTTTGCTGCCGGATGTCGAGAGCGGCGTCATCAAGCTCATCGGCGCGACGACGCACAATCCGTTTTTCTTCGTCAATTCGCCGCTCGTCTCGCGCTCGCAAATCTTCGAACTGCGCCCGCTGACGGAAGAAGATTTATTTTCATTGCTGCAACGCGCGTTGAAAGACGAGGAACGCGGTCTCGGCTATCTGAAAATTTCCGCCGATGAAAACGCCTTGCGCCATCTTGCCAAAATCGCCGACGGCGACGCGCGCAAGGCGCTCAACTCGCTCGAAATCGCCGCGCTGACAACTTCACCAGATACTGATGGCGTTGTCCGAATCACGCTGGAAGTCGCCGCGCAGAGCATCCAGAAAAAGGCCGTGGTTTATGACGGTGATGGCGACGCGCATTACGACACCATTTCCGCGTTCATCAAATCCATGCGCGGCAGCGATCCCGACGCCGCGCTTTACTGGCTCGCCAAGATGATTCACGCCGGCGAAGACCCGCGCTTCATCGCGCGGCGCATCGTGATTTGCGCGGCGGAAGATGTCGGCCTCGCCGACCCGATGGCTTTGGTTTTGGCGAACGCGTGCCTCGCCGCGTCGGAATTTGTCGGCTGGCCGGAAGCGCGGATTCCATTGGCCGAAGCGACGATTTACATCGCCACGGCAAACAAAAGTAATTCCGCTTACATGGCGATTGACGCCGCACTGGAAGACGTGCGTTCCGGTCGCACGCTGGCCGTGCCGGAACATTTGCGCGATAAAAGTTACAAGGGTGCGGAACGGCTCGGCCACGGCAAAGGCTACGAATACGCGCACGACGGCAAGGACCATTTCGTCGCGCAAGATTATCTGGGCGTGGACAAAACTTATTACGAGCCGACGGAACAAGGCGTGGAAAAGAAAATCAAGGAGCGCCTCGAAAACTGGCGGAAACAATTTTCAGAAAAACGGAATACCACAGATGCACACGGATGAAACACGGATTACTTCCCTGACTTTCTCCGGTTGTGGTCTTTGCAAAGCATCTGGCAATTATCCAGCATGGTTTTCCCGCCTGCGTGCCACGGCGTAATGTGGTCGGCTTCCATTTCTTCAAGCTCCCAATGCTTTGACTTCGGGCATTTCGGGCAGATGCCTTTTTGTTTTTCGTAAGCCTTTTGCTTCTCCTTATCGTTGAACGTGCGGAGCGAGAGATATTTTTCGTCGCGCGTCAAAATGTATCGGTAAATTCCTTTTTGATTTGTCACTTCGTCATCGTCAATCAACTTCACCGTCTCTGCCTCGATTTTCTTCGGGTCAAACTTTTCGTCCTTAAATTTATTGTAGAGAACACCCCACGGAACGCCCTTCATTATTTTGCTTCGCTTCTTGGTAAATGTTTCACCCACCCAATCAATCACCGCTTGATAATACTCCCAAAGCTTCTTGGCGTCTTTAGCGTGCTGATGCTTGCCCATGTATTTCTCGATGATGTCCGCGTTCCCATATGCTTCCGAAATCCAATCAATAGCGGTCTCCAAATATCCCTGACGATTTAGTTCAGCATCGAGATAATCTTGTCCGATTTGATATGCGGCACAGCCTGTTTTGCTGAAATATCGTTTCGCGTCGGAAACCCACGAGCCGGCATAGACGGCGTTCCGCAATTCCTGGTCTGATAGTTTTACTCCTGCAATGTTGATCGTTCTGAACCAATCAAGCCTCTCGCTGTCCGTGCCGGTGCATTGATAAATCATGAGCTTGTAGCCGAGAATTTTTTCCCGCACGTCGTCTGGCAGATTGTGGATATACAAGTTTTGAAACGAAAAAACGCCCGTCACATACTGGCAAACGGAAATAGTGCGCTGCTGCCCGTCAATCACCTCAAAGCCGCCGTCCGCACGCACCGCCCAATACATCACGTTCAGCGGAAAACCTTTGGTGACGGTGTTGATGACGGCATCGCGCTGCTTGTCCTTGTAGATGAACTCCCGCTGATACGGCGGCCGCACGTCCAGCTTGCCGCCGAACGCAACAACGCCACCTTCCGCGTTGTCTTCATAGCCATCCGCCAATTCGCCAACGGTTATTCTTTTCAGTTCAATATTCATACCAAAGGTTTTTTATTTTTTATAAGGATGCGTTTATAAATCTTCTTTTTGTTGATGAAAATTGCCCCAATCAAGGAATAGCCATCAGGCGCATACGAACCAAGATTTCCCAAGATGTCAAATTGGTCGGGATTATATTTGTTAAGGAACGTAATGGGAACGCCCATAGGGCCGGCATAATCCATCGGAATATTCGTCGTCTTGCTAACTTCGATTGCATCGTAATTGTCGTATTTTGGATATTCGTTAGGATGATATTTTTTGTATAAAATTAATTCTTCGTGGCGTTTCGTGGTGTCCATATTTGTGAACCATTGAACGCCTGAAACTCTTATCATTCCTTCCCTGTGGTCGGCGTCTGATGCATAATCAACGTAATGCCGGTTTATGAAGTGCGCGCAATTACGGTTGAAGCCATATCCCAACCATAGTTTATTTTCCTTAATCAGCTTGAAGATCTCTTTGTAGGTAATCGCATTCTGGTGGCCGATGATAATGAATTTCTTATCATGTTCGACGAGTTGGGCAACATATTCCCGGAATAGGGAGAACGGTGGATTGGTCACGACGAGGTCTGCCCTCTTCAATAGCTCAACACATTCAGCACTGCGAAAATCGCCATCGCCTTTTAATTGCTTAATGCCGATTTCTTCGGAGTCGGGAATGTTGTTTCCATTTTTGTCACCATTATATTCCAAGTAGATCGCCTTTTCTGAATCGTTTTGACTGAAGAGGTCAGCACACTGATTTTTGTAGCAGGTTGCGATGAGCTTCTTCAACCCTAACTGCTTAAATTTGTAAGAGAAATAGTGGAAAAAATTGCTGACGCGCGGGTCGTCGCAATTGCACAAGACGACTTTGCCTTTCAAATGCGCTTTGTAATTTTTTAGTTCCTTCTCAATGTCAGAAAGTTGCGTGTAAAACTCATCCTTTTTTGCGGACTTTGCCTTTTGCAAAAATGAATTTGAACTTTTAGTTGCCATGGTTTCCGCTGCGAGCGGGCGGAAACGGGAATTCTAAAAAAGAAGAGGCGCGGACTTAACGCACCCTGCACCGAGGCACCTGGAAGCGCCTACACAGCAAGCACGCCAAGCCGCGCCCATTTGGGCGCGCTCGGTCGGTTGCTGTGTGCGGGCTTGAAAATTTCCAGGTTTTCGGTGCAGCCCGTAGCCGTAGCTACGCAAAATTGTTAATTAAATAATAATCGTTGTTTGTATTTTATTTTCGGACAGCGGCGAGTGTGCGCCGGAAAATTATCCGCGTCAATCCGCGAGAATCAACGGTCAAGAATGTTTTTCCCCATTTGCCAACGGTGTCGGCATCGTTTAGCTTGGCCGCATGAAGACGCTCACGGCGATTATCTATCCCGGTGAAACCAAACGCTGGCTGGTGGCCTACAATCCCGAAACCGGCACGACCACGCAGGGCAAGACGGTCGAGGAGGCGTTGAAAAATCTCAAGGAAGCCACGTCGCTGTTTCTGGAGGAGCAGGACCTGCCCGACCGCAGCGGCGCCATCCTGACCACCTTCGAGTTGGAACATGCCTAAACTCCCCTGCGTTTCCGGCGCAAAGGTAGCGAAAGCACTGGAGCGTCTGGGCTTCGTCCGCCAGCGGCAAAAAGGCAGCCATCTCGTGCTGCGGCGCGGCGGCAGCGTCTGTGTTGTGCCGATGCACCGTGAAGTGGATCAAGGCACGTTGCGCGGCGTGTTGCGTCAGGCGGGCATCTCACCGGAAGAATTCGTGGATAATTTGTGACGGCATGGATTCTTCCATCGCCAATTCCAAATCCGACCTGCGCGCGCACATCCGCGCGCGGCTGGAAAAAATTTCCGACGCGGTGCGGGCGGTGGAATCCATCGGGCTGTGCGAGCGGTTGCAGGCACAGATTCCGAGCGCGCACACGATTTTATTTTTCGCGCCGCTGCCGGATGAACTGGATGTCTGGCCGGTGCTGGAAATGTCGCTGGCGCTGGGTGTGAACTGCGCCCTGCCCTTTTTTGACGCGGAGAAAAAAACTTACGGCGCAAAAACAATTCAAACGCTGGCGACGGACATCGTCGCCGGAAAATTTGGCGTGCGCGAACCGGCGGCGAGTTGCGCGGAAATTCCGTTGAACCAGTTTAATTTAATCCTCGTGCCGGGAATGGCGTTTGATTTTAGCGGCAACCGGCTTGGTCGCGGCCAGGGTTTTTACGACCGGTTGCTGGAAAATGCGAGCGGGATAAAATGCGGCGTCTGCCACGATTTTCAATTGCTGGAAAAAATCCCATCGGAGCCGCACGATGCGAAGGTGGATTTTATGCTGACGCCGATGCGCTGTGTGCGCCGGAAGAAAGATTAACGGTGCTGTGTGTCCATGCCGCCGAGGCCGTTTTCCCAACCGGCAGGCGAATTCCACGGACGAACGGAAGCGTTTTCGGGATCGTCAGAAGCGCAACCGGAGATTACCAGAACGACCGCCGCGAGCAGTAGAAACAACAGGCAGTTGACGGCGCGGAACTTCATTTAGGTGGAAGGATGCGCGGGAGAAACATCGTCGCCTTCGGTCATCTCGCCAATCTTCCAACCGGGGACGAGGTTGGCGATGCACCGGTCTTTTTGGACGCTGCGGACGACGACTTTGGCGACCAGCTTGCCCTGACGGCTGACGAGCATTTCGCCTTGGGAAATCACGCCTTGATCTTCGCCGACATTAATCACGACGAAATCCCATTTGGGATCCACGACGAGAATTTTGCCATGCAAGTCGGCGCGCAATTTAACAAATTCTTCCGGCCCGACGTATTTTGCGAGTTCGTTGGTCAGGCGGCTGATGGTGTGGAACAGAACTACTTTCTCGCCATTAACAACTTCCACTTCGGCGCGCGCGCTCTTCAAATCTTTGCTCAACTTGAAAACTTGTTCCGGCGTCAGATCGGTCGCTTTGTAAGAGGCTAGAGAATTTTGCGCGTCGTCGCGTTCCGTCGTGACCTTGCTCAACTTGTCGGTAAGTTCGTCAGCACGTTTGCCCTGCGCGTCTGCACGAACAACGGCCTTGTCGCGTTCAGATTGCGTGTCGGCCAATTCCTGCTTCGTCTGCGACAAATCATTTTTGGTCTTGGCGAGTTCTGTCTTGGTTTTGGAAAGGTCGCCGAGCGCGGTGACTTTGGCGGAATGTTCGTCGTCGCGCTGTTTGGCGAGCGCGGGAATCTTGTCGGACACTTCGAGATAAGAAACCACGCCAGCCCCGAGGCCGGCCAGAATGGCGATAATTAAACTGATGCGCAGTAACATGGTCTTGCTGTTTTCTGAAGACTAAACCTCGCAAGCAAAAGTGTCAACGCCGTTTGCACCTTGCAAAATCAAGGTTTCCGCGCATCTTTTTTCCAGAAATGAAACTCAACCACGGCTTGCACCTCGCTTACTGCACCAACGTCCATCGCGGCGAGACGTGGCCGGAAACGTTTGGGTCTCTGAAAAATTACGCGCTCGCCGTGCGCGAGAAAGTTTGCCCGCAAAAACCTTTCGCCATCGGTTTACGCTTGAGCGAACGCGCCGCCGTGGATTTGAGCGAAGGCGACGCGCGGTTGCAATTCCAGCGCTGGCTCGAAAAAAATAATTGCTACGTCTTCACGATGAACGGATTTCCCTACGGCAATTTTCACGGCGCGCGCGTGAAGGAAAAAGTTTATTCGCCCGACTGGACTTCGCCCGAACGTATCGCCTACACGAATCTGCTTTTCGATTTGCTCGCGCAACTTGTTCCCGCTGGAATTGCCGGGAGCGTCAGCACGTTGCCCGGCACGTTCAAGGAATTTCATCCGACCGCCGACGCGCTAAAAACCATCCGCCAAAATCTCTGGCGCACCGTCGAGCACATCGCGCACGTCAGCAAGCAGACCGGCAAAAATTTGCACCTCGGCCTCGAACCCGAACCGCTCTGCCTCCTCGAAAGCAGCGCCGAGACGATTCATTTTTTTGACCGCCTGCGCGCCGAGCATCCGCACGACCCGCGCCTCGACGCGCATCTCGGCGTCAATTACGACACCTGCCATTTCGCCGTGGAATTTGAGGAACCGCACAACGCCCTGCCCTGCCTCGTCAATCACGGCATTAAGATCAGCAAAATCCATTTGAGTTCCGCGCTCAAAGTTTCGCCCACGCCCGAAGCGCGCGAGGAATTGAAAAAATTTGCCGACGACGTTTATCTGCATCAGGTCGTGGAACGCGACGAAACCGGCGCACGAAAAATCTTCCGCGATTTACCCGACGCGCTGGCTGCTGAAAATTCGCAATTCGCAATTCGCAATTCGCAATTGCCCGAATGGCGGATTCACTTCCACGTTCCGCTGCACGCGCCCGCCGCGCCGCCGTTTGAAAACACGAACGACCATTTGCTCGGCATTTTGGATTTGCTGCAAGCCAGCCCGGAGATTTGCGCGCACCTCGAAATGGAAACCTACACTTGGGAAGTGCTGCCGCCGGAATTGAAAACGCAAAACGTCGTGGACCAACTCGCGGCGGAATACGACTGGACGCTGGCGCAATTAACCGCGCGCGGGCTGGCTTGAAACCAAAACTTAAATGCGAAATACTGTTCGGGAATTAAAACTAGACAGGCCACTTATGAAAAAATTTCTCTTTGCGCTGATTTGTTGCAGCCTGCTGGCTTGTGGCTGCAATACCAACAGACCATCTCCGAAGAATCACTACTATACAGATTATGCCGTCTCACAAAATTACGTCCTTAAGCAACCGGTCTTTTTCTCATTGATTAGTAAAAATATAGATGACAGCAACTTTCTTGTTAAAATTGGAGAAGCTGATCTCGGTGCAGTTCCCGAAACATTGGAACAATTCCAAAAGAACCCATCAGCGTGGGATGTTGACCTCTTGCCACAAGGCACAACTTTGAAAATCAACAGGGTAAACTACACCTATGATTTTGAGGCAGGCCCACGCATTTGGATTACCGCAGAAATTTTAGATGGCAAATTGTCGGGCAAGAAATGCCTATTGAACTTGGTTTCAATACAGGTTCACAAAGATAATTCGCCGAGTGATGTTCCCATGATTGACACAAACATTTTGGAACTGATTAGCAAGCCATGAGACAGAAATCTCACAGCTTGCTAGGCTGCAAACTTTAGTCGTTCACCTCCGTCCGCCCGCAAACTTTCTTTTCACGCGCGGCCATTTCTGGTTTCCTTCGCGCGCATCATGAATTCCGCCCCGCAACTCCGCACGCTGCTCGTCCTCGGACGCGTGTCGAATTTGCCCACCGTCTGGTCGAACTGCCTCGCCGGCTGGTGGCTCGGCGGCGGCGGCAATTTCTGGAAGCTGCCGTTTTTATTTCTCGGCGTCAGTCTGCTCTACACCGGCGGAATGTTTTTGAACGACGCCTTCGACGCGGATTTCGACCGCCAGCGCCGCCCGGAACGTCCGATTCCGTCGGGAAAAATTTCGGCGCAACTCGTCTGGCGCTTCGGCTTCGGCCAACTGGTTGCGGGAATTTTCCTGCTGCTCTTCTGCGGCCAAGTCGCGGCGGGCGCGGCATTTTTTCTCGCGCTGTTCATCTTGCTCTACAATTTCTGCCACAAATTTTTCAACGCCGCGCCGTGGCTGATGGGCGCGTGCCGTTTCTGGGTCTATGTCATCGCGGGCGCGACGGGCGCGTGGGGCTTGAACGGCTGGGCGATTTTCGGCGGACTGGCATTGGCGTTTTACGTCGTCGGCTTGAGCTACGTCGCGCGGCGCGAAAGTTATCGCGGGCCGATTCCGTTCTGGCCGCTACTGCTGCTGGCCGCGCCAATCATTCTGGCGCTGGCGATGAACACCGGCAGTTTCCGCTGGCGCGCGATTTGGATTTCCGTCGTCTTAATTTTGTGGGTTGGCCGCAGCGTGCGGACAATTTTTCTGGGCGGCGTCGGTAACGTCGGCCTCATCGTCGCGAATCTGCTGGCGGGAATTGTCTTCGTAGATTGGATCGCCATCGCGCCGGATTGTTCGCGCTGGATGAGTTTAATTTTGCTGGCGCTATTTGGTTTGACGAAATGGTCACAGAAATTTGTGCCGGCGACGTAAGACCATCTTTCAGCGGACAAAATCCTCTTTAAGCTGCGCTTGAACAATACGACGCGGCAAGTTATCCTGACAACTCGCTATGAGCGCTGAAGCACCAGTCAAATTGACACACAACGAAGACATCAAGGCCGCCATCCCGACCTTGGCCGGCACGATTGCCGCGACGTTCAACGATCCGGCCAACGACCATTTCTCCGAGGACGACAACCAGTTCCTGAAATTTCACGGCTCGTATCAGCAGGACGACCGCGACCTTCGCAAGACCGGCAAAAAATATATCATGATGATTCGCGGCCGCATTCCCGGCGGCGTCATGACGGCCAAACAATACGGCGTCTTCGACCAACTCGCGACGGATTACGGCAATAATACTTTGCGAATCACCACGCGCCAGAGCATCCAGTTTCACGGCGTCGTGATGGCCGGATTGCAACCGCTCGTCAAAAAAATTAACGAGTGCCTGCTCTCCACGCTCGCGGCTTGTGGCGACGTAAATCGCAATGTTCTCGCGCCGCCCACGCCCGCTTACACACCCGCGCGCGAACAGGTTTTTGCCGACGCGCACAAAGTCGCGCTCGCGCTCGCGCCGCAGACCAAGGCGTATCATTCCATCTGGATTGATGGCGTGCAGCTCGACAACGACGCGGCGGAAAATAAAAATTTCGTGGATCCGCTTTACGGCAAAACGTATTTGCCGCGCAAATTCAAAATCGCGTTCGTCATTCCGCCGGTGAACGATTTGGATTTGTTCACGAACTGCCTCGGCTTCATCGCCGTGGTCGAGAACGACAAGCTTATCGGCTACAATTTGTGCGTCGGCGGCGGACTCGGTCGCAGCCACGGCAACACGCAGACATATCCGCGCCTCGCGGACGTCATCGGATTTTTCACGCCGGACAAAGTTGTCGAAGTGGCGAAAGCTGTCCTGACAATTCATCGCGATTTCGGCGACCGCACCGACCGCAAGCACGCGCGCCTGAAATATGTCGTAGCCGAACGCGGCGTAAAATTCATGCAGGACGAGGTGAATAAGCGCGCCGGCATCACGCTTGCGCCGAATGCACCTTACAAATTTACGACCACCGCCGACTTGCTCGACTGGCGCAAGGCGGTTGACGGCAGCAATTTTCTCGGCCTATTCGTCAGCATGGGTCGCGTGAAAGACACGGACGTTTGCAAAATGAAAACAGGTTTGCGTCAGGTCGCGGATAAATTTCCAAAGGTGGAATTCCGTTTGACCGCAAATCAAAATCTCATTCTCGCGAATGTTTCGGATGCGGACAAAGCGGCCATCAACGCGATTCTCGCCGCGCATGGCGTGAAGACGGAAAATCAAACCACGATTTTGCACGCGGCTTCGATGGCGTGTCCCTCGCTGCCGACGTGCGGCCTCGGCCTCGCGGAATCCGAACGCTATCTGCCCGGCTTGATTGACCGCCTTCAAAAAGTTTGCGACGACCTCGGCCTCGGCAGCGAAGAAATTATTATTCGCTCGACCGGCTGCCCGAACGGTTGCGCGCGGCCTTACATGGCGGAAATCGCGTTCGTCGGCAAAGCGCCGGGACGTTATCAAGTCTGGCTCGGCGGCGATGCGACCGGCACGCGCCTGAATCGCGTCTGGAAGGATGTCATGAAAGATCCCGACATCGAAAATGAATTGCGCCCCGTCCTCGCGCGTTTCGCAAAGGAACGCAACGCCAGCGAACGTTTCGGCGACTGGTGCGACCGCGTGTTTTTGAACGAGCAATCTGTCGCTGCGAACTAAAATGACTTCTGAACAAATTGCTCAAACCAACGCCGAGTTGCGTTCTAAATCGCCGCTGGAAATCGTAAAGTGGGCCATCGCGCAGGCGAATGGCCGCGCGATTGTCTCGACGAATTATCGGCCTTACGAAGCGGTGATTCTTCACTTGGTCACACAAGTTCAGCCGGACATTCCGGTGCTGTGGGTTGACCACGGTTACAATCGTCCCGCGACTTACAAGCACGCCGAAGAAGTTAAAAAATTGCTCAAGCTTAACATCAAGGCTTACATCCCGAAGATGACCGCCGCGCATTACGACGCCGCGTTCGGCGGCATGCCGGAACCGACGCCGGAAAATGAAGCGCGCATCAAAGCCTTCAGCACCGCGATGAAACTCGAACCGTTCCAGCGCGGCATGAAGGAACTTGCGCCAACCGTCTGGCTCACCGCGTTGCGGAAAGTGCAAAATCCGAATCGCGCGGAACTCGACATCGTGAGCGAGGACAAGAATTTCAATTCACTGAAAGTCAGCCCGCTCTTTTACTGGAGCGACGCGGACATGGAAAATTATCTGAAACAGCACAACCTGCCCAACGAGTGGGATTATTTTGATCCGGCCAAGGCGGATGAAAAGCGCGAATGCGGTTTGCACGCAAGCTGGGGCGGCAAAGCCGTGAAAAACTAGACACGGATTGCACGGATTTTCACGGATTATTTATGTCTGAAATTCTCTATCGCGAAGACACGCACCGTTTGATCGGGCTTTGCATGGAGATTCATCGCGAACTGGGCAAAGGACACGATGAAGTCCTATACAAAGATGCACTTGTGGTGGAATTAAGTCGCGCGAATGTTCCGTTTGCACGCGAACAGAAATTTGAAGTGAAATACAAGGATGTCATCCTACCGCATTTTTATTTTGCTGATTTTGTGGTCGAAGGAAAAATTCTATTCGAGGCAAAAGCCGTCGAACGACTGGCTGACCCGCACGTCAAGCAGGTCTTGAATTATCTGGCCGCATCGAAGTTGCACGTTGGTTTGCTGGTCAACTTCGGTGGTGATTCACTGGAGTGGAAAAGAGTTATTTTGTAAAAATCCGTGCTAATCCGTGAAATCCGTGTCTAAAATTACCGTGTCAAAATGAGCAGCTATCACTTGGATCATTTGCAGTATCTGGAAACCGAGGCGATTCACATCATGCGTGAAGTCGCCGCCGAATTTGAACGCCCCGCCTTGCTGTTTTCCGGCGGCAAGGATTCCATCTGCTTGCTGCGCCTCGCGGAAAAGGCGTTCCGTCCGTCCGATATTCCGATGCCGTTTCTGAACGTCGAGACCGGCCATGAATTTCCCGAACTGCTTGAGTTCCGTGATCGTCGCGCGAAGGAGCTTGGCGCGAAGCTGATTGTCCGCACCGTGGATGAAGCCATCGCCAAAGGTCACGCGCATCCCGCACCCGGCGAAATCAGCCGCAACAAGCTGCAAATTCCCGTGCTGCTCGGCGCGATTGAGGAATTTCAATTCGATTGCGCCATCGGCGGCGCGCGCCGCGACGAGGAAAAGGCCCGTGCGAAGGAACGTTTCTTCAGCTTCCGCGATTCGTTCGGCCAGTGGGATCCGAAAAATCAGCGCCCGGAAATCTGGAATCTTTACAACGCCAAGTTAAATCCGGGCGAAAATATGCGCGTGTTTCCGCTCTCGAACTGGACGGAGATGGACGTTTGGGAATACATCAAAAAAGAAAAACTCGAAGTGCCGAATCTTTATTTCAGCCACGAGCGCGATTGTTTTTGGCGCGGTGGACAGTGGTTGCCCGTGCCGCCTCCGCATACTGATTCAACCAAGTCCGATCCATTTGCCGGTGCACGCCCCAAGCAGAACGAGCCGATTAAAAAAATGATTGTCCGCGTCCGCACCATCGCCGACATGATCAGCACCGGCATGATTGAATCGAAGACGGACACGATTGATGACATCATCGCCGAGGTCGCCGCCGCGCGCGTCACGGAACGCGGCACTCGCGCTGACGACAAAGCTTCCGAAGCCGCGATGGAAGACCGGAAGAAAGCAGGATACTTTTAAGCAGATAGGAGATAGGAGATGACAGATAGGATTGAAAATTTTGAGCAACTTGAGGCCTGGCGCACGGCAAGGGAACTTGTTCGGGCAGTTTATGCTTTCTTCCGGCGCAAACCCGCGTCGCTTGATTTCGGGTTGCGAGATCAGATTCAGCGCGCGGCCGTATCGGCCATGACCAATATTGCCGAAGGTTTTGAACGCGTTCATCCGGGCGAGAAATTGCAATTTTACAATGTAGCACGCGCTTCCTGTGGCGAGGTGCGTTCGCTATCTTACGTCATGCTTGATGCGAGTTACCTTTCTGAACAAGAACATAAAACATTGCTTGAACAAGTCGCCCAAACCGGGCGATTGGTTTCCGGTCTGATTCGTTCCACCCGCGCGCGAGTCGCATAACCCTAACTTCCATCTGCCAACTCCCATCTCCTAAAATGCCCCATACGCATCCCATCGAACTTTTGCGCTTCAATACTTGCGGCAGTGTTGACGACGGCAAGTCCACGCTCATTGGCCGGTTGCTTTACGATTCCAAGTCGCTGATGGAAGACCAGATCGAGGCGATGGAAAAATCCGCCACCATCACCGGCGGTGGGCAAATAAATTTGGCCAATCTCACCGACGGACTGCGCGCCGAACGCGAACAAGGAATCACGATTGATGTCGCGTATCGTTACTTCGCCACGCCGAAAAGAAAATTCATCGTCGCCGACACGCCGGGTCATGTGCAATACACGCGCAACATGGTCACGGGCGCGAGCACGGCAAATCTTTCCATCGTGCTGGTGGACGCGCGACAGGGCGTCATTGAGCAGACGCGCCGACACACTTATATCGCGGCGCTGCTTGGCATTCCACATCTCGTCATCGCCATCAACAAAATGGATTTGGTGGATTGGAGCGAGGAACGCTTCACGGAAATTCGCGATGAGATTGAAGATTTTCTGCCGAAGTTCGGTTCGTTTCACGACGTAAAATTTATTCCGATGAGCGCGCTGTCCGGCGACAACGTCGTGGATGCTTCCACGAAAACGCCGTGGTTTGAAGGGCCGGCATTGCTGCATCATCTCGAAACTGTCCACATCGCGAGCGACCGGAATTTGAGCACGTTCCGTTTTCCGGTGCAATGGGTCAACCGTCCGAACAATCCGACGAACAAGGAGCTGCACGATTTTCGCGGCTTGAGCGGACAAATCGCCAGCGGCATCGTGCGCGCGGGTCAGGAAGTCGTCATCCTGCCCGCCGGAATTAAATCCAAGGTGAAAGAAATTTGGAGTTACGACGGTTCGCTCGCCGAAGCGTTTTGTCCGCAGTCGGTGACAATTTGTTTGGCGGACGACATTGACGTAAGCCGTGGCGATATGATTGTCGGCCTCGAAAATTTGCCGGGGCGCAGCACCGATTTGCAGGCGCGCATTTGCTGGATGAATCAACGTCCGTTGTCAGCGGGCAAAAAGTTTTATCTCAAGCACACGACGCAAATGGTTCAGGTCGCGGTGACGCAGATTGAAAATCGAATCAACTTTGAAACCTTCGATGCAGAACCGAATCCCGCCGGACTTGCGCTGAATGACATCGGCACGATTCGCCTCAAGACGGCGAAACCACTCTTGTTCGACGGCTACGAAACGAACCGGCTTACCGGCTCGTTCATCCTTGTGGAACAAGGCTCGAACGCGACGGTCGCGGCGGGCATGTTGTTTCCGCCGCTCGAAGCTGCCAAGCCGGAATACGCGGACTTCGCCATCTGAAGCGAAATAGTTGACGCCATCCTGATTTGCAGAGAAAATTCCGGTCGAGGAATTATGACTCCGCCCATCTGGAATTGGCTTTCACACAACAAAGTTAAAATCGTCGGCGCCATCGCCGGTTTGTTGTTCCTTTACACCGTTGTCGGTTTCCTGATTCTGCCGCCGATTGTCCGGCACATCGCGGTCAAACAATTGTCCACGCAACTCGACCGCGAAGTCGCGATTGAAAAGATAAAAATAAATCCGTTCGCGCTCTCCACGACGGTGCGCGGGCTGCTTATCAAGGACAAGGACGGCGAGCCGTTCGTTTCGTGGGATGAAGTTTATGTGAACTTCCAATTGTCGTCGTTCTTCGGTCACGCGTGGGTGTTCAAGGAAATCAGCACGTCCAAACCGTTCGTCCGCGTGCAGATGAACAAAGGCGGCACCTTTAATTTCACCGACCTCATCACCAAGTTTTCCACCAACGCCGCGCCAGCACAGGCGAAAACCGAATCCAAACCAATTGCGCTGCACATTGGAAAATTGCACATCGGCGGCGCGGTCGCGGCGTATGCGGATTTTTCGCCGCGCACGCCGTTCAAACGCGCGCTCGGCCCGCTGGACATCACGCTCGATGATTTCCGCACCGACCCGGACAACAAAAATCCCTACGCCTTCACCGGCACGACGGACGCGGGCGAACAAATTTCTTGGCGCGGATTTTTCTATCTCTCGCCGTTGCGCTCGGAAGGCGAGTTGAAGCTGTTCAATTTTACACTGAACAAATACGCCCCGCTGTATCAGGACTTCTTTAAGTTTGAAATCCGCGACGGCGAAATCGCGTTGGACGTGAATTATAAATTCAAACTGGACGGCACTAACCTCACCGCGTCCGTGAACAACACTGCGTTTGCATTGCGCGATTTCAAACTGGGTTCGCCCAACGACAGCAATAATCTCGCGGAATTGCCCGTCTTCGGCGTCGCCGGCATGAGCGCAGATTTGCAAACGCGCAAAGCTACGATTGATTCTGTTCGTGCCGAAGGCGCAAAAATATTTTTAAGCCGCGACCAAAATGCCGCCATCAACGTCGTCGAACTTTCCAAACCGTCCGTGCCAAACGCGGCGGCGGGCGACGGAATTTTACTACTGCTCCGCTCCGTCACGAACGCCGTCGCGATGTTGATGGAAAGCACAAATCAATGGCGCGGCGCGGTCAACGCGGTGGATTTCACCAACTGCGCGGTGCATCTGGAAGACCGCGTGAATTCCCGTCCAGCGCGACTCGACCTCACCGAGATTTCGCTCACGGCCAAAAATATTTCCAACCTGCCGGGCACAAATCTCACCGCCGAACTCTCGTTACGCTGGAATAAAAATGGTTCCATCAAGACCATCGTCAGCGCTTCATTTTTGCCGCCGACGGCGAATGTGCAAATTGATTTGGACAAGCTCGACCTCGGCTCGCTTGATCCGTATCTCGAACCGAAAGTAAATCTGTTCATCCTCGGTAGCGAAGTTGGTTTGCACGGCCTGCTCACCCTGACCACGCCAGATAATGTGTTGCCGCAAGTCGTTTTTCACGGCGATGCGTGGCTGGATAATTTTCGCACGGTGGACGGCGCGGTGGGCGACGACTTGTTGAAATGGGATTCGCTCCAAATCAACGGCATTGACGCCAACCTCAATCCGCAGTCGGTAAAGATTAAGGAAATTGATGTGAACGGTGCTTACGCGCGGCTCGTCATCGAGACCAATAAAACAATCAATCTGCTCAATGCGCTGCGTTTGACGAATACAAATTCTCCCGCGACGAGCGAAACAAAAATTGCCGCTGTAACTCCAACAGCCGCGACCAATTCAACTTTGCCGCAGGTTTCCGTCGTCGCGATTATCATCACGAATACGGCGGTAAGTTTCACCGATCATTCGATGCAGCCGAATGTGAGTCTGGCGATTCAGGACATGAACGGAAGCATTTCGGGAATTTCCTCGGAACAACTGCAACACGCCATTGTTGATTTACACGCAAAGGCGGATGGCGTTGGCCCCATCGCCATCACCGGCAAAATCAATCCGCTGAACAGCACGCAAACGAACGACATCACCATTTCGGTGAAGGACATGGATTTAACGCCGGCGAGTCCGTATGCGGGCAAGTTTGCCGGCTACGAAATCGCGGAAGGAAAATTGAATCTCGACCTGAATTACGAACTCATCGGCAAAAAATTGGATTCCAAAAATGTCATTACGCTCGACCAGTTTAACTTTGGCGACAAGGTGGAAAGTCCCGATGCGACGCATCTGCCGGTGCGACTCGCGATTGCGCTGTTGAAAGACCGCGAAGGGAAAATTGTTTTGGACGTGCCGGTTCAAGGCGATTTGAGCGACCCGAAATTCCGCGTGGGCAAAGTCGTGGTGCGCGTCATCGAAAATATTTTGGTGAAGGTCGCCACCTCGCCGTTCTCCTTGCTGGGCGCGGTGTTTGGCGGTGGCGGCGAAGAACTCAGCCAGCAGGATTTTGCGCTCGGCAGCGCGGAATTATCGGCGGCAGACAAATCAAAATTGGATTCGCTGCTGAAAGGACTTTACTCGCGCCCATCGCTGAATTTGGAAATCACCGGCAGCGTGGACGCGAACGGCGACTGCGAAGGTTTGGAGCGCGCCGCGATTGACCGCGAAATCCGCACGCGCCTCTGGCAGAAATTTCGCAAGGCCGAACAAGCCACGAACTCCGTGGACGCGATTGTGCTCACGCCGGAAGTCCGCGCGAAATGGGTGAAGCGTCTTTATGCCGAAGCCGTCGCCGCCGGCAAAGTTACGCCGCAACTGCTCGCGGCAAACTCCAATCTTGTCGCCTACGCCGCGCAGGTTTTGCCACGCAATAGTGCATTTGATAAGGGTGCGATGAAATTGAAACGCGGCGGCGGCGCGCCGAAATCGGCGGCGGAAGCGGGTTATCAAACCAAGCTCGTTCCCCCGCCCGACCCGACCGAGGCCGTTTTGCTTGCGACATATCCCGTGAACGATGGCGATTTGGAAACGCTCGCCGCCAATCGCGCGAAGGCCGTGCAAAATTATTTGTTGGCGAGCGGCAAAGTTACAGCGGCAAGATTATTTCTCAAGCAAGGGGAACTGCGGCGCGACGGCAGCAAAGTCATTCTCTCGTTCCGCTAAAAAATTGCTCACATCTGGAACAACAAATCGAAAAGTTTTTTGCCGCCGAAAATCCAGATGACGGCCGCCAGCGCAATGTAAGGGCCGTAAGGCATCCGCGACGACCACTCGCGTTTGCGTAATAGAATCAAGGCAATTCCCGCCGCCGAACCGATAAGCGAACTTGCCAGCAGCGAAAAAAATGCGCCCTGCCAGCCGATGAACGCGCCGATGCCAGCCATGAATTTTACGTCGCCCAAACCCATCGCCTCGCGCGGCAAAATAATTTCCGAACAGACCACGTCCATGTGCGGCTCGTGTTCTGGATTAAATTTTTCGTCGCCGAGCTTGAGCATTTCCGGCGTCAGTCGCAGCGCGACGTTGCAGTAGCTACGATCAATTAACTCCACCGTCCGCGCTTGCAAAACAATGGCGTCCGTTTTGCGATAAAAAATTTCTTCGTAGGGAATTACACTGTCCGGCAGACACAGCGCGGTTTCGGTAAAAATAATTTTTGCGCCGTCCGGCAATTTTATTTTTTGTCGGCCAAACAGTAATTTTCCCAATCGCAGCACGGCGTAAACGATACCCGCACCAATCGCAATGCCCAGCGCGCTGCGTCCTACACTTTCCCGTAAAGAATTTGTTCCGTGCAATTGCGGCAGAAAAATTGAAATCACAAATCCCACGGCTGCGCCGCCAAAAGTGATTTCGTCGGGAATAATAAAATGCTCGAAATCAATGAACGTCGCCGTGATCAGTCCCGCAAGAAACAGGCAGTAGACCGCCGCGATCCACGGCGACGCGTGGCCGAACGCCAGCCAGCACGCGAGAAATGTCACGCCGGTCAGCAGCTCCACGATGAAGTAGCGCGGCGAGATGGGCGCGCCGCAATTTTTACATTTGCCGCGCAGCGAGAGCCACGTCAGCAGCGGCACGTTCAGGTAAAATGGGATCGAGTATTTACAATGCGGGCAATGCGACGGCGGCGAGACGACGCTCAAGTCCAGCGGCATCCGGTAAATGCAGACGTTCAAAAAACTGCCGACGATGCAGCCAAACGAAAAGAATACCAGCGACCAAAAATGGAACGGCACGAGCGCCCAGTATTGCGGATTGAAGATATTATCAAACCCCATAAACGCTCCCTTCGACCGCGCGCCGCATCACGGCGACCGGCGCGGGCTGACCCGTCCAAATCTCAAATGCCTTCGCGCCTTGATGCACCAACATCCCAATTCCATTGGCTGTTTTACATCCGGCGGCTTTGGCGGCAGCCAGCAACTTCGTCTCCGCCGGTTGGTAAATCATGTCGTAAACCGCGCGCGTTTGTTTCAGCGAAAATTGTTTTTCGTCTAGCGGCGAACCGTCTTCCGACTTCAAACCAAGCGAAGTTGCGTTCAGCAATAAATCAATTTCCGCTTTCGGATAACCAACGGAAACTTTGACGGATGGGAATTGTTTTTTGATTTCAACGGCGATTTCTTCCGCCTTGCTCACCGTGCGGTTCACGAGAAAAAGTTCTGCGACATTTTCCGCCGCGAGTTTCAATGCCGCCGTGCGACCTGCGCCGCCCGCGCCGAGCAACAAAACTTTTGCGCCGCGCAACTCCACTTTCAAATCTTCGCGCAACGACGAGACAATCGCATCCGCGTCCGTGTTGAATCCGATAGCTCGGCCATTTTCAAATTTGATCGTGTTCACCGCGCCCCACGTTTTGGCCGAGGCGTCGAGTTCATCCACCATATCCACGGCCAGCAGCTTGTGCGGCACGGTGAGATTGAGACCGACGAAGTTCATCGCGCGCGCGCCCGCGATGGCGGCGCGGAGATTTTTTGGATCCACTTCAAAGGCGAGGTAGCGCCAGTTCAGGCCGAGCGCCGCGAAGGCCGCGTTGTGCATCGCCGGCGAGGCGGAATGCCGGATGGGCGAACCCAGCACCGCGCACAGGCGCGTGGCGGCGTTGATGGGGGCTAAACTGGTTTGCGGCACGCGCAATTTATA
>CAILDU010000142.1 GCA_903833055.1 uncultured Verrucomicrobia subdivision 3 bacterium | reverse complement strand
TTGGCGCGTGACGCTACCCAACATCAAATGGGGTTTGATTTACGGCGTGATTCTGTGCAACGCCCGTGCGATGGGCGAGTTCGGCGCGGTGTCCGTCGTGAGCGGAAAAATTCGTGGCCAGACCAATACGATTCCGCTACACATCGAGGCGCTGTATGACGACTATAATTTCACCGGCGCGTTTGCGGTCGCATCGTTGCTGGCTTTTCTCGCGCTGATCACGCTCGGCCTGAAAACCTGGGTGGAACACAAAAATGCCGCGCTAAACGAAATCGAAATTTCCAAATGAGTGTCGAAGTCAAAAATGTCACGAAGAAGTTCGGTAATTTTACCGCGCTCGACAATGTCAGCCTCAAGGTCGAATCCGGCGAACTCGTCGCGCTGCTCGGCCCGTCCGGCTCCGGCAAAACAACTTTGCTCCGCACCATCGCCGGCTTGGAATTCCCTGATAACGCCGGCGAAGCGCAGGTTTTATTTTACGGCGAAGACGTGACGCAAATTCCCGCGAGCGAGCGCAAGGCCGGTTTTGCGTTCCAACATTACGCGCTGTTCCGGCACATGACCGTGTTTGAAAATATCGCGTTCGGTTTGCGCGTGCGTCCGAAAACGACGCGTCCGCCGGAAGCTGAAATTCGCGCGCGCGTAGAAAAATTGCTGCATCTCATCCAGCTTGAACCGCAGGCGAAACGTTTTCCCTCGCAACTTTCCGGCGGACAACGGCAACGTGTTGCGCTTGCGCGCGCGCTGGCGGTGGAACCAAAAGTTCTGCTGCTCGACGAACCGTTCGGTGCGCTCGACGCGAAAGTGCGGAAAGAATTGCGCCGCTGGCTGCGGCAGTTGCACGACGAAATCCACGTCACGACTTTGTTTGTGACGCACGATCAGGAAGAAGCGCTGGAAGTTTCCGACCGCGTGGCGATTTTGCGCGACGGCAAGATTGAGCAGATTGGCACGCCGGAAGAAATTTACGACCGCCCCGCGTCGCCGTTTGTTTATGATTTTCTCGGCAACGTAAATTTGTTCAGCGGTCGCGTGAAAGACGGCGCGATGGTTATTGGCGGAACGTCATTTGCTTCGCCGGACGCAGCGGGCGAACAAGATTCCGAAGCCGTCGCGTTCGTGCGTCCGCACGACATCCGCGTGACGCGCATTGCGAGCGGTCCCGCGCTGGCCGCGCAAGTTGTGCGTTCCAACGCCGCCGGGCCGGTGGCGAATCTGGAATTAAAGCGGCTCGACAGCGGCGAAATTTTCACCGTGCAATTAAGCAAGGAACTGTTTCAGGAATTGTCGCCGAAGCCGGGCGAAGAAGTTTTCGTGGAACTGAAAAACGTAAAAATCTTCTCGGACGATTACTCGATTTAATTTTATCGCTTAACTTTGTTTGACTCCGCCACGCGCCTGACTATCGTTTCGCGCATGGCCGACAAACATTACCGCAGCCTGATCAAAGGCGTCTCGTGGCGCATCACCGGCAGCATTGATACGTTGATCATTTCATATTTCATCACGGGCAAATTAAAACTGGCATTGGGCATCATGAGTGTCGAATTTTTCACGAAGGTCGCGCTGTATTATTTCCACGAACGCGTCTGGGAAAAACTTTCGTTTGGCCGCGTGAAAGAGGCGAAGCAGGATAAGCCGAACTTTGAGATTTGAAAAATGGGGTGGCCAACGGGATTCGAACCCGCAACAACAAGCTCCACAAGCTTGGACTCTACCATTGAGCTATGGCCACCAACCGGACGGACAGACTAATTTTTCCGCAGCCGTGAGTCAAGTTTTGCGCTGCCGTCCAAACGACTGCCTTTCCGGGTGACAAATGCGTCGGCAACTTTAACATTTGCGAATGAATGATTTTTTGCACGCGGTGCAAAACGGTTCGACGAATCTTTGGCTGTTCATTCCCGCCGCGATTTTGCTCGGCGCTTTGCACGGACTGGAGCCGGGCCATTCCAAAACCATGATGGCGGCGTTCATCGTCGCCATTCGCGGAACCATCGGGCAGGCGGTGTTGCTTGGCTTATCCGCCGCGATTTCGCACTCGTTCATCATCTGGATTCTCGCCGCCGCCGCGCTGCATTTCGGCAATCAATTCAATGCGGAAACCGTCGAGCCGTATTTGCAACTCGGTTCCGCCGTGATGATTCTTGCGCTGGCAACGTGGATGTTTTTTCGCACGCGCCGCGAAGTTCACGCCGCCACGCATCATCATCACGATCACGGCCACGACCACGCGCACAGCGAATTGTTCACGCTCGATCTCGGCCACGGCAAACTAGAGTTGAGCGTTTTTGAAGATGGTGTGCCGCCGGTTTTTCAAATCCGTGCGCCGAAAGGCGAACGCTTGCCTGCTGCCGGAGACGTGACGCTGGAAACGATTCGTCCCGATGGCGCGCGGCAGATTTTTCACTTCGCCGCCAAAAAAGATTTTCTCGAATCCACCGTGGACATTCCGGAGCCGCACGAATTTGACGCGACCGTGACCGTCGGCCACGGCCATCATAATCACACTTGCCGCGTGGAATTTCGCGAGGACGAACATCATCACCATCATCACGACGAAGCTGACGGTGAAGAATTTCAGGACGCGCACGAACGCGCGCACGCGCAGGACATCGCCAAGCGCTTTGCCGGTCGCGCGGTCACCACGCCGCAAATTATTTTATTCGGCGTCACCGGCGGGTTGATGCCGTGTCCGGCGGCGTTCACGGTGTTGCTCGTGTGTCTGCAATTAAAAAAGGCCACGCTCGGTTTTGCGATGGTCGGCGCGTTTAGTTTCGGCCTCGCGCTGACGATGGTGGCGACGGGCGTGCTGGCCGCGTGGAGTGTGCGCCACGCGGAAAAACGCTTCAAAGGTTTTGGCGAAGCGATGCGCCGCGCGCCTTATGTTTCCTGCGTGTTGTTAGTCTGCCTCGCCAGCTTCATGGCGTGGCACGGCTGGCGCGGATTGCACCAGTGATGGCCGCGCGCCTTACAATTTCGCCGCGACGAACTGTTCCAGCTTCATTGCGTCGGCGTTGAAGGCGCGGATGCCTTCGGCGGTTTTTTCCGTGGCCATCGCGTTTTCGTTGAAGAGCCAGCGGAACTTCTTTTCGTCCAGTGGCAGCTTCTCGATTTTGGATTCGCGCGCGAGTTCGGGACTCAACTTGCGCGTGAGCGGCACTTCGGACTTCTGCAATTCCGCGAGCAAGTTCGGGCTGATGGTCAGCAAATCGCAACCGGCGAGTTCCTGAATTTCGCCGACGTTGCGGAAACTTGCGCCCATCACTTCGGTCGCATGGCCGAACTTTTTGTAGTAGGAATAAATCTCCTTCACCGAAATCACACCGGGATCTTCGGCAGGCGCAAAATCTTTTTTCTCCTTCGCCTTATACCAATCCATGATGCGACCGACAAACGGCGAGATGAGTTTGATCTTCGCGTCGGCACACGCGACAGCTTGCGCGAGCGAGAAGAGCAGGGTGAGATTGCAATTGATGCCTTCGCGCTGGAGCATTTCGCCCGCGCGGATGCCTTCCCACGTCGAAGCGATTTTGACGAGAATGCGTTCGCGCGGAATGCCGGCGGCTTCATATTTCTTGATGAATAATTTTCCCTTGGCCACGAGCGCGTCGGCATCGAAAGAAAGATTCGCATCGGTTTCAGTGGAAACGCGGCCGGGAACAATTTTCAAAATTTCCAAGCCGAAGAGAATCGTCAAGTCGTCGAGAACGTGCGCCAAAAGTTCTTTGCCGGCGAACTTCGCCTTGTTGTCGGCGATGGCCTTATCCACGAGGAATTGATACTCCGGCATCTGCGCGGCCTTAAGAATCAGCGAGGGATTGGTCGTGGCGTCGCGCGGTGCGAATTGTTTGAGCGAGGCGAAATCGCCGGTATCGGCGACGACGGTGGTGAAGGTTTTGAGTTGATCCAGTTGGTTGGTGGTGCTCATAAAAGTAAAATGTTGGTTCCGCCAAAATACGCCGTCGCCGCGCATTGGCAATCTCTTTGCAGAAATTTTGCCAACGGAATTTTCATTGCCAGCGCGAATTGCGTTCATGGTGCGGGAAGATTTTGACACCGCGCCGCCGCCGCGTAGAATTTCAAAACTTTTTATGCCCACACATTATCTCGCTTGCGACCTCGGCGCGGACAGCGGTCGCGTTATTCTCGGCACGCTCGACAATGGGAAAATTTCGCTGGAAGAATTACATCGTTTTCCCACCGGCGCGACGAAAGTGGCGGGCGCGCTGCATTGGGAATTTGACCGGCTGCTAAACGAATTGAAGACCGGCCTGAAAAAAGCCGCCGCGAAAAATCTGCCCATCGCCAGCATCAGCACCGATTCGTGGGGCGTGGATTATGTGGTCTATGACGAACGCGGTTTGCCGCTGTCGCCGGTGTGGTGCTACCGCGATTCGCGCACGGCGCAAGGCGTCGAAATCGTGACGGGCAAAGTTGAGTGGCCGACGATTTATTCCATCACCGGCATTCAGTTCATGGCGCTGAATACGATTTATCAAATCGTCACCGAACCCGCCGAACGGCTGGCGGCGGCGAAACACATTTTGCTCATCGGCGACGCCTTTAATTTTTTCTGTTCCGGCGTCGCGCGCAACGAAGTTTCCAACGCCAGCACCACGCAGCTTTACAATCCCACTTACAAACGCTGGTCCAAGCGCTTGTTCGCCGCGCTCGGTCTGCGCGAAGATTTATTTGCGCCGATTTGCGCGAGCGGAACCGTGCTCGGCCCGATGAAAAAAAATCTCGCGGCGGAAGTCGGCTTGCCGCAAATCGAAGTCGTCGCCAGTTGCTCGCACGACACCGGCGCGGCGGTCGCGGCGGTTCCCGCGAGCGGCGAGAATTGGGCTTACTTGAGTTCGGGAACGTGGTCGCTGATGGGTGTCGAATGGTCGAAGCCGGTCATCAACGACCAGAGCCGTAACCTCGGTTTCACCAATGAAATCGGCTACGGCGACACGACGCGGCTGCTCAAAAACATTGTTGGTTTATGGCTCATTCAAGAATCGCGGCGCCACTGGAACAAAGGCAGCAAGAAATTGGAATTTGCCGATTTGGAAAAACTTGCGATTGCCGCGCCGCCGTTTATTTCGCTCATCAATCCCGATGATCCGCGCTTTTTGAGTCCGGACAATATGCCCGGAAAGATTGCCGATTTTTGCCGCGAAACCGACCAGCCCGTGCCGGCGGACATCGGTGCGTGTGTGCGCTGCATTTACGAAAGTCTCGCGCTGTTTTATCGCGTCACGCTGCGCCGCACCGAGCGGCTCATCGGCAAAAAAATCGAGCGGTTGCACATCGTCGGTGGCGGCAGCAAGGACGCGACGTTGAATCAATTTACGGCGAACGCGCTGAAAATTTCCGTATTGGCGGGTCCAACCGAATGTGCCGCGCTCGGCAATATTTTGGTGCAGGCCATCGCGCTCGGCCATGTGGAATCGCACGCGGCGGCGCGGGAAATCGTCCGCAATTCTTTCGAGCTAAAAACTTTTACGCCGCAGGATTCCGCCGAATGGGACGCGGCGGCGGCGCGGTTTGAAAAATTGTTGAGTTAAATTATTTCTACAAGTTCGCGCCTCGGTAATGAAGTTGTGCTTCTGCCCGCATATTCATGCGGTCTCGCCTTGGTGTTTCCGACTGGATAATCAACGGTGTTTATTACAAATTTGTAACATTCAGCGGGAAACCGTTCGGTTAATCAGAAGAAAATGCTTTGGTGGACTCATCAGAAATTACGCGCCAGTAATCCGCAAGCCCGACTCGCGGTGGTGCAGCAACTCGCGATGGAGGGCGAGGCGAAATCCGTCGGCTTGCTCCTGCTCGTCTTGAAAGATAAGGACGCGGACGTGCGCTGCGCGGCGGCCAAGGCGCTCGTGGCGTTTCAAGACCGGCGCGCGGCGGGGCCATTGATGGAGATGCTCAAAGATACCGTGCCGCTCGCGCGCGCGGCGGCCTCCGAATCGCTCGGAAAACTGGGCGATCCATTGGCGATTGACCGGCTCGTGCCATTGTTGCGTGATCAGGATCAGATTGTGCGCGCAGTGGCGGCGCGCAGTTTGCACCGGCTCGGCTGGCGACCGGCGACGGATTCGCAAAAAATTCAGCAGATTCTCGCGCTCGGAAATTTGCAAATGCTGTTGACCATCGGCTCGGAAGCGGTGGAACCACTTTTGGAATTGATGCGTTACGGCCCGCCGAACAAGCAGCTCGCCGCCGTCAAAACGCTCGGTCAAATCAAAGATCCGCGCCTGACGCGCTCGATGCTCGAGGCGTTGCAAAAAGACAGTCCCGCCGTCCGCATCGCCGCGCTCGATAATTTGGAACGCATTGCCGATCCGACGACGTATCCCGACGTGGAAAAATTGCTCAAGGACACAAACGCCAGCGTTCGCACCACGGCGGTGGACACCGCCACGCGTTGCGGCGGCAAGCGCGCCGTGCCGGAATTGATCAAAGCGTTACGCGATACGTTTTGGGATGTGCGTCGCGCGGCGGCCAAAGCCCTTGGTTCCATTGGCGAAAAATCCGCCGTGCCTGCGCTATGCGAATTGGTCCACGACCCGGATAACGATGTGCGCGAGGCGGCGATTGGCGCACTGGGAAAATTAAATGACCCAAGTGCATTGGTTTCTGTAATCGCGGCGATGATGGATGTCGAACGCACGGTGCGGAATCTCGCGCAAGCGACCGTGCGGAAATTAAATCCCAATTGGGATCGCTCCGACTCCGCGCGCGAAGCGTTGCCGTCAATTCAAGCGGCGTTGAGCCATCCCGATTATTGGGTGCGTTACAGCGCGCGCCAATTATTGGAACAGCTCAAGCTGGACGCTGGTCAGCCAGTCGCAGCGCAGGAGGAAGCCATTGAATTTTCCCCGCCACACATGGCGTTGCCGCTGCTCGCCGATTTGCTTTTTGACCGCGACCGCGATTTGCGCGTGGCTGCCGCCGAGGCGTTGGGACGTTTGCGCGAACGTGGCGCGGAATCCGTCCTCGCCACCGCCGCGCGCGATGCGGATTCAGATGTGCAAAGGGCGGCGCAGGCAGCATTGGCGGCGTTGAACTGAAAATTTTTAATGGCCAAAGAAAAAAATCTGGAACACGAACGCCGCGTTTTAATCGTGGACGACGAGGCGGATTATCTTGCCACGGTGTGCGATTCTTTTCGTGCGTTGAGCGAGGGTCGTTGGCAGACGCACGCCGCCGCCAGCGCGGAAGCGGCGTTGAAAATTCTCCAGACCGAAGCCATCGAACTTGTCGTTGCCGATATAAATATGCCCGGGCAGGACGGCGTGCAATTCATTGGCGAACTGCACCGGCGTCATCCGCAGATAAAAAAAGTGGTCATGACCGCGCTGGCCAGCGAAGAAAAAAATGCCGCCAGCAGCGCCGCCGGTGCGAATTTATTTCTGGAAAAACCCGTTTCGCCCGAAGGTCTGAAATCCGTTTTTGAAAAACTGTGCGAATTGATTGACTGGAAAAACACGCAGGGTTTTCAAGGGGTTTTACGCAGCGTCGGCCTGCCGGATCTCGTGCAGATGGAATGCGTCGGAAAAAATTCCTCCATTCTCGAACTGTTTCACGAACATCCGCTCGGCCGGATTTATATTGATCAAGGCCAGATTACGCACGCCGTCTGCGGCGAAATTTTTGGCGAACGCGCTTTTCAAAAATTGTTCACCATCACCGGCGGCACGTTTGAACTGCTCGATTTTGAAGTGCCGCCGGAACGCACCATCAACCGCACTTGGGAAGTGCTGCTCGCCGAAGCGCTGCGCCAGCGCGAGCAACTCGCCCAGCGCGCGCAAGCCGGCGAAAAAATTCTCACGGCTGATGAAACCGCTGCCGCCACGCCCGTCGGTCAGACGGCGGAAATGCTCATTTGCTCCGCCGCTGGCGAAGTGCTTTACAACTGGCAGTGCGCCGATGCCGCCGCGCGCGTGACGCTGCTGCAAGCCGTGGCGTTGCGTGCGGAAAAACTGATTCCCGAACTGCAACTTGGCAAACTGGATCGTGTCGAAATCCAACTGGCTGATGGTCGCGCGGTGTTGCAACCGCGCGCCGACCGTTTGGTTTTTATGCGCGTCGCCGCGCCCACGGAAAAGTATGAAAGCTGATTTCAAAAACTGGTTTGCTGCGCTGCCCGCCATTCCGGGCATGCTCGCCTGCGGCGTGCGCCAGCCGAATGGCAAGTGTCTCGGCTACGGCGACGACAAAATTTATCCGGCGGGAAAAATTGAAAAATTGCTCAAGCAGTTTGCTGAACTGCACGAACCGCTGGCCGCCGACAAACTTGCTCCGCGCTGGACGACGTGGGCGTTTGAATACGGCCACATCCGCTTCGTGCCGCGTCCGGACAAATGGCTTTTAATGCTGATCGTCAGCCCCGAAACCGAAGCGGCGCGTGAACTCGATCGCATTGCGGAAGAGTTTCTTCCGCCGTCCAAGTAGCGCGGTGACCAATGTTCACGTGGCAAAATCCACGTTCGGCACATCGCGCACCGCGGGCGGCACGCTGAAAAAATCGCCCTCGTCCTTGAAGCCGAAAATATTTGCCACGAGGTTGCTGGGAAAACTTTCGCACTTGTTGCGGTAATCACGCACGTTGCCATTATAAAATCGGCGCGCGGCTTGAATGCGGTCTTCGGTGTTCACCAGTTCCTTTTGCAGTTGGAGAAAATTTTCACTGGCCTTGAGCTGCGGATAATTTTCCACCACCACGAGCATTTGTTTCAGCGCGTCCACGAATTGAACTTCATCGCGCGACTGGTCGGCCACCGCGCCGTTGTTCGCGGCGCAACGGTTTCGCAATTCGGTCACGCGCTCCAGCACTTCGCGTTCGTGCGTTGCGTAACCTTTCACTGCCGCGACGAGATTCGGAATCAAGTCGTAACGGCGTTTCAATTCCACGTCCACGTCGCTCCACGATTCGCGAATGTAATTTTTAAGGCCGACGAGCGCGTTGTATTGCGCAATGACAAAAATTACCGGCAACAAAATTACGCCGCCGCCGACGATGAGTAGAATGAGCACGGAAGGGTTCATTTAATTGATAAAAAGATATTCCGGCAAACGCGAACGGATTTCAACTAGCCGTTGCAGATTGATTTCAAATTGTTCGACGGCTAGGCGCGTGGTGAACGCCAGCGCGATGACTTCGTTTTCGATTTCGATGCTCAAATCGCGGTTGGCGAGGAGGTATTCAATCATCCGTGCGTTGCAAACATCGTAGGCGAATTTTTTATCCGGCGAACGCACGTTGAACGTTTTGGAAAATTCGGCGGATTCAAAATTGATGTCCTGATAACCGAACACCTCGGCGATCTTGGTGAAAAAACCTTCGCGCCGGATGGTCAATTCGGGAAACGTCGTCGGCAGCGTTAAAATAAAAAACGAGAACCAGTGGTGTTCCGTGTGGCGACCATTCTTGTCATAAGTGTAGGTCTCGTAGTGATAATCGAACGCGAGAATTTCATTTTGCCGGTAGTTACCCGAAATCACGTTGGTGGCGTAACGGTTGTCGCCCTGATCCAGTTGCTTGAGAAAACCGAACCGTCCGGGAATGCCATCGTCATTGCCCGCGTCAAAATCCAGATTCAGCCGTTGCGCCAGTTCAAACAACGCCTCGCGCCGTTTGCGGTCGGCGATGTAGCTATAAATGACGCCAACCAGAATGGCTCCGACAAAGAGCACCGCAATAAGTGGCGCGATTGGGAAATCAGATTGGCCGTGGAAATTCACGCCGCATTTCTAAACCAAAGCCGCGTTTTCGGCCATGATAATTTCCGGCGATTTTTCTCATGGCGCATTTTTCTTTTCCCCGCATCCGTTCGCCGCCATCTTATCCGCGTGGAACTTACCGCCGCCGAAATCCGCCGTGCCGTCCGCGCCGCGCTTGCCGAAGACCTCGGCAGCGGCGATGCGACCACGCTCGCGACCGTTCCCGCCAATGCAAAATCCATCGCGCTCATGCGCGCGCGCGAACCGCTCACCGTCGCGGGAATTCAGTTTGCAGAAATTGCGTTCAAAGAGCTGTCGCCAAAAATTAAAATTGAAAAGCTCGTGCGCGACGGACAAAAAGTTGCCGCCGGAAAAACGCTGCTGAAAATTTCTGGTTCGTCCCGCGCCATTTTGAGTGCCGAACGCGTGGCGCTAAATTTTGTTCAGCGGTTGAGCGGCGTGGCGACGGCGACCGCTTTATTCACCAATGAAATTAGAGGTTTGCGCGCCAAAATTCTCGACACGCGCAAGACCACGCCCGGCTGGCGGTGCTTTGAAAAATACGCGGTCAAATGTGGCGGCGGAAAAAATCATCGCATCGGTTTATTCGACATGATTTTGATTAAGGACAATCATCTCGTCACGCTGCGAAACGAAAAACCGAATACCATCGCCGCCGCCGTTTTACGCGCGCGCGAAAAATTTCCGAAACTGAAAGTGGAAGTCGAAGCTGATACGCTGGCGCAAGTCGCTCAAGCGGCGGATGCGGGCGCGGATATTATCTTGCTCGATAACATGACGACCGCGCAGTTGTGCGCGGCGGTAAAAATTATTCGTGGTCGCGCTAAAATCGAAGCCAGCGGCGGCGTGAATTTGAAAACCGTCCGCGCCATCGCCGCGACCGGCGTGGATTTTATTTCCGTCGGCGCGATTACGCACTCGGCGCGCGCGGTGGACATCGGCTTGGATTTTGCATGACCACGGACGCCAAAATTCTTTTTGCTTTGCGCGCCAATCCTGAAGGCGTTTCTGGCGCACAATTGGCGGAGCAGCTTGCCATCAGTCGCGCGGCGATTTGGTCGCGCATCGAGGAATTGCGTCAGGCCGGTTACGAAATCGAGGCTGGGCCGCATTTCGGTTATCGTCTCGTGAGTTCGCCAGACGCCTTGCACGCGGATGATTTGCTCGCGCGGCTAGGCAAAACCAAAGTCATTGGTCGCGACATCCGCGTGTTTGAGGAAACGACTTCCACGAACGATGTCATTGAAAAACTCGCGCGCGACGGCGTGAAAGAAGGTGTCGTTGTTTTTGCTGAATCGCAAACCAAGGGTAGGGGACGGCTCGGAAGAAAATGGACGTCGCCGACGCACAAAGGACTTTGGTTTTCCATTTTGCTACGACCGGAATTAAGTCCACAAGAAACGACGCAGTTGACCGTCGCCTCGGCCACCGCGTTGCGGCGCGCGATTAAAAATGTCGCGGGAATTTCTGCGGAAATCAAATGGCCGAATGATTTGTTGATTGGTGAAAAAAAGGTCGTCGGCATTTTGACGGAGATGAGCGCGGAAGTGGATCGCGTGCGTCACGTTATTCTTGGTATTGGCGTGGATGTGAATCAGGACGCAGCGGAATTCCCACCGGAACTGCGGAAGATTGCGACATCGTTGAAAGTTGAAGCGGGCAAAGAAATTTGTCGCGCGGAACTGGCGACGGAAATTTTGCGCGAACTGGATTTTGATTACGCGCGGATTTGCGGCGGCAAGTTCGCGCAGGTCGCGGATGAATGGGAAACCGGCTGTTTGACCATCGGCAAAAATGTTTCGGTGCAGATGGGCGCGCGGCAAATTCGTGGTTGTGCCGAGGCGTTGGACGACGACGGTGCATTACTTGTTCGCACGGAACATGGCCATCTGGAACGTGTCATTGGCGGCGACGTCACTTTGGAAAAATGATTTTGCTATTCGACATCGGCAATACGCACACGCACATCGGCCTCGCTGATGAAAGGCGCGTCGTGAAACAAACTGACATCTCGACGCTGATGTGGTTTGGCGGCGGCGCGGCGGCGCTGGTCAAAAAATTTGCGGGCGAAAATAAAATTGAAGGCGCGATTCTGTGCAGCGTCGTGCCGCGCGCGACGCCGTTGGTAAAAAAACTTGTTCGCGCTGCTTGGAAAATAAACGCGCTTGAATTGAATTCCGCCACGATTCGCGGCGTGGGCATTGATTATCCGAAGCCCGCTTCCATCGGCCCGGACCGTTTGGCGAACGCGGTGGCGGCAAAATTTCGTTTCGGCGCGCCGGTCGTGGTGGTTGATTTTGGCACGGCGGTCACTTTTGATGTGGTGAACGCAAAAGGCAATTACGTCGGCGGCATCATCGCGCCGGGGCTGGCGGCGATGACGAATTATCTGCACGAAAAAACGGCGCTGCTGCCGAAGATTGAAATCCGCGAGGTCAAATCCGTCATCGGCAAAAGCACGGAGCACGCAATGTTAATCGGCGCGGTGCAAGGTTATCGCGGTCTCGTGCGGGAATTGATTGGCGAACTCAAGCGTGAGTTGCGCGCGGAAAAATTGCCGGTGGTGGCAACCGGCGGTTATGCAAAATTAATCGCGGCCAAGCTGCCGGAAATTTCCGCCGTTGCACCGGATTTAACGTTGGAAGGTTTGCGGCTGGTCTGGCTCGCAAACTCTGCCACCTAACTCCGCGATTGAGTCCGGCGATTTTTTGCGTAGTATTCACGGCTCTATGTCCAGCAGTCGCCGACAATATCCGTTTCACCTGATTGAACCCAAGTGGCAGCAGACTTGGGAACAGCAACAGGCTTTCCGCGCGTTCAATCCGAATGAGGAAATTCCCGCGCACCATCCGTTCGCCGTGCGCCACAAAATTTCCGGCAAGGTGGCCGCAACGCAGTTACCGCCGAAGTTTTACATCCTCGACATGTTTCCGTATCCGAGCGGCGCGGGCTTGCACGTCGGGCATCCCGAGGGTTACACGGCCACGGACATTCTCGCGCGCTACCGTCGCGCGTGCGGCTTCAATGTGCTGCATCCGATGGGTTGGGATTCGTTTGGATTGCCCGCCGAGCAATACGCCGTCAAGACCGGCCAGCATCCGCGCGTGACGACCGAGGCGAACATCGCCAACTTCACGCGCCAAATCAAAAGCCTCGGTTTCAGCTACGACTGGACGCGCGAACTCGCCACGACCGACGTGGAATATTTCAAATGGACGCAGTGGATTTTCCTGAAGCTCTACAATTCATGGTTCAATCCGGAAACGAAAAAGGCTGAACCGATTGAGACGTTGAAATTTCCGGCAGCGCTAGAGGCGATGGAAGAATTTCGGGAAATTGATCCTGTCAAAGGCGATGAATTCCATTTCATAAAACCTCAATCACTCGAAGAAAAGCAACGACTTTATCGCAATTCAAAACGCCTCGCCTATGTCAGTGAAGCGCCGGTGAACTGGTGTCCTGAACTCGGCACGGTGTTGGCGAATGAAGAAGTTATTGATGGCAAATCCGAAGTCGGTGGATTTCCAGTCGTCAGAAAACCAATGCGTCAGTGGATGCTGCGTATCACTTCGTATTCAGAGAAGTTGCTTGCCGACCTCGACACGATTGATTGGAGCGATTCACTCAAACAAATGCAGCGAAATTGGATTGGGCGCAGCGAGGGTGCGGAAGTTAAATTCAAAATCTTCGGCACTGGCGGATACGATTTCAAAGTTTTCACAACTAGACCTGATACACTTTTTGGCGCGACTTACGCAGTTCTTTCACCCGAACACTGGTTGGTTGACCACATCGCATCGCCAGAGCAAGAAAAGGCTGTTCAAGACTACAAAGCTTCAGCCGCCGGAAAATCTGACTTGGAACGCACGGAACTCGCGAAGGAAAAATCCGGCGTGTTCACCGGCGCTTACGCCATCAATCCCGTCAACGGTGAGAAAATTCCGATCTGGATTGCTGACTATGTTCTCGCCAGCTATGGCACGGGTGCAATCATGGCTGTCCCAGCGCACGATACGCGGGATTTTGAATTCGCACAAAAGTTTGGATTGCCGGTTATCCAAGTCGTGCAGCCAAGCGATGCAAAAACGGAGTGGCAGGGTTTCACAGACGACGGCACGGCAGTAAATTCTGGTTTCCTGAATGGCCTTTCCACACCCGAAGCCAAAAAGAAAATCACCGCTTGGCTCGAAGAAAAAAATCTCGGCAAGAAGACCATCAATTACAAACTGCGCGACTGGCTGTTCAGCCGTCAGCGTTACTGGGGCGAGCCGTTCCCGATTGTTTGGAAAAAGGACGACGCCGGAAATCTGTATCACGAAGCGTTGCCGGAAAGCGCGTTGCCCGTGCTCCCGCCCACGCTGGAAGATTACAAGCCGACGGCAGGTGGCGAACCGCCGTTGGCCCGCGCGAAGGATTGGTTGAACGAAATTCCCGGCGCAACGCGCGAAACGAACACGATGCCGCAATGGGCCGGGTCGTGCTGGTATTATCTCCGCTACACTGACGCGAAAAACACGCAGGCGTTTGTCGGCAAGGACGCGGACAGTTATTGGATGGCATCCAACGGCAAGGCGGCTGGCGTGGATTTATATGTCGGCGGCACGGAACACGCCGTTCTCCATCTGCTTTATGCGCGCTTCTGGC